>CAZDRT010000084.1:0-14145 GCA_964507815.1 uncultured Puniceicoccaceae bacterium
AACCCCACGGCCATCCCGGGCAAGGCTGAAGCCATGCCCCACGGGGAATCCCGTGACAGTCTTCCCTGCGCCTGGGGCCTGCACTGATTATTAATGACTGAAATTCGGCGTTTTCAGTTGCTTTTACGGGAATCCCGGGACTTTCATCATGGATGTTACGCCAATTATTCCTCCTTCTCTTCGGGGCTTTGAGTTCCACTTTTACCCACGGTGACATCAGTGCTCCCGAAGTTGTTCTCCACGAGGGTCAAATCACGGCGCAGACCTCTTTTCTTCCGGCTGGTGCCGCTGGTGAGAGCGGGACCCTTCATCCCGGGCAGGGTGGCATAGGAGATGGGGTTTACTTCGGGGGCTATCTTTGGATCGCGATGCCGGTGAGCGCCTACAACGGCCAATCCGGTCCGCAGATCGTTCTCTTTCCCGTCTCCGGCACCGAGGCCCCCGGGCCGGATGAGCCGCTCCCTTTCGCACTCGGCAAATTGAACAATGACCTCTTCACCCCGCAAAACAATGTCGAGCTGGTTGCCTGGGGAGAGGAACTCTGGGTGATCAGCTGGGACACGCTGGCGGCAAGCAGCCAAGTCCATTTCGCGCCCCTCACGCGGAATCCAAGTTGGGATTCCGGGAACCCTCAGAGCCAGCCTTTTTTCGTCACAAACCCGGGCACCAGCGGTAATTTCATCCAGACGGACAACATTCCCATAAATGGCCTGAGTGCCGAGCTGATCAACGACGAGCTGACGATTTTCACTTGGACGGGGAACCACTTGGACGGCTACCGTATCGGCGTCACCACCAGCGCGAAGGCCGATTTTTTTGGAGAAACCCACTATATCAGCCTCGGGGAGCAGTTGCACTACACAGGGCTTTTTGACACGCATGTGTTCATTGGCGGGGAGACCACGAGCATCCCGGGGGCGGAAGTTGGGGAGGTAAACGTGCTCTTTGTGGCCGTGAGCGAAAATTGCGGAAAGGGAGGTAATCAGAATATCCTCATGCAAGCCATCCCGGCAAGCGAGCTCAAGGCAACGGATCGTATCGACACCGTCGAGACAGCCTACCTCGGTGATTCGGGGATTTTTACAGAAGATCCCTTCACGGCTTATTCGGTCAGGATGTCCGACGGAGCCTGTGATTTTGAAAACGGTCAGCTCTTCGGCGTTGGAGGTGTGACCCTCGCGATTTTCGGCCAGGTGCCGGAAGCTCCTAATTTCCCTTGGTTCGTCGCCACGGCTCCGTTGCTTTATTCCTTCGATCCCTCTTCCGATACAGGATCCATTCCAGAGTTCAGCAACCCGGGCGGGGGCTCCATTCCCAGCGAAGATCCGAATTTCGCATTCGGCCTCGGCGTGCAGAGGATATTGGTGGACGAGCCAGTCACCGGAACGGTTCAGGATTACGCGGTTTTCGCGACCCTGTCCGGACTCCACAATCAGTCTTCATTGGTCGGCCAATTTCAGGCGGCCCCGGCCAACCAGCTTCAACCCCTGCCCCGAACAGTCGTGGACACCAGTGTCCCCGCTTCCCAAGGGGAGGCGGAAGCACTCAGCGAGGCGTGGACCCTGCTCGGTGTTATCCATGGTCCGCCGCCCGTGGCCTTTAATAACGATCCGGGCAATAACACCTCGGTCAGTTTCGATTGGAGCAGTTCCAGCACCGACGGCACTTCCTTGACGGTTTCCCAAAGCAACAACACCCAGGTCAGCTTTACCGGACAGCGCACAACACCTGTTTTTCAAGCAAAACTCGAAGCGGGGAACACCCTTACCGATGTGACCAAGACCAATACGGTCAACCAGGTGACGATCACCAACAACAGCGGGAAACATACCCTGAACGCCGTCTCAGGAAACGTTGGAAACGAGGTGCTCAACCAAGGCTTTCTCATTTACCTCATGCCGGAATTCAATAATCAGGCCTACAAGACCTTCTCGTTTCGGGGAAATGACCTTGAGACCGTGGCTTTCGTCTCTTGGATCGGCAAAACCACGCTGCAGCCCGTCGAGTACACGATCAGCGACACGGATGCCGCGTCGAATTTTAATAGCAGCTATCTTTTGAACCTGGCTTCCGGGATGAAGGACACACCAGGAGTGGCTGATCTGCCGGCATGGTCGGCGATGCCCGCGGATCCAAGTTCCTCCGAGGTCTCCCAAGACACTTCCCCGGGAACCTACGGCGAGGGGAATCCGTGGACGAATGCCGCGATCGACTTCACAAACACCAAGACTGGCACGAATACGAACGAAACAACGGAGACGAACTTCGTGAAATCCGAGATAAAAGTCGGTTTTGATGCGACCACCCCAGCGGGCAAGTGGGGCTTTCACGTCGGTCTCAATATCAGTGGATCAGAAACAAAGACGAACACCTTGGCTACGACGACATCGAAGACCTTCAACGAGGGCATCACCTACTCCATGCAGGAGATCCTGGTGCCGGATTCCGCGCCGCCCGCCGGGAGCGCCTGGTATAGCTCCGTGACGATCACTCCCTTTCTCTTGTTGCCCGATGAGCCGGGGCAAGGTGACTGGATTCCCTCTTCCAGACAGGGAGACCAACCCTTTCTTCTCACTTGGACGGCCGCGGCCACCCCCATTCAGTCCGGAACGAATGACACGCGATTTACGTCGGTTTTCCCCTGGCTTTATGATCACGGGCAGCGGAAGTGGTTTTACGTTCCCGTCGAGTATGCGCCCGAAAGAGGCGTGGGATTTTCGGAGGTATCCGAAGGTTGGTTGTTCAGCCCTTCTTTCGGCTGGACGGCCTTCGGGGATGATCCGACCTCCTTCGGTGGTTGGGTGTTCTCGGAACGTTTTGGATGGATGAAGTTTGAACGAGCGGAACGGGATATATTCCTGTGGGTTCCGATGTTGAATTCCTGGGTTCTGGTGAACGGGGACGGCAGTTTTTCAAGTTTCGGATGGGGTCGATTGGTTCCCGAGGGAATGAATCGTTACCAGTCCTCCGTGTTCGGAGGTCTGACCACCGGTGATTTCGGCGGCTGGGTTGCCGGTGATCGTTTTGGCTGGATGTGGACCGACGGAGAGGGCATCTGGTTCTGGAGTCACGACCGGCGGGAGTGGCTGGGCGTCACTCCCGAGGGCGGGATTTGGTCGACCGCCGAGCAGAGGTTTCTCTGAAATTCGCGTGCGAAGTCGTTGGCGATGCGATCGATGGCCGGCGGTCGCATGTCGAGAGTCGGAGGAGGGATTTCCCGCCGGGGCGGCACGCCGCAAGCGGCGGCCCTACCTTTGCTCCCGTAGGCCTCGCGCTCGCGCGACGCCGTGCGAACGCCGGGACCGAACGCCACCCCCGGCCATTCGGGGAATGTATTGATGTTTGAATGATTCCGTGCGAACCTCACTTTCGTCACTCTCGCAAATCTCCATCCCAAAAAAGAATTCAACATGGCAGAATATTCCCTTCCGAAATCGAAACGCAACCGTCTCCTTGAAGCGAAGGAGACGGAGCCCCATGCGGTGCTGGGGATGCATGGCGTCACCCGGGGCGGCAAAAAGGGCGTGGTCGTCCGGGCCTTTCTCCAGGACGCGAAAGAATGCCAGGCGGTCGTGTGGGACGAGGCCGACGAGGAAACGCGCTTCCCGCTGGAGAGGATCGATCCGGAGGGTCTCTTCGAAGGCTTTTCGGACCGGTTCGACACGGTCCGGCCCTACCGCCTGCGCGTCGAACAGTCCAACGGCGAGATCCGCCAGTTTTTCGATCCCTACTCCTTCCTGCCCACCCTCGGAGAGCAGGATCTCTATCTCTTCAACCAGGGAAACGAGCACTTCATCTACAACAAGCTCGGTGCCCACCCGAAAATCATCAACGGGGTCCCCGGAGTCGCCTTCGCCGTGTGGGCCCCGAGCGCGAAACGGGTCTCGGTCGTGGGCGATTTCAACCGGTGGGACGGTCGTTTCCACCCCATGCGCACCCTTGGGAACTCCGGAGTCTGGGAGCTGTTCGTGCCCGGACTCGGGGACGGCACGACCTACAAATACGAAGTTCTGGGGGCCGACAGCAGCCTCCGCCTGAAGACCGACCCGTACGCCACCCGCTTCGAACCACCCCCGCACAACGCGTCGATCGTCTGCGACGTGGAGAGCTACCCGTGGACCGACGGGGACTGGATCGGGGAGCGGGCGCGGAAGAACTGGCGGAAGGAACCCGTCTCCATCTACGAGGTCCACCCCGGCTCCTGGAAGAGGATCGCCGCGGACGGGAACCGCCCGCTGACCTACCGCGAGCTGGCGACCGAGCTGGCCGACTACGTATGCGACCGCGGGTTCACGCACGTGGAGTTCCTCCCCCTGGCCGAGCACCCCTTTTCAGGGTCGTGGGGCTACCAGGTGACCGGCTTCTTCGCGCCGACAAACCGGTTCGGCACTCCGGAGGAGTTCCAGTTCCTCGTCGATACCCTGCACGAACGCGGCATCGGCGTGATCATCGACTGGGTGCCCGGGCACTTCCCGAAGGACAGCTTCGCCCTCGCCGAATTCGACGGGAGCCACCTCTATGAACACGCCGACCCCCGCCAGGGGGAACACACCGACTGGGGCACCCTGATCTTCAACTACGGGCGCCACGAGGTGCGGGCCTTCCTCGTCGCCTCGGCCCTCGCCTGGTTCGACCGTTTCCACATCGACGGCATCCGCGTCGATGCGGTCGCCTCCATGCTCTACCTCGACTATTCGCGCGAGGAGGGGGAGTGGATCCCCAACCGCTACGGAGGGCGGGAGAACATCGAGGCCATCGAATTCCTCCGCTCGGTCAACGACCTGATCCACAAGTACCACCCCGGCGCCATGACCATCGCCGAGGAGTCCACCGCCTTCGGGGGGGTATCCCATCCGACCTCCGGCAACGGCCTCGGATTCGACTTCAAGTGGAACATGGGCTGGATGCACGACACCCTCTCCTATTTTTCGAAGGATCCCATCCACCGGAAGTGGCACCAGAACGAGCTGACCTTCGGCATGCTCTACAATTTCTCCGAACACTTCGTGCTCACCTTCTCCCACGACGAGGTCGTCCACGGAAAGCAGTCCATGCTCTTCAAGATGGGGGCGTGGGACATCCCCGACAAGGCGGCCAACCTGCGGGCACTCTACGGGCTGATGTGGGCCTGGCCCGGCAAGAAGACCCTCTTCATGGGCTGCGAGTTCGGCCAGTCCTCGGAATGGCGCTACGACGACGCCCTCGACTGGCACCTGCTCCAGTACATCGACCACCGCGGCATCAGCGATCTGGTGCGCGACCTCAACCGGATCTACGCCGCCGAACCCGTCTTCGCCGAAAGCGACCACCTCCCCGAGCGCTTCCAGTGGGTCAATTGCGACGACGCGGAAAACAGCGTGCTCAGTTTCCTCCGCCTCTCCGGCGAAGACTGCGGCGACTGCCTGGTCGTCGGCAACTTCACCCCCGTCCACCGCCCCGGCTACCGCGTCGGCGTTCCGACCGGCGGCTATTGGAAGGAGATCCTCAACACCAACGCCGCCGAATACGGGGGCGGGGGTGCCGGCAACGGCGGCGGAGTCGGCGCGGAACCCACCCCCTGGGACGGTCGCCCGCACTCGCTCCTGCTGGACCTGCCACCCATCTCGGTGAGCATCTTCCGGCACGCGGAAGGGTGAGACCGCCCCCAGTAAAATCAGGGGTCGGCGGCCATCAACAGGGCGAAAAATAGTTGTTTTTGAGTGAAAACAGCGGAAGACGGGCTACGGCGCAACCCGCCCGCAGCGGAAATAGCCGACCCCGGCCGGAACGGCCGCCGCGCCGAGGAGCAAAACGGCGAAGAGGGTATAGGAAGCTGTCGGCGGCAGGAGCAGACAGGCGACCGCGCCGAGGAGCCAGACGGCGGCGAGAAACTTTACGGGAATGGACCGGAGGAAGTGCCCGAGCACGAAGGAAGCCGCCGCGAGAAGCACCGCAAGGGAGGCCGGAACAAGGGTCGAGGGCAGATGGCGGACGATGCTGAAGGCCGCCGTGAGCCAGATCAGCGTCGCCGGAAGCAGGAACCGCTTGGATTTCCAATAGGGATGGAACCCCGGTCCGGGACCGGCGATGTAGAGGAGACAGACAGCGCCGCCCAGCACCAGCGAGGGAAGCCAGATGAAAAGCGCCGAGTCGATCGCGAATCCATAGTGGAGCCGGAGCGCCTCCGAGGCCGAGCATTTCGCCGCGATGAGCGCACCGAAAAAGCCGAGAAAAAGCAGTCCGCGGAGACTCCGGGTGTCGAGGACTTCAGGAATGGGGGGAGGGGGAGGGTTCATCGTCTTGATCAAAAGCATCGGACTGTGTCGTTTTCGCCCATTGATAAAAACAGTATCCGAAAATCGGCATGACGAAAAGCATTCCCCCGACTTTCATGAACAGCCCGCCGAGAACCTGGTCATCGAGGGGGCTCAAATCGACGATCCGCGGCGCCCATTCGTAGGTCGGATAGAGCACTTCGCCCGACATGGTCAGAATCCCGAAAACCGGAAGCTGGGCGACCGTGAGGATGAAAAGCATGAGAAGCCGGCCCGGATAGCTCAGCGGCGGGACCAGGGACGAGGGCGAAAACAGGTTCCAGGCGATCCCCATGGAGGGAATCCAGATGGTAAGGTGCTCGATGATGTGGACGGTCTTGTCGGCCAGGGCGGCTTCGTAGAGCGCGGGCACGTGCCAGAGACTGAAGGAAAGCGAAAAGACGACCCCCGTGGTCACCGGATGCAGAACCTTCCGGAGAACCGCCGCCAGCCGGGGCCGGGGCCGGAGAAAATCGTCGGTCGCCTCCGGGGGCAGGCCGAGAACAAAAAGTACGGGTGCGACGTACATCAGCAGGAGGTGCTGCACCATGTGGGCGGAAAACAGGTAGTCCTCGCCGATCTGGTCGAGGGGCGAACCGACCGCAAGATAGATCACCACCAGCCCGGAATAGAAAGCCGCGGCGCGACCGCCCGGGAAAGGCCGCCCGTGCGACCGGAAAGGACCCGTCCAGAGGGTGTAGGCCCAGGCGGGGAGAAGAAGCCCGATCAGCAGAAACGGCTCGGTGTGCCAGTGGAGCGTCATCGGAAAGGAGGCGGTTTCGCTACCGGACCTGAAAAACCAGACAGGTTTGGTCGTCCACCCGGGGGGTCTTGCCCGTGAACGAGGCGACTTCCCCGAGAAGATGCTCCGGAACGCCGTCGAGCGGTTGCTCCCGGCTCCCCCGCACCGCTTCCGTCAGCCGATCAAGGCCGAATTCCTCCCCTGTCTCGTTGAGTCCTTCCTCCAGCCCGTCGGTGAAAAAAATCGTCCGATCCCCCCTCTCGAGCGAAAATTCCGAAATCGCGAAACTGGAATCGGGAAGCAAACCCAGGCCGGGAGAGGCCTCGAGACGGATGGTTTCCGTATCCTTCCCGGATCGTTGGAGAAAAAAGATCGGGTGGGCCGCGTGACTGACCAGCAGCTTGATCCGTCCTTCTTCGGTCCGCTGGAAAATGCCGTTCACCGCCGTCACGAAGCGGTTCGGCATGACGTCCTGGAGCGCCTTGTTCATCCGCGCGAGGACGGCGTGCATCCGGTCGTCGCGCCCACGGGAAAACCGGTCGGCGAGATATTTAATGAGAATCGTGTAGATTCCGGCGGAAACGCCGTGCCCGCAGACATCTCCGAGAAAAAAGCGGCATTCCCGTTCGTCGGGCCGGGGAAAGGTAATCACGTCGCCGCTCACTCCGTGCGAAGGTTCGTAGGCGGCGGCGATCTTGACCAGACCGGAGTCCCGGATCGGCCCCGGAATCAGCAGCCCCTGAACCACCCGCGCGTTTTCAAGGTCGGCGCGCATCACATCGTTCTGATCCTTGAGAAGGCGGTCGTGGCGCTCGAGCGCATCGTGGGCCAGTTTCTCCCGCGTCACATCCCGGGAGATGCCCAGCACGCCGATGGGTTTCTCGTCTCCGTCGAAAATGGGCGCTTTGATGGTCGAGGCCCAGGTGACCGTCCCGTCCGGCCAGGTTTCCTTCTCCGCCTCGCGGAAAACGGGTGCCCCCGTCCGGATGACCTCCTGCTCGTCCTCATGGGCCTGCCGGGCGTGTTCCTCGCTGAAAACATCGAAATCGGTTTTCCCGATGAGATCGGACGCCCGTCGAACATTGAAATTCCGCACCATGCTCCGGCTGACCATCACGAACCGGCTGTCCGCGTCCTTGAAATAAATCTTGTCGGGGGATCTTTCCAACAGACTCTCGAAGAGCGAGTGTTCGGAAATACCCATTTCCTTCAGACGTTCGTCGGATTTGCTCATACGGGTACGTTATCCATTCGCGAAGTTGGCGCAATCGGTATTTCGGTTCGCGGGTGATCCTTCATTCCTCGCTCATCCGGAACCACCGTTCGTTGAGGCGGTCGAGTTCGTCGCGGATGGCCATGACTTCGCGGTTCAGTTCCATCACGCGCGCGGGATTGCTCTCGTAGAGCCGGGGGTCCTCCATTTCGCCGGAAAGGCGGGCCTGTTTCTCTTCGAGATCGCAGATTTTTTGTTCAAGGGCCTCCACCTTCGCCCGCGCCTTGGCCCGCTTCTTTCGCTCCTCGGCCTCGGCTCTCTTCTGTTCCTTCGATTTGAACCCGCCGCCCTCCCCGGATGTCCCCCCTTTCGGGGTCTTCGGCTGGTCTTCTTCCGCCGGACGAAAATCTCCGGGCAACCCGCCGGCGGTCAGCCCCTGGCGTTCCCCTTCGGCCTCCGATTTGCGGAGATAGTAGTCGTAGTCTCCGGCGAACGGGGTCAGTTGCCCGCCGCTCACGCGCAGGACGGTCTTCGCCATCCGGCGGATGAAGTAAACATCGTGGCTGATGAAGACCAGTGTTCCCGTGTAGTCCGAGAGCGCCGCGAGCAAGGCGTCGATGCTCGCCATGTCGAGGTGTGTCGTCGGCTCGTCCATGAGCAGCAGGTTCGGGGGGTCGAGAAGCAGTTTTACCAAACCGAGACGGCTCTTCTCGCCCCCTGAGAGAACGTGGACCTTCTTGAAAACGGCTTCGCCGCGGAAGAGGAAGGAACCCAGCACCGTGCGTGCGGTCGCTTCGCCGACCGGATTCCGGATGCTCTGCACCTCCTCCAGAACGGTGCGGTCCGGGTCCAGCATGTCGATCCGGCTCTGCGAGAAATAGCCACATTTGACGTTGTGCCCGAGCACGCGGGTGCCCGCGTCCGGTTCGAGGACCCCGCCGAGGAGCTTGAGCAGCGTCGATTTCCCCGCTCCGTTGGGTCCGACCAGAACGGTTCGCTGCCCCTTCTCGGCGACAAAATCAATTCCCCGGTACACCCGGAGGTCGCCGTAGGCGAAGTGGACATCCGCGAGGGAGACGACTTTTTGCCCGCTCGCGGGCGGCTGGGGGAAGCGGACACGGATCGTTTTCTCCGCCGACAGCGGTGCTTCGATCCGCTCGATCCGGTCGATCTGTTTTTGCTTCGATTTCGCCTGGGAGGCCTTGTTGGCCTGGGCGCCGAAGCGTTCGACGAAACGCTCCAGATGGGCGATTTTCCGCTCCTGGGCGCGGAAGGCGGCGAGTTGCTGCGCGTCCCGGGCGGCGGCCTCCTCCAGGTAATCGTCGTAGTTGCCCCGGTAGGTGTGGATGCGGTGGTGGCGGACTTCGAAAATGCCGCCGACCACCGCGTTCAAAAAGGCGCGGTCGTGGCTGATGATCAAAAGCGCCCCCGCGTAGTTCCTGAGGTGGGTCTGGAACCATTGGAGCGATTCGAGATCGAGATGATTGGTCGGCTCGTCCAGCATCAGCAGATCGGGCTCCGCGGTCAGGAGGCGGGCCAGGTGCGCCCGCATGACCCAACCCCCGCTCAGCGTGCGGGCCGGGCGGTGCAAGTCGGCCTCCCGGAAGGCGAGCCCGGCGAGAATCCGTTTCGCGCGCGGCTCGATCGCGAACCCCCCGATCTCGCTGTAGCGGGCGACCGCTTCGTGATAGCCGTCTTCCGTGTTTCCCTCCCGTTCCCGGCCTCCGATGAATCTCAGGAGCCGGGCGTGCTCGTCGGTGATCCCGGCGGCGATCTCCAGAACCGTCTCCCCGCCAACCGGTGCCGTTTCCTGGGGAAGGTGTCCGATCCGGATTCCCTTTTCCGTCGAAATCTCCCCGTCGTCCGGATCGATCTGCCCGAGTATCATCGCGAACAGGGTGGTCTTCCCCGCTCCATTGGGCCCGACCAACGCCACGCGGCTCCCCCGGTCGAGGCGGAACGAGACGTTCTCGAAGAGCACCTGCGGCCCGTAGGCCTTGTCCACGCCGGCTACCTGGAGCATGGGGGCTGGGGAAGACGGGCGGAACTCGGGCGCGCGCCGCCGCGGTGCGACTCCCGTCCGGTGCCGCCCATGGATCTGGTCCCCCGCGCGGGAGGGGAAATTGCGTTCGGATTCATGCCTCCAAGCGAGTTCGAGGCCGCAGTCCGTGTCAACGGCATTGGCGGTGTTTTGCGGGCTTGAACTCATCCCGCTTTCAATGGATGCTCTCCCCCCGATGAGCGAAGAAAGCGTCCCTCCCTTCCCCGACTACACTCCGGTCGAGGATTATGGCATTATCGGCGATCTGCGGACGGCCGCTCTCGTCGGGCTTGACGGATCGATCGATTTCCTCTGCTTCCCCGAATTCGATTCTCCATCGGTCTTTTGTGCGAACGCCGACTCCCGGAAAGGGGGGCGCTTTCAGATCCAGCCGCAGATCGATTCGATGCGGCAGAAGCAACTCTATCTCCCCGACACGAATGTCCTGCTGACCCGTTTTCTCTCCGAAAGCGGCGTGGCCGAGATCGCGAACTACATGGTGGTCTCCGGCGAGGAGGAGGACTGCGAGCAGGCCCTCGTCCGGCGGGTGCGGTGCGTGCGGGGGGCGGTCGATTTCAAGCTCTTTTTCCAGCCGCGCTTCAACTACGCGCGCTCGGGCCACACCGCCGGGTCCGCCGGATGCCCGGAGGTGCTCGTCTTCCATTCCGCAGGGCCGGACGGCCTGAGCCTGCGCCTCCGGGGCGGGGTGCCCCTCGAGATCCGGGACAACGACGGATACGCCGAGTTTACCCTGGCCGCGGGCGAGCACGTGACTTTTGTCATGGACGAGGCCGTGCCCGGTGCCCCCGATGTCTGCGGGGAAACCGATTACCCGGTCGAATCGTTCAAGAAAACCTGCGACTACTGGCGCGCCTGGATCGGGCGCTGCACCTACAACGGCCGCTGGCGCGAGGCCGTCCACCGGTCGGCGCTGGCCCTCAAGTTGCTGACCTCGCGCAGGCACGGATCCGTCATCGCCGCCCCCTGTTTCGGCTTTCCGAACGAGGTCGGCGGCGAGCGCAACTGGGACTACCGCTACACCTGGCTGCGCGACGCCTCTTTCAGCACCTACGCCCTCATGCGGCTGGGCTACACCGAGGAGGCGGAGGGCTTCATGCGCTGGCTCGAAGACCGGATCAACGAGCTGGGCCCGGGCGAGATCCTCCAGACGATGTACCGGATCGACGGATCGCGGCTCGACGGCGAGTTCCACCTCGACCAGCTCGAGGGCTACTGCCGCTCGCGGCCGGTCCGCATCGGCTCGACGAACCACGACCAGCTGCAGCTGGATGTGTTCGGCGAGGTCATGGATTCGGTGTACCTGTTCGACAAATACGGAAAGCAGATCTCGCAGGAACTCTGGACGAGCCTGCGCAAGGTGCTCGACTACGTCTGCGAGCACTGGCGCGACGCGGACGCGGGCATCTGGGAGGTGCGCGGCGGGCACCGCGAGTTCCTCTTTTCCCGGGTGCTGTGCTGGGTGGCGATGGACCGGGGCATCCGCCTCGCCGACAAACGGGGGCTGCCCGCCCCCATCAACGAGTGGCGGGGCGTGCGGGATGCGATCTACGAAAGTGTCTTCGAAGAGTTTTGGGACGCCGGGCGGGGCGCATTCGTCCAGTTCAAGGGGACGAAGGCCCTCGACGCGGCGTGCCTGATCATGCCGCTCGTCCGCATGATCAGCCCGACCGATCCCAAATGGCTCTCGACGCTGAAGGCCGTCGGCGAGGACCTGGTGGAGGATTCCCTCGTTTACCGCTACCGGGTCGGGGAGGCTTTCTCCGACGAGTTGCAGGGCGGCGAGGGAACGTTTTCGATTTGTTCGTTTTGGTACATCGAGTGCGTTTCCCGCACGGGTGACCTCCAGAAGGCCCGCTACCTTTTCGAAAAAATGCTCGGCTACGCGAACAGCCTCGGGCTCTTCTCCGAGCAGCTCGGGGCCAGGGGAGAGTTCCTCGGCAACGTGCCACAGGCCTTCACCCACCTGGCGATGATCAGCGCGGCTTTCGACCTCGACCGCCGCCTCGACAACCACCCCTCCAGCCGCGTCAGCGGCGGTCTGGGCTGATTCGGTGGAATTCGCCTTGGTCCGGAACCACGATTCCGCGGTTTGATTTTCCGCCGGAATCAGGCAGGATCGTCGCATGAAATTCAATCGTGCTTTGCTCGAGAACGAAATCCTTCTCGCGCGGCAGCGGGTGTACCGGGCCGGGGTGCCGACTCCGCTGGAGCGGATTTCGCTCGAGGGCCCGGGCGAGGTCTTCGTGAAGCGCGAGGATCTGTCTCCGATCAAAGCCTACAAGTGGCGGGGTGCCTTCAACCGCATGGCCCTGTTGGAAGGCGCGGACCGGCACCGTCCGGTCGTCGCGGCGTCGGCGGGCAATCACGCCCAGGGGGTGGGCCTGGCGGCCTCCATCCTCGGCCTGCGGGCGCGGATCTTTATGCCGACCACCACGCCGGAGGTCAAACGGGCGGCCGTCGCGGAAAAGGGGGGCGATGCGGTCGAAATCGTCTTGACCGGCGATGGATACGACGACGCGCTGGCCGAGGCGAAGTCCTTTCTCGGGGAGGCCGGGGGAGTCTTCGTCCACGCCTACGACGACCTCCACGTCATCGCGGGCCAGGCGACTCTGGCCGACGAGGTGGTTTTGTCTGGAAAAGGCCCCTTCGACCGGGCCTACCTGCAGATCGGGGGCGGCGGCATGGCGGCCGGAGTGGCCGTATGGCTGAAGAAGTTTTTCCCGAATATCCGGATCATCGGCGTCGAGGGAGAGGGGCAGGCTTCGATGGCGGCGGCGGTGGCCGCCGGAGAGCCGGTGCGGCTCGGGGAACTCGATATTTTTTGCGACGGGACCGCCGTTCGCCAAGCCGGCGAGTTGACCCACCGAATCTGCTCCGAGGTGATCGACGAGTTCATGACCGTCGGCAACGAGGAGGTAAGCGATGCCATTCGCCTTTACTGGGAGCGCCTCCGCTGTCTCCAGGAGCCGTCCGGGGCGATGGGGCTGGCCGGATTGCGCAAACATTCCGCCAACCACCCGTTCGAACGCGCGCTGGTCGTCGCCTGCGGAGCCAACATCGACTTCGGCCAGCTCTCGCGCATAGCGGATCTGGCCGGGATCGGCGGGCGGCGGCGGCGTCACATCCGGGTGCGCATCCCCGAGCGGGCGGGCTCGATGCTCGACCTCTTCGACCGGGCCTTCCGGGGCCTCAGCGTGATCGATTTCCAGTACGGCAAGACCGATCGGGCGAACGCCTGGCCGGTCTTCGGCTTCGTTCTGACCGAAGCGGAGAAAGACCGGCTCCTCGCGGACCTCGACGCGGGCGGATTCGAGCCGGAACCCGTTGACGACTCGCCGGCCGTGCGCTTCCGGGCCATCCCCTGCGATCCGCGGACCTTGACCCATCCCGTGTTTCTCGAGATTGAATTCTACGAGAGAGAAGGTGCGCTCCGTGCCTTTCTGGAGGATGTGATCCGGTGCCGCGGCAACCTCTGCTACTTCAACTACCGCTATTCCGGCGAGCGCGTGGGCCGCGCCCTGGTCGCGGTCGAGTTCGGAAGCGGGGAGGCGGTTGACCGTTTTCGCACCGATCTGCCGTTCACTAGTGTGGGCTACCGCCGGTGCCGCGTGCTCCCCGGGGCGGAGGCCCGGCGGTCCATCACCGGCTAGTGCCGCGTAACACCCAATCTTTCGCTTTCAAAAGTGGTCGGGTGGCCTTGGCCCCCGATCCGTTGCGGCCAATTTGAGGCCGAACAAGATCGGGTAGCCTCCTGCGGGGTTCCGAATCGACAACTACAGTCGCATCCCGGGAAAAACGGTCAGCCCGTCCCAATCGGCTCCCTCCATCGGCTTGG
>CAZDRT010000085.1:0-13867 GCA_964507815.1 uncultured Puniceicoccaceae bacterium
CGTGCGGGAGGGCGGACACTCCTGTCCGCCGGTTCTCCTCCATCCAATAGCGAATTCTACCCGACCCCGCGGGACAAGAGTGTCCCACCCCCTTATTGATGTCAGACTACCAAAAGATTTTCTCTGTCGATTCATCCAGCTGGACAATGTAGGCTACAAGTTCCCGCCTTTCTCTCTCCGAGAGGCTCTTAACGTTCCCTTTAATTTCGGAATGTCCCATATTGAAAATCCTAAGCCGGACTTCCCGGCTTTCAAGGGGTAACAACAGGATCCCCTCACTGATCCCCGGTCCCGAGCCCCATCCGGGAGCGGAATTCGAAGAGGTCGAGGCGGCGGTCGAGGCGCGGGGTCACGCTGCCGGAGGCGCGCGACCGGTAGAGGTCGCCGATGTCCAGATCGGTGACCAGCAGCATCTCGACGTTTCCGTCGGCCTGGGCCTGGATGCCGTCGCGGGCGAACTCGAAGTCCGATGGCGAGAAGACGGCGGCCTGCCCGTAGTGGATGTCCATCGCGGGCACGGAGGGGAGGTTGCCGATGATCCCGCTGGTCACCACGTAAACCTGGTTCTCGATCGCCCGGGCCTGGCTGCAGTACCGCACCCGGAGATAGGCCTGGCGGTCGTCCGTGCAGTAGGGAACGATCAACACCTCCGCCCCCTGGTCGGCGAGGTAGCGGGCCGCCTCGGGGAACTCCGAATCGTAGCAAACGAGGATGCCGATCCGCGCCTTGTTCGTCTGGAACACCCGGAGGTTCGACCCGCCGGTGATCCCCCAATACCGTTTCTCGGCCGGGGTTATGTGGATTTTCGGCTGCAAGTCATAGGTGCCGTCGGGATAGACGATGGGGCTCATGTTGTAGAGCTTGCCTTCGCGCTCCATGGGATGGCTGCCCGCCACGATGTGGAGCCCGTAATCCTTGGCCAAAGTGGACATCAGCTCCAGGAAGGGCTTCTCCAACTCCGCCAGCCTCCGGATCCCCTCCAGCGAGGGCAACTTGCGCAGGCCTTTTTGCGAGAGGAGCTGGACTGAGAAAAACTCGGGGAAGACGACCAGATCCGAGCGATAGTCGGCGGCCGTTTCGACGAAATACTCCACCTGGCTGGCGAAATCCTCGAAGTTCTGCACGGACCGGACTTGGTACTGGACGCAGGAGACCCGCATCTTGCCCCCCTCCCCCGATACCGGGGTGAACTCGGGATTGAGCCACTCGATGAGAGTCGCCGCGTTGCGGGAGCCCGGATCCTGCATGTAGTTGCGCAAGACACCCCGGACCACGAAGCCCTCGCGCATCTGGAAGCTGAGGACGGGATCCTGCCGTTCGCCGTTCTCCACCTCGCGGACATACTCCTCGAAGGTCAGCTCGCCGGCCACCTTCGCGTAGCCGGAAATCCGGCCGCCGCCGAGGATGCGGCGGAGGTTCAGCTTTTGACAAAGGTCGCGCCGGGCCTGGTAGAGCCTGGCGCCGATGCCCTTGCCCTGCACGTCCGGATCGACGAATACCTCGGCCCCGTAGAGGGTGTCGCCGCGCGGATCGTGGTTGTGGAAGTAGCCGTCGTCCGTGATCCCGGCGTAGGTGTGCTGCCGGTAGGGGTCGGTGCCCATATCGACCATGAGCGAGGCGACCGCCCCGACGATCCGCCCGTCCAGCTCGGCCAGGATCTGGCCGTCCGGAAAGACCGCCTGGTGGTTGGACAACTGCTCCCCGGTCCACATGAACCCGGCCGCCGCAAAGCCCGGATAGACTTTACGGCAAACGGCAATCAGCTCGGGAATGTCGGACGGCTCGGAATTGCGGACGACAAGGAGTCCGTCGGACGTTTCATGGCGTTGGAGAATCATCCCGATTTCCAATCGGAAGAGGGCGCGCGTGTCGAATTCTTCCTCGGGAAAAAACCGTCACCACTGGTCGGGGAAGGTCCGGTGCATCCGCGCGACGGGGAAATTCCGGCCCGGGCACACGGTGTGGGTGCGACCGTCGATCTCGCGGTGGGTGGCGAACTTCATCCGGTTGGGAACCAGGTCGCGCAGGTAGGCCGTCAGCGCGTCGAGGGAGGCGATCTGGCGGGGAGTCGGGCGGGTTTCCTCGAAGTTGCCGACGAGGCAGATCCCAATGCCGTGGTCGTTGACCTCGTTGCTCCGCACATGGCCCCCGTTGAGCTGCTTGTCCCACCGGGGACCGATCTCGATCTCGCCGTCGCCCGACTTCGATCCGTTGCCGATCACAAAATGGTAGGCCAGGCCGTTGCGCATCCGCATGGTGTTGCGGTGGTAATTGTCGTAGATGGCGGCATTGCCGGTCCGCACCCCCGAGTGGTGGAAAACGATGTAGCGCCAGGTCCGCAGACCGCCGCGCTTGGGCTCCGAAACCGCTCTCACCCGTTCAAGGGGATCCGGCCCTCCGCCCGGAGCCGGAATCCGCAGGACCTGCCCGGGCCGGATCAGGTCGCCGACCAGCCCGTTTTCCCGGCGCAGGGCATCGACCGAAGTACCGTGGGAGACCGCGATTTCGGAAAGAGTGTCCCCCCTCCGAATCGTATAGGCGGCAGGCTCCGCGAGCGCGCGCAACGGCCAGAGCGAACCGGAGACAACTCCGGCACCCACAAGCTGGCAAAAACGACGGCGGTCCATCGCAAGAAACAAAACCCACAAACGGAGTTTTCGCAACGCGGAAATTTTCTTGGGGATCGAGACGAAGGGTATCAGCCGGGACACGCTCGACCGGACCGGGAACCCCGATCCGGAATCCTGAGCCGGAAGATTTCGCATCCGGGCGTTTTCTTTGGCATCGAAACGGAGCGCGAAAAAGCTACGCTCCTTTCCGTGAAATCCGAAATCCGTCTTCAGAAATTCCTCTCCCAATCCGGGGTTTGTTCGCGGCGCAAAGCCGAAGATCTGATCCGCGGGGGCCGCGTGGAAGTCGATGGCCGCACGGCCGGAATCGGCGAGTCGGTCGCGGTCGGCGGCGCGGTGGTCCGGGTGGACGGAAAACGGATCCTCGCCCGGCAGCAGGAACACGCGACCTTGGTCCTGAACAAACCCCGCCACTACGTCTGCACCCATTCCGACCCGCACCAGGAGCAAACGGTTTTCGATCTTCTGCCGAAGCAGCTGCAGGATCCCCGGCTGGCCTGCGCCGGACGGCTCGACAAAGATACCGAAGGCCTGCTGATCCTGACGACGGACGGCGACCTGGCCCAGCGGATCACCCACCCCTCGCACCGGGTCGTGAAGCGCTATCTGGTCCGCGTCCACCGAGACCTGCGGGGGGAGGACGTCCCCAAGCTTCTCCGGGGCCGCACGGTCGAGGGCCAGTGGCTTCAATTCGACAAAGTGATTCCCTCGAAGCATGATCGCACGGAGTTCGAAATCCACCTCGACCACGGCAAGAAACGGGAGATCCGCCGACTCCTCGAAGCCTTTGGCTACCTGGTCAAACGGCTGAAGCGGACGCAGATCGGGGGATACAAAATGCGGGGGCTCGCCCGCGGACAGGCGAAGGTCCTCCGCCCCGGCGAGATCCGCGCTCTTCTGTCCTCCCCACCGGAGCCCGGGAAACGGGGGGCGCGGAATCCCGGAGCCGCACCGGAATAGCGATCCCGCGCGTGCCACCCGGGGGAACCTGCGAACGACCGCGCATGTAGCCCTCCGTTTCGGATGCAACCACAAGTGCGGGGGGGCAATGGAAGGAATTTTCCCGTTTTTTCCGGCCGGTTCGCGGCCATCGCGCAAGGCCCACACGAATACGAAGTCCGAATTCGTCGTTGTTTCGGGAAAACTTGTAGGGCCGCGTGTAACCACCGGATTATACTGTTGTTCGAATCCCACGAAGGAGTTTACACTTCCCGCTTCCTTTCGTTTTCAATCCACCAGCCAGTCCCATGAAACCAAGCCTGATTTTTCTTTCCGCCTTCTGTGCCGCCCTCTTCGCACGGGCGGATATCGAGATCCTCTACCTCGCCCCTTCGGACAAGTCCCCCGTCCTCGGTTCCATCTCCACCGATTCAGAGGCGTTCAAAAACGCGGTCCCCGTGGAGGGGAAGGACGACTGGATGGAGGTCGTCCGCAAGGATTACTACAGCGGTTTCATCGCCCGGGACAGCCTGACCGCCGACGGCGTGGTCGAACCGGGCACGGCCCTGCTCATGACTCCCTCGCCGCGCGGAAAGGTTCTGACCGTGATCGAAGAAGGCGACGAGGTAACCATCAATCTGGTTGACGACTGGACGGAGATCACCGTCCACAAGGAAATCCCCGGCTACTACCAACCGACGGCCGGCGACGCCCCTCCGCCCGGCACCCGTCCGCTCACGCGGTCCACCTCCTCCCGGGTTACCTACGCCGATGACCCCCTTCTCGCCCGCGCCGGATCGACCCGCTACACCCCCCCTTCCGGCGATAGTCCCGCCCCGCGGGGCAGTTCGCCCGTCGCCGCGCGTTCATCGATCCCCACCTCCGAACCGCTGACCGGTTACGAAGAGGTGGACAGCCTGAACCCCTCCTTCGGACGAACCGCACCGGACGGGAACACCCGGGGATACACACTCGGTGCCGGATCCACCCCGATGCCCCAGGAAACCACGGCCGGGAGCACAACTTTCCTCGACGGTTCGATGGAGGACCCGACCTCCATCGCCCGAATCCCCGCCCCGACCCCCTCCAGACCCGTGCCCACCATTGAGGCACCGACCCAGGCCGAGACGGTGGACGCCATGCAGGAATCCGAAAGCGACGACCTCGAGGAGGGTGTCGAGGAAGACGAATCCATGGAGGCCGAAGAAACGCCCCCGGAAAACGAAAGCCAAGCCGCCGCCGACGCGGAAGCCGCCGGGGAGGAGCAGGAGGAAGCCCTCGGGGAGGTGGAAAGCGGGGAGCTGGAGAGCGATGAGGTGGAGAGCGACGCGCTCACGGACGATTCCGACATGGAGGTCATTCCCCTTGTCCCGTCGGCTCCAACCGACGCCGGAGCGACGCCCCCCGTCGAAGCTCCCGTCGAGGAGGAAACCGTCGAAGAGACCGCCACGGTCATCGTCGAGTCCGAAGGCGATGTGAAAGTCGAAAACCAGGTCGCCGAGGCCGTCGTGCCGGGAATTTCCCAGCCGATCGCCGAGGACGAGCCGCCCCTTGTCCCGCCTACGGACACAAACCGCGTGTACATCGGCAAGCTGCAGCGAACGAGTTCCGGCTTCTTTGGCTCCAAGCCCCTGGCATCCTTCGAACTGGTGAACTACAATGGGGATCGGATCGCCTATGTGGACATCGCCGACATTCCGATGGGCAGCCACGAAAAATTGGTGGATCGAATCGTCCGGGTTTACGGCACCCTCCAACCCACCGGGAAAGAGGGTGTTCTCCTGATCAA
This sequence comes from uncultured Puniceicoccaceae bacterium, assembly GCA_964507815.1. GTDB lineage: Bacteria > Verrucomicrobiota > Verrucomicrobiia > Opitutales > Puniceicoccaceae > Puniceicoccus. The sequence continues at coordinate 5,359 of CAZDRT010000085.1, forward strand.
GGCGGCCAACGTCACCCTGCGCTGAACGCGGATCCATGAATCTGATCGAAGGAAACCGCATCGCCGGCGAAATCACCGCCGAACTCACGGAGGAGGTGGCGGCTCTCCCTGCGGGACCTCGCCCCAAGGTGGCCTTCGTCCGGGTCGGAGAAGATCCGGCGTCGGTCTCCTATGTCCGCAAAAAGGAGAAAACCGCCGCAGCCGTCGGGATGGAAAGCGAACTGCACGTTTTCCCGCGGGAAATCCCGGAGGCGGACCTCTTCGCGGAAATCGACCGGCTCAACGCCGATCCGTCCATCCACGGAATACTCGTCCAGTCGCCCCTGCCCCCCCATATCGCCGATCAGGCGGCGTTCGACCGCGTCGATCCGGGCAAGGACGTCGATGGCTTCCACCGGATCAACCTCGGAAAGCTTTGCCAGGACGATCCCACGGGTTTCGTGGCCTGCACGCCCAGCGGCGTGATCGAGCTTCTCGACCGCTCGGGGATCTCGATCCCCGGCAAGCACGTCGTGGTGGTCGGTCGCAGCCTGATTGTCGGAAAGCCCCTCGGGCTCCTTTTCCTCCGCCGGGGACGGCTCGGCGATGCGACCGTGACGGTCTGCCACTCGAAAACACCGGATCTCGCGGACATCACCCGGCGGGCCGACATCCTCGTCGCCGCCGTGGGACGGGCCGGTATGATCCGCGGCCACATGATCAAACCGGGGGCCTCCGTCATCGACGTGGGCATCAACCGGGTGGAGGACGCCTCGCGCAAATCCGGCTACGCCCTGCAGGGGGATGTTCTTTTCGAGGAAGCCGCCGAGGTGGCCGCCCACCTGACCCCCGTGCCCGGCGGCGTCGGACCCATGACCGTCGCCATGCTCATGAAAAACACCCTGAAAGCCTTCCGCATGGCGGGCGCGCGCTCATGAGACCGAAAAACAACATTCTGATCGTCGATGACGAACCCGTGAACGTGAAAGTCCTGCAGCGGAAACTGGAGAACAACGACTACACGGTGCGCATGGCGACCAACGGTTTCGAGTGCCTCGACGAAGTCGCCAAGGAACCGCCCGACATCATCCTCCTCGACATCATGATGCCCGAAATGGACGGCGTCGAAACCTGTCGGCGGCTCAAGGAAGATCCGGCAACCGCGAAGATCCCCGTCATTTTCGTCACGGCGAAGATGGACCGCACCGACAAGATCTCGGGTCTCGAAACCGGGGCCATCGACTACATCACCAAGCCGATCGACATGGAGGAAACCCTCGCCCGCGTGAGGACCCACCTCCGGCTCCAGACCATGCACGCGGAAAACATGGAGCTGCAGCAGCGCCTCGGCGAGGCCCGCCGGACGGCGGCGATCGGAAACATGACCCAGGGGATCGCCCACAATCTCAACAACCTCCTCGGCGTGGTCGTCGGCTACCTCGACCTGCTCAAGCTGCGAATGAACCAACCCGACAAGATCGAGAAGAGCGTCGCGTCGATGGAGAAAGCGGTCAAGCGGATGGTCGATCTGGTCCGCCAGCTCAGTTCGATGGTCGGCGACGAGAAAGCCTCCCTGATCAAGGCCGATCCCGCACAGTGCGTGGAGAACGTGATCGCCCGGACCACCCGCCGGGGGGATTCGGGCGTGGAGACGGTTACCGTTGAGAACAACCTGCCCGACCGGTTCGAGACACGGACCTCGCTCGAGACCATCGAGACCTGCCTCGGCCACCTGATCCGCAACGGGATCGAGAGTTACCCGGAGGGCACCCCGGCCGAGGAGAGGCCGGTCCACATCACCCTGGACCTTCTCGAAGACGGGGAGGCCCGGGAAATCGAGATCCGGGTGAGCGACCGCGGGGCGGGCATCCACCCCTCGGTGGCCGACAATCTTTTTGATCCATTCATTTCCACCAGAAATTCGGTCGGCCGGGGATTCGGCCTGACCATTGTGAAGCACTCGATCGCCAACATCGGCGGCGGCGTCTCCATCAGCGCGAATCCCTCCGGCGGGGGCACCTGCGCCGTGCTGAAAATCCCGGTCGAATCCGAATGAGCGATCCCGTCCCCCAGTTGCCCCCCACCCTTTTCATCGGCGCGGGCCGGATGGCCTCGGCCATCGTCGGCGGGTTGCTCTCCGCCGGGCGGGCGAAACCCGCCGACCTCTGCTGCACCTGCGGCGCGGATCCCACCGGCCCGGATCTGGCCGCCCGCACCGGAATCCGCTACGCCGCCGGGATCGGGGAGGCCCTCGACGGAGCCGATCTCGTTCTCCTGGCCTGCAAGCCCCAGCAATTGGCCGAGCTGCCGGAAGCCCTCGCCGGGGGGACCGCCGGAAAACTGGTTCTCTCCATCCTCGCCGGAACCACCCTGGAGCGGCTCCGCACGGTCGCCCCGGCCGCGCGCAACGTCGTCCGCATCATGCCGAACACCCCCGCCCAAGTCGGGAAGGGCGTGTCCGCCTATGCCAGCGCGGCGCCTCTTGCGGACGGGGATCTCGCCTCCGTCGAAATCCTCCTCTCCGCGATGGGCGACTTCGTGGCGGTGCCCGAAAGCGACCTCGACGCCGTGACCGCCCTCAGCGGCAGCGGACCGGCCTACGTGTTCGAATTCGTCCGCGTGCTCGCCGCCGCCGGCGAAGACCTCGGGCTCGCCCCGGAGGTGGCCGCCCGACTCGCCCGCCGCACCCTCACCGGATCCGCCGCCCTCCTCGAAGCACGTTCCGAGGCCTCCCCCGCCGCTCTCGTCCGCGAAGTCACCTCTCCCGGCGGCACCACCGAGGCCGCGCTCGCACACCTCGAGGGCCGCTTCCAAACCCTTCTCACCGACGCCCTCCACGCGGCGCGCGACCGCAGCCGCGAACTCGCCCAAGGTTGATTTCCATGGCCCCGCCCTCCCCCCGCGATCTCTCCGAGAAAAAATTCCTCGTCACCGGAGGAGCCGGATTCATCGGCAGCGCCCTGATCTGGGAACTCAACCGGCGCGGCTTCGAGAACATCGTCGTTTCCGACTACCTCGGCTCGGACGAAAAATGGCGCAACCTCGTCCCCCTCCGCTTCCACGACTATCTGGAGGCGGATTCCCTGCTCGAACGCATCCGGGCCGACGACGGGTTTGCCGGCGACTTCCACACCGTCCTCCACCTCGGGGCCAACTCCAGCACGACCGAAACGGACGCCCGCCACCTGATCCGGAACAATTTCGAATACACCAAGATCCTCTGCCACGCCGCCCTCGCGCGGGGGAGTCGGTTCGTTTACGCCTCTTCGGCGGCCACCTACGGCGACGGATCGGCGGGCATGGACGACCGCTCCACCGATCCGGCCGCCCTGCGGCCCCTGAACATGTATGGATATTCCAAACACATGTTCGACTTGTACGCCCATCGGGGCGGCTTTCTCCGAGATATCGTCGGTTTGAAGTATTTCAACGTGTTCGGCCCGAACGAGAATCACAAAGGGGAAATGCGCAGCCTCGTGATGAAGGCCTTCGAGCAGGTGGTGACCGACGGGCGCATCCGCCTCTTCCGCAGCCACCGCCCCGACTACCGCGACGGCGAGCAGAAACGCGACTTCCTCTACGTGAAGGACGCGGTGCGGATGACCCTCCACCTCGCCGAATCGCCCGGGGCCGGAGGGCTCTTCAATCTGGGCTCCGGCGAGGCGAACACCTGGCTCCGCCTCGCCAGGGCGATCTTCGCGGCGATGGGCGAAGAGGAGCGGATCGAGTTCATCGACATGCCGCCCGCGCTCCGCGAAACGTACCAGTACCACACCCGGGCCGACATCACCAAACTCCGCGACGCGGGCTACGAACATGAACCCACCGTCCTCGAAGAGGCGGTCGCCGAATACGTCCGCGACCACCTCATCCCGGGGCGCAGGCTCGGGGAATGACCGGAAGCGGGCGATTATGCGATTTGTATCCTGGAACGTGAACGGCCTGCGGGCCTGCCTCAGGAAAGGCTTCGCCGAATCGCTGGCGGAGCCGAGGCCCGACTTTCTCTGCCTGCAGGAAACCAAGCTCGGGCGTGACGAGCCGCCCGAGGTCGGCCTCCCCGATCTGCCGCACCGGATCTTCCACTCCGCCGACAAGCCCGGCTACTCCGGCACCGCCCTGTTCTCCCGGACCGCCCCGCTCGCGGTCGAATTCGACTTCGGCGACCCCGGGTTCCAGGGCGAGGGCCGGGTCATCGCCGCCGAGTTCGACCGATTTCACCTCGTCACGGCCTATGTCCCGAACAGCCAGAACGAGCTGCGTCGGCTCGGCTACCGCTGCGACCGGTGGGAGCCCCGCACCCGCGAATACCTGGCCGGTCTCGCGAAGACCAAGCCGGTTCTCTACTGCGGCGACCTCAACGTCGCCCACCGGGAGATCGACATCGCCCGCCCCGGCGCGAACCGGCGCAACGCGGGCTTCACCGACGAGGAGCGGGCCGCGATGGACCGCCTTCTCGGGGCGGGGTTCATCGACACCTTCCGCCACCTCCATCCCGGCGAGAAAGACCGCTACTCCTGGTGGAGCTACCGCGGCGGCGCGCGCGGACGCAACGTCGGATGGCGTCTCGACTACTTTCTGCTCTCGGAACCGGCGCGGAAAGGCCTGATCGACGCGGATATCCTCGACCACATCGAGGGAAGCGACCACTGCCCGGTCACGCTCGAGTTCGATGCGTGAGGCGGGCGGGAGCAGCCCCAAGCACGGGGGGTTTTTGAAAGCCGTTTTCCCGGGATCGGACGGCCGAAGGAGGTGGGTGGCTCCAGCGCCCGCCCCCGTGAGCCGGAGATTTCCCGTTCACGCCGAGCCCCCGCGGCGCTCCGGAACATTTCCTTCCGATGCGGAAACCGGGCGCTTATGCAACCCGGCCACAGTGGGAAGCCTTTCCCACAGGAAACGCCCTCTCCCGCCGAAAATTCACCCCACCCCTTCCGCAGCCAGCCTCCGAATCCCAACCAGGTCCGGCTTGCCCGTTCCCAACTGCGGAATCGCATCCACCTCGACGATGGAGTTCGACGACGGCTTCCAGAGGTTGGGCAGATCGGTGCGGCTCAACGCCCCGGCCAGGCGGGACGAATCCAGCCCCATCTCCCGGAGCACCACGACGACCAGGCGCTCGCCCCTCTTTTCATCGGGCACCGAGGTGACGCACACCTGATCCGCATCAAATTCCAACGCATCCCGCAGGGCGTTCTCCACCAGCGAGTGCGAAATCATTTCCCCCCCGATCTTGCTGAACCGCGAAAGCCGGTCCGTCAGCGTCAGGAACTCATCCTCGTCCAGATGCCCGATATCGCCGGTTTGGTACCACCCGTCCCGAAGGACCTCGGCGGATTTCTCCGGTGCTCCGAGATAACCGGGAAAAACACTCGGCCCGCGCACTTCGATCAGGCCTTCCCCGCCGACGGGCAGCACGCGCCGGGTCTCGGGATCGACGACACGCACCCGCACGTTCGGCAGCGGCCGGCCGACCGTACCCGCCTTGCTCCCCTCCTGCCGGTAGCCTTCGAGATCGGCGGCGGGCACGTTGACCGATACGACCGGAGAGCACTCCGTGGTACCATACCCTTCGTAGGGCCTCAAACCATACCGCTTCCCGATAAAGTCGGCGACGCGGTTGGACAGCTTTTCCGCGCCCGCGATGATCCAGCGCACCGAACCGAACGACTCCGGCGGAATTTTACGGGCCCAGCCGAGCAATAGAGACGGCGTGCCCAGAATGATCGTCGGTCGGAATTTCGCCGAAAACTCCCCGATCTTTCCCGCCTCCAGGGGATTCGAATGGTAGCCCACGGTCACCCCCTGGGTCATCGGCATCCAGACCGTGACCGTCAGGCCGAGGGAGTGGAAGAAAGGCAGGGTTCCGAGAATCCGGTCGGTTTTGCGGAACCGGCCGACCTCTTCGAAGGCGTTGATGTTCGACAGGATGTTTCCATGCGTCAGCACGATGCCCTTCGGCTGGCTGGTCGTCCCGCTGCTGAAGAGAATCGCCAGCGGATCGCCGGCCTTCGCTTTGCCGCGGCCGAGAATCCACGGGCGCGGAAAGAGGAGTGCGGCAATTCCGGCGCGGATCCGCCGCCCGCCTGACAGCCGGTCGAGCAAATCGTCCAGAAGAATCAAACGGGCGTTGATTTTGAGATCGGGAAACTTCTCCAGCACCCGCCGGGCCGTCACCACCGTTCGGATACCCGCTTGCTCCACCGTCGAAGCGAACGAGGATTCGGGCATCGTGAAATTGAGGTTCACCGGGATGCGCCGGTCCAGCACCAGGGCGAGATTCGCCAGCGTCCCGCCGATCGAAGGGGGGAGGACGACGCCGACTTCGCGCGGGTCTCCGGCCAGCTCCCCGCGGAGGAGCCCGCGCAAAGCGATCACCCCGGCGAGAGTCCGCCCGAAAGACAGTTCCTTCCCCTCCGAATCCGTCATGGCCAGCCGTCTCCGGTTCGCCCGGGCGCAGCGCACGAAGCGCTCCGCCGCGGAACCGGAATGCTCCAGCCGGAGGTAAGCGGCGGACAGGATCTCCTCCGACACCGCCACCCGCACCCGCTCCACGAGGGGGCTGTCGCCGGATTCGGCATCGCCGCCGCCGGTTCTCTCCACCGCCGCACCGACCGAGAGATGGATCTCCCGCCGGAAATCGCCGGGGTGGAACAAGGTCGAGCGCTCGGTCAGTCCGAGTCCGGCATAGGTGCGGAAGCCCCCGTGGATCGCCACCGGCAGGATGGGTACGTCCATCCCCTTCACGATGCGCTCGAAGCCCGGCTTGAACGGAAGCAGGTGCCCCGTCCGGGTGAAACGGCCTTCGGGGAAAACGCCGACAATGTAGCCTTCCTCCAGCGCCGTCCGCGCCTTCGCCAAAGCGGCGACGATCGCCTTCGGCCCGTCTTCCTCGTGGATCGGGATCGCTCCGGATATCTTCAATATCGCGCGGAGAAACCGTCCGCGCTCTTCCAGATATTTACGCGAAATCAGAAACCGCACCCGGCGGGGCTGCAGGGAAATGATCCAGATCGCGTCCATGTAGGAGGCGTGGTTCGCGACGAGGAGCGCCGGCCCCTGCGCCGGGAGATTCTCCCTCCCGGCGGCCCGCACCCGGTAGTAGCAGCGGGCAAAGACGAAAACAAAGAAACGGGCGAAGAAATCGGGCAGCACCCCTATTCCGACCCCGGTCAGCGCGATCAGAAGCGCCGCCAGCGCGAGGAACCCTTCCGCCGGATCGAGGCCGAGCAGCTTCGTGTTCACAAAGAGGAGCAGCGCTCCCCCCAGCACGCCCAGCCAGCTCAGCCACGCCGAGGCGGCCACGATTCCCCCGACCCGCTCGGGGGGGCTGCGGAACTGGATGAAGGACTCGACCGGCACGAGAAAGAGACCCGCGCCCACCCCCATCAAAAAACCGTAGGTCCCCGCTAGGAAGACTCCCGTTCCGGAATCCGTCGTCGAAAGAAGAACACAACTCGCCGCCATCAGGGCCGTGCCGATCGGAACCAGCCCGAATTCGATGCCTCGGCGGCTCAGGCGCCCCGCCAGCAGGGCTCCCGCCCCGATCCCGATCGCCGTCAGAAAGAAAAGCCGCGTCGATTCCTCACGTCCGAGCCCGAGGATCCCTTCCCCGTACGCCAGAAAGTTCATCTGCACATAAGCGCCGACCAGCGAAAAGACGGCGGACCCCCATACGGCCAGGGCGAGAAAACTGTCGCGATGGACTTCGCGCAGGCTGTTCACCATGTCCCGGTAGAACAAATTGCTCAGCCGCCGGCCGCCCCCGCTCGGCGGAGTCGGAGCGATCTTCCGCGAACAGGCGTACCCCGCACCCGCGACCGCCACGCAGAGGATCCCGGCCTTTCCGTAGTCCTGCCCCAGCCAGAGGCTGACCTCCGGGGCGAGAGCAGTTCCGAGAATGATCGCCGCATACGTCGCCGACTGGAGGAAACTGTTCGCCCGTGAGATCCCCCCCTTCCCGACCAGCTCGGGGATGATCCCGTACTTCGTCGGGCCAAAGAGCGCGCTCTGCGTGGACATCAGAAACACCGTGGCCAGCATCATCCAGCCCGACCCCGAAACGAGCGAGACCACCCCGAAGCCCATCACCCCGACCTCGGCGAGCTTCACCCCGCGCACGACCCGGTTCTTCGCGAATCGGTCGGCGAGGATGCCGCCGGCCCCCAGAAACAGCAGAAACGGCAGGGCGAAAAGGATACCGACGAGGACCAGCGTCATGTCCACGCTCTTCTCCGGCCAGGCCACCGCGAGCGCGTATAGGATCAGCAGCTTGAACAGGTTGTCGTTGAGCGCCCCCGTGAACTGGGTCGCGTTGTGCCAGCCGAAGGTTCCCGGCGGAGTCGGTGCTTGGGTCGTCATGGGGGGCTGGAATCTTTATGACAATCGGTTCGCAAAAAAAAAACGTCCCAGGATTCGGGCAAAAGAGTCAAGCAGCAAAGATTCGCCTCCTTGACCTCGGGTGTAACCCCCAGTGCGTGGAGAAAAATCGTAACCCATCGCGATTTTGAAATGGGCCGATATTCCATCGGCTGAG
>CAZDRT010000086.1:0-13858 GCA_964507815.1 uncultured Puniceicoccaceae bacterium
TCCCGATTCGCTTCGCTTATTTCCCTTCCGCGGGACTTGGAGCATTTCCCTTCGGCGGGACTTGCAACCTTCGGAGGGGGCGGATTTTGACCTAACGCCGCCTTGTGCGAGTCTCCCGTCTTCGCCCTTCGGGATCGCCGGGTGGGTTCAGCGTGAACCGGCATTCTCCGGATCTGGAAGGTGGGCGCTGAAGCAACCCACCCACTTTTGCCGTCCAATTACGCAGTTTCATCCTGCTGAAAGCAGCGCGCTCCCCTGGATCTTTCCGTGGTATTCCCACAAAAATGGCTGCAATTGCCTGGTGAAGTCCACGCACTTGTGGTTACACCCCGGGCGGTTGGCAGCCGCGATTTGAAATGGACATATACACGGAAGGCGCGTAGGAAGCGGTTTGATGCCGCATTTGATTTCCGATAGACCGCGTCTTCTGGCTCTGCGGGCGGGCGCGAAGGATCCCTCCGTCCATGATCGATGGGAGAATACGCAGGCAATCATCTACATTATCGGTGGGATCTCCTTTATCGTCGGGAGCCTTTTGTTCGTGCTCGGTTCGTCGATTAACATTCTACAGGTTCCCGCGAAGAGCAAGCGGGGCAACCTCCAGATGATCAATCTGACGGCGGTGACTTTCGTCTCGGGGTCGATTGCAGGGCCTCGCGATTATGGCCGTGATTCGGTCGGCGAATCGGAAAATCCCTTCCAGCTTTCAATCGATCGCGATTCCGCGTTGCCTCCCGGCAATCCGGTGTGCTATGACCCACGCGATGAGTCAAGAACGGGCCCAGGATTGGCTTGCCCAAGCGCGCAATGATCTGGAATGGGGGGAGGCCTCGTTGCGGGGTGAATTTTATTCGCAGGCCTGCTTTATCGCGCAACAGGTAGCCGAAAAGGCTCTCAAGGCGATCGCTTATTTTCGGGGAGCCGATCTCGTGAAGGGGCATTCGGTCTATTTGGTTTGCCGCGAACTCGGCATCAACGGCGAGCTGGAGGAACAGGCGCGCCTCCTCGATCAGTTCTATATTCCGACCCGCTACCCGGACGCGCAACCGGCCGGTGCCCCGTTTCAGTACTTTTCGCGTGAGCAGGCCGAACGCGCGTTGGGGTTCGCGGAAAATTTTGTGGGGGCGGCGGATCGCTCCCTGGGAGGAGGGGCGCGGTGAGTGTGATCGTATGGCCCGCCCGGACGGCATCCACCTTGCCGCCGGAGAATTTTCTTCGGGATTTGTCCGCCAGACTGGTGGGACGGGTGGAACGGGCCTATGTCTTCGGAAGCTATGGGACGGACGCTTTTCGTCCGGGCAGTGATGTCGATCTGCTCCTTGTGGCCGACACGGCTTTGCCTTTCGTCGAACGGCCCCGTCTTTTCAACGATCTCTACGACCTGTTCCCCAGGCTCGATATTCTGGTTTACCGATCCGGGGAACTTGAGTCCAATCTCGCCCAACCGGTGGGGTTCTGGAAGTCGGTCGCCGAATCGATGCGTCCGGTTCCGCCCGGAGCCCCTACCAGCCGACCGAGCCCCGTTTGCCCTGCTTGGTGATATCGACCTGATCCTCCCAGACGGCCAGGCCGGTGGCGATTTCGGTCAGGGAGAGCTGGAAGGAGAAAGTGCTCTGTTTCGTTCCGCTGGCGGAGGCCCGCGTCTCGATCAGGCGCCCGGAGAGGGAATAGCCCGGCTGGACGCCCGGGTCGGCGTCGCCCCCCCGTTTGAAGGAGTCGTAGGCGGCCTGGTCCTTGGCGAGCGGATCCTCCGCCGTTCCCCCGAGACCGACGGTGGTCGTGGTCACGGCTTTGCCGCTTTGGTTCAGGGCGACCCGGATCCGCTTGGTGAGGAGGTTGGTGTCCACCTGTTCGGAGGTGTTGTTGACGATGCGGCTGATGGCGAGGACGGCGGGTTGGCGGGCGGAGCGGTCGAGCACACTGGAGGCGAGGAGATTGTCCACCATCTGATCGGCCGCGCGGGTCCAGTCCTGGATGTCGATTTTATCGACGGTGACGATGGTGTTCGGCCCGGAGGAATCGACGTATTTCGCACCGCCGCCGCAACCGGCGAGCAGGAGGAAGGAGGCGGAGGCGAGGAGGAGGGTGGCGCGGTGTTTCATGTTGGTTGTGGGCGGATGGGTTAAAAAAAACGGGAGGGACCGGTCAGTCGATCTCGCGGAGGCTCAGGCGGAAATCGACCACGTCGGGCTTGGGGGCGATTCCGGAGAGGGAAATCGTCTGGCCGCCTTCGATGTGGGCGGGTTTCCAGGCGGGGGAGGGGCTTTGGACGACCATCCCGTTCTCCCGGATCCACTGGAACTGGTAGGCGAAGGAGCGCGGCTTGACCTGGCGGTTGCGGAAGGTCACCTGGATTTGGAGAAAGTCGCTGGCCCGGCCTTCGTTGACGGAGACCAGGGACAGGCGTTTCGCGAGGCTGTTGTCGAAAATATCGACGCGGCTGTCCACGACGTTGGGCATCGCCCGCGGATTCTCCCTCTCCACGGTATTCACGGGCGTGCTGCAACCGGCGGCGAGCAGGAGGAGAAGGGCGGGAAGGAGGCTTTTCTTTTTCATTGGAGAACGAACTGGTGGATGACCGGATTGGCGGTGGTGGAGGTTACGCGTATGTGGACGACGAGAACTTTGCCGGTTTCGAGGACGATTTCAACCTTTTGATGGCCTCCGGGGAGGCCGAGCGTGAGTCGGCGGTCAGTCGGCATGGGGACGCGGACTCCCTGGATCTGTTTCGGCAGGGTGAACCAGGTGCGCAGGTCGGGTTCGTTCGAGGCGGCCTGGTAAACGATCCCGAAAATGTCGATCAGTGCCTGGGCCGCCGAGCCGTCCTTGGCCTGGCTGCGGGCCGCGTAGAAGACGGCCGCTTTTGTGGCGGCGGAGAGGATGGCCTGGGTGACGACCAGCGACTCGTGGTCGCGGAATTCCTGGGCGATGACCCGGTCCATGTCCGCGATGGTCGAGGTGCGGCGGGTTTCTCCGCCGGCTTCGACCGAAAGGGACGGCGGATACGGCTTTTGGAAGCGGAGCACGGGAAACGAGGCGGCGAAGTAGGGAACGCTGCCGCTGCCGAAGAGGAAAAGCGGGAGTTCGATTTTCTCGGCCTCCCGGATCGGCGCGAGGCCGGTTTCGAAGAGGACGACGACCGAGTTGGGCTGCCCCTTTCCGGCGAGAATGTTTTTGGCCAGGGCGTGTTCGTCCCGCAGCCATTCGGAGCCCGGGTTCAGCGAGCTGACCCTTTCCATGCTCTTCAGGCCCCGCTCGAGGTCCGAGCCGTCGGTGGCGAAATTGAGGAAGTAGAGCCCGTCGAGAAAGACCGCGAACGGATTCACATAGGGGGCGTAGGGCTCGAGGGATCGGACGGGCTCGTAGAGGGCGTCCAGCTTCCGTTGGGTCACCGCATCCTCCGCGATCCGGTCCACATCGACCTGTTTGGCGGTGTCGTCCCGGTTCTCCTCGATTTCGCGTTCGGTTTTCCGGATGCGTTCGGAGTTCTTTTCGACGGCGAGTTGCTGGCTTTGATAGGCGCGGTTCAGCGAGACCCGCGCCGCGGCGGGGTCGCCGAGGGTCAGATAATTCAGCGCCGAATAGGTGTGGAGCATGATCCGGTCGTAGGTGCGGGCCTGGTAGGTGGTCTGCCCGGGGTTGACGAGCAGGGCGAGCCCCTGCTGGGAGATCCTCACTTCGGCCTTCCGGTCCATTTCCCGGATACGGTCCCAGGTCGATTCGTAGGTCGCCTGACTGTCGTCGAAGCGTTTGACCGCCCGCAGGAGGGTGCCTTCCTCGAGTCCGAGGAGGACCTCGCTGCGATGGTCCTCCCGGTCGGCGGTCAACTTCTCCCCGGTCGCAAGGGCACCCTGCCAGGAGCCGAGGCTCCAGTTCTGCCGGGTGGTGGCGACCTGGTCGTTGTAGGTGGAGCACCCGGAGACGAGCAGGACGGAGAGGAGGCAGAACCGCGCCGCACGGTGGAAAAGAGAGGCCCTCCGGCGAGCTTGTTTCGCGCGGATCGGAAGGGGCCGGGCTCCGGGCCCACGCCGCGAAATCGCTTCGGGGGCCGTTTCGGTCACTAGTTTACCGGCCGCACGATCTGCAGCCTCTCGATGCCGTAGTCTTCGATCACCTCGGCGCGGGTGACCTTGGGAAGCACTTCGATCACCCGGACTTTCCCGACCTCGGCCTCGACCGATCCGAGGGATTCACCGGTGTCCGGATCGACCATTTCCTCTCCCTCGCCGAAGACCGCCCAGACCTCCCCGGGGGAGATGTCGAAGCCGTCCCCCCGGTTGAAGAGGACGATTTTGCCCGTCATGCCGACGATGCGGGCGGGGTAGAGGACTTCGACCACCCGGCCGGCCACGTTGTCGGCGGCCGCCTTGCTGAGGACGGCGAGAAGATTGTCGGACAGCTCGCCGGTGCGGACGGAACGGTAGGCGGGCTCGTCCTCGATGTCTCTCTCGGTGGTTTCCACGCGGGCGGTTTCGAGCAGTTTGCCCGTGGTGGTGTCGTAGATTTTGGCGATGGCCCCGATGCGGAGGATCCGTTTGGTGGCCGTCTTGCCGATCGCCTCGAAGGTGGCGGTTTCCTCGTAGTCCTGGAAGTCGGTCACGGTCGTCACGACCAGATACTGGACTCCGCCGAGCTGGAAGGCTTGGGCGGTGTCGGGATCGTCCAGGTCGAGGTTGCCCGAGCTGGCGAGATTCTGTTCCGCGAGAACCGCCGACAGATCGCTCCGCGCGAAGAGGTCGAAACGTCGGGTCTGCTGGAAGGAATTGATCAGCTCGGAATCGATGGCCTCGACCACCCGGCCCAGCTCGGTCAGACTGCCGGAGGTGCGGGCCGCCGCCTCGACCCCGGGGTTGACCTCGACGGGGCCGACGGCGAGGGAGGCCTTGCTCCCGCCGGTTTGGGCGGCGAGGCCGCAGACGGAGAAAAGAAGGAGAAAGAGAACGCGGTTCATGGATTTGGCTCAGTTTTCGGGGTTGTCGCCCATAAGGGTGCGGTTGTTTTGTTCGATGGTGATCGCTTCGTCCGTATCGACGCGGATGTCCTGTTTCGAATCGGAACGGATGTCGAAACGGTAGCCGCTCTGCGCGAACATGGTTGCGATCCCGCGGATCTTTTCCGCCTCGGCGTCGGTGAGGGTGCGGGCGGTGCGCAGGCTCTCGAGAAAGGCGGCCTGTGTGCGGAAGCGCTCGATTTCCTCGTCGGTCGCCTTGAGGCGCACGACCAGTTCGAGATTGGGGCTGATGTTCACGGTCCGCTTCCAATCCTCGAAGCCCTCCCGCTGGAGGGTCAGCTCGTGGAGGCCGCGGGAAGCCGAAATCGGCTCCAGCGCCGAGCCGACGACGATGCCGTCGAGTAGCACGGTGACGGCGTCGAGGGTGACGTCCCCGCGTTCGCCGGTCACGTAGAGTTCGCCCGAGTCCAGCTCGGTCACCTCCGGCACGGTCATCCCCATTCCCCGGGGGATCACGGTGAATTCGACCTCGGCGGTGGCGTCCGTGTCCGCCACGAGATCCTCGGGGGCGATGGCGGCCGCCACCTCGGCGGCGATCCGTCCGGCGGCCATCCCGATCAAGTCGGAGGTGGCGTCGGCCGCTGCGGTGACGGCGCCCTCGGTTGCGCGGAAGGTTTTGCGAACCGCTCCGGTGCCGCCTTGGAGCGACTCGCCGTCGGATACGCGGAGGAGACGATAGGAGAAGGAAAGGGAGTGGATGCGGTTCGAAGTCTCGACTCCGTAACCGGAAAATTGCCTCACCTCCTCGTTACGGTTGGAGAGGGTGGCCGCAAGCGCGAAATCGGCTCCGGCCTGGCGCGCCTGGTTGAGGGTGGCGGCGGCGGTCAGCTTCTCGTCTCCGGGCTCCTCGGCGACCCGGTCGCCCCGCACTCCGGTGGAAAAGCCGTAGCCGGCCAATTCGGCGGCCAGAGCGTCGCGAAACGCACTCGCCTCCTCCGTGTCCACCTTGGGGTCGGTGACCCGGGAAACGATGAAGACGGTGGAAGCGTTGGCCCCGCCGAAGAGTGCGAGAAAGAGAAAAAGGACGAGTGTTTTCATGGGAATGATGGAGAGAATGAGTGATTCGGGCGGATCGCGCAACGGCGAAAGCGGATTCGGGCGCGCGGGGGTGTAATCAGAAGTGCGTGGAGTAAGGGAAGGAATTCCGTGGCTTTCAATTTCCCTCCCCGCAATGCGGCGGCTGAGGACCCGTCTTCGCAAAAATTCTTTTCGTCCAGTGCTTGCCCCCCCAGTCCCATCCCGCTGATCCCTTCCGTACTCGTCCCGCTTCGACTGGCTTTTCCGCCGAAACCGGGTAGGGTGTTTGCATGGGTCAGGACAAGCAGGTGGAGGATCCCCGGCCGCTCGTTGCGATCGCCGGGGCGAGCGGGTTTGTCGGCACCTTCCTGCGGTCGGAGTTGAAGGACGCGTTCCGGTTCCGGGGTCTTACGCGGAGTCCCACCGTGGCCGGGCGGGGTGTCGGCCCCGACGGAACCGAGTGGCGGCACTGCGATCTTTTCAGCCTGCCCCGGTTGACCGAGGCCTTGGAGGGGTGTGACTACGGGTTCTATCTCGTTCACTCGATGAGTCCGTCGAGCCGGCTGGTCCAGGGGAGCTTCGCGGATCTCGATCTGCTGCTGGCGGATAATTTCATCCGCGCGGCGGAAGCGGCCGGTCTCCGCCGGATCGTTTACCTCGGGGGGCTTCTGCCCGCCGAAACCGAGAATCTCTCCCCGCACCTGCGCAGCCGGCGGGAGGTCGAGAGCGTGCTGCGGAGCCGGTCGGTCCCGGTGACGGCCCTGCGGGCGGGGTTGATCTTCGGTCCGGGCGGGTCGTCGTTCACCATGCTCGTCCGCCTGGTCCGCCGCCTGCCGGTGATGGTTCTGCCGCGCTGGGTGCGCTCGACGACCCAATCCATTGATGTCGTCGATGTGGCGCGGGCCTTCCGGCTGGCCCTTTCGCGGCCCGATTTCGCAGGGGGTGTTTTCGACCTCGCCGGGCACGAGGCCATGACCTACCGGGAGCTGATTCTCCGGACGGGCCGGCTTCTCGGACGGAGGGTGCGGTTCGTGGATTTTCCGCTCAATGTTTTCGGCTTGTCCCGCCATTGGGTGGCTCTTTTCGGCGGCGTGCCGATCGCCCTGGTCGGCCCGCTGCTCGAAAGCCTGACCCATCACCTCGAGGCCCGGCCCAATTCGCTCCTGGCGGAGATCGAGAAAGGGGCCATTCCGCTGGAGGAGTCCCTCCGGAAGGCGGTGGACGGGAAGGGGCGGCCCCTGCCGAATCCGCGGGCGGAGGTCGTCCGCAGCGACACCCCCCGCATCCGGAAGGAGCGGCAGGTGCGCTCGGTCCAGCGGATGCCCCTGCCGCCGGGGTGGGACGCCGGGGATGTGGCTTCGGAGTACGGGAAGTGGCTGACCCGCCGCTTCGGCGGGCTCCTCTCGGTGACCCGTTCCGAGGAGGGAATTATCCGCTTCGACTGGACCTTTCCGCGCGTGCGGCTGCTCCGGTTGGACCCGACGCCGTTCACGGCCGGGAGCGGGCGGCGGCGGGCCTTTTACATCGCCGGGGGCGCTCTCACCCGGTCCCCGGATCCGCCGGGGCGGTTCGAGTTCCGGGTTTTTCCGCACGAGGGTTTTCTGGTGGCGGCCATCCACGGTTTCGCGCCCCGCCTGCCCTGGTGGATTTACGCGGCGTCCCAGGCGAAAATGCATTTGTTCGTCATGCGCCGGTTTGGCCGGCACCTGGGGCGGATCGCCGCCGGAACGGGTCGCCCCTGCGAGGACCGCCCGGTCGGACCTACTCCTCCGGGTGCATGAAGCGCTCGAGGTCCCGCCGGTCTTTCTTGGTCGGTCGCCCCGCGCCCCGGGGGGAACCGAGGCGGGCGTTGGCCCGATGCTCCCGCGCGCGCTCCCGCTCTTCCTCCGGCGTCTGATCCTCGACGAATTCGGGAAGCCTGGCGGCGCCGATGCGTTTGTCGTGCGGGATGAGAATCCGGTAGGAGACGGTCATCCCCCGTGCCCGGGCATCGACGCGGTCTCCCGCGCGGACCTTCGCCGAGGGTTTGGCGCCGGTGCCGTTCACGCGGACGGTGCCGCCCCGGCATGCGGCGGTGGCCAGCGCCCGCGTTTTGTGGAGGCGCATCGCCCAGAGCCACTTGTCGAGGCGGACGGGTTCGGTGGGTTCCGGTTGGTTCAAAGTTCGGTCAGCTTGCCAGGTCTTCGAGCGGATAGGTCCATATCTCGGAGAGGGTGGGGTGGTACCAGGGGGCCTTCAGCGTTTCGTCCACCGTAGCCCCGGTTCCGACGGCCACGGCCATGGAGTGGATCAGCTCTCCGGCATCGCGGCCGACACATTCGGCGCGAAGGATGCGCCCGGTCTTCTTTTCGGAAAAAATCCGGACGTAGCCGCGCCTGGCCTCCATGAGGACGGACCGCCCGTGGTCGGAAAACGGAAATTCAGCCATGGCGAGGTCGTCGCCGAAGCGCTCCCGGAGGTCCGCCTCGGCCGGGCCCACCGAAGCGACCTGCGGGTCGGTGAAGATAACGGCCAGGATTTTTTCGTAATCGACCGGATCGGGATCGAGCCCGAGGGAGTGGCGGGCGGCCGTTTCCCCCTGCAGGATCGCGATGTGGACGATCTCGTGCGGTCCGGCGCAGTCTCCGGCCGCGTAGATGCCGGGTTGGTCGGTCCGCTGGAAGGAGTCGGTCCGGATGTGGCCGCTCGGCAGGGTGGCGATCCCGGCTTCCTCGAGCCCGAGGTCCTTCGTATTCGGTTTCCGCCCGAGAGCGTTGAAGAGGTGCTGGGCCTGGCGGACGACGGACCGGCTTCCGTGGAGAAACTGGACCGCCACGCCCTGGTCGTTGGGCTCGATGTTTTCGATCCGGGTGCCGGTGAAAAGCTCGATGCCCTCGTGCAGGAGCCCTTCCTCCAGAACCGCCGCCATGTCGGGTTCCATCTCCGAAAGGATATGGCCGCTGCGCTGGATCATCGTCACCCGGCTGCCGATGCGCGAGAGAAACTGGGCCAGCTCGCAGGCGACGACTCCGCCGCCCAGAACGATCACGGAGTCGGGCACGAAATCGAGGTCGAGCACATCGTCGCTGGTCAGGAACGGAGTCTCCGCCAGGCCGGGTACGCCGGGCGTGGCGATGTGCGAGCCGGTGGAAATCAGGATGCGGTCGGCGGTGAGGGTGCGCCCGTCGTCGAGCACCACGGACCGGTCCGGGCGGAGCCGCCCGGTGTGGCGGAAAAGGTGGAAACGGTCCGATTCGATCTGCGACCGCCGGTGGTCGGCGAAGTCGCCGATGATCTCGAGCTTGCGCTGGTGGAGGGCCGCCATATCGACGGTCGGGCGGGTGATGTTCAGCCCGAGCGTCCTTCCCTCCCTGGCGAGGTGGAGAACGTCGGCGGCGTAGAGCAATGTCTTCGAGGGCATGCAGCCGCGGAGGATGCACAGCCCGGCCAGCTCCTCGCTCCCGTCCACGATGGCGACCCGGTCCACGTGCCGCCGGGCCAGCGAGGCGGCGTTGTAGCCCGCGCTCCCGCCCCCGAGGACGAGAAAATCGAAATGCTTGTCGCTCATCGGAAATTCACAGGATGGAGCGATCCCGGCGGAAGGCAAGCCGGGGAAGGAAGGAACGCTTTTCGGGGTGTGACCACAAGTGCGTGGAGGGAATATCGAAATTTGTCCCATAATCGTACGTTGGTCCATGGCGTTGCGGAGCGGCCCTGAACTTTTTGATGAGCTGATCGCGCAGTTTGATCAGTGTCCTTTGAGAAAACCGACGGAAGCACTCAATCGCATACAGCCCGCGCCCGTACTTACTGGTCCAGTCCCGGCTGATACGTCCGGCCAGGCGGATTTCAGGAACTCAGGGTACCCTTGCTCGAAGCAACGGACCCGCCGCGGCGCGGGTCGAGGGCGGTGGCTTCGTCGAGAGCCCGGGCGGTTCCTTTGAAGGCGGCTTCGGCGAGATGGTGCGGTTCCTCGCCCGACTCCCGGCGGATGTGGAGATTGATGCGCGCCTGGTTGACGAATCCCTGGAAAAATTCCCGGAAGAGGCCGGTGTTGAAATCTTTGACGAATCCGGGGGAGGCGGGCAGGTCATAGCCGAGCCAGGGCCGGTTGCCGACATCGACGGCCACCCGCACCAGGGTTTCATCCATGGGCAGGAACACCGACCCGTAGCGGCGGATGCCCGCTTTGTCGCCGATGGCTTCGTGAAAGCAATCGCCGAGAACAATCCCGAGGTCTTCCACGAGGTGATGATAGTCCACCCCCGTGTCCCCCTCGGCCTCGATGGAAAGATCGAACAACCCGTGGACCGCGAAAAGCGTCAGCATGTGATCGACGAAGAGCACCCCGGTCGCGATCTCCGCGACTCCGGATCCGTCGAGGTTCCAAGATGCGGAAATGGTCGTTTCCGTTGTTTCGCGCCTGCGCTCCGCTACTCGTTCTCCCGCCATTGCGTGATTGTTTCCCACAGAGTTGTCATTTGATCTTCGTCGCCGATACTGATGCGCAGAAAATTCCGAGTCAAGGCGTGCGTTCCGAAGTATCGGACGAGGATCCGCCGCTCCCGGAGGAACCGGAAAAGATCCCCGGCCACCTCCGCCCCGGTCCGGCCGCCGGAGTCCCTCGGCTCCAGAAACAGGAAATTGGCCTGCGAGGGATAGACCTTCCAGCCGATTTCCTCGATTTCGTTGCGGTAGAAATCGCGGATGTAGGTGATCTTGCCAATCGTCGCCTCGAAGTAGCCCCAGTCGTCGAGCGCCGCGACCGCGGCGGCCTGGGCGACCCGGTCGAGATTGTAGGAGTCGCGCACCCGGTCGAGCCAGCCGATGACTTCCGCGCTCCCGATTCCGTAGCCCACCCGCAGCCCGGCCAACCCGAAGGATTTTGAAAACGAGCGGGTGACAAACAAGTTGGGGTGGCGTCCGACGAGGGAAACCGCGCTCCCGCCGGAGAAGTCCCCGTAGGCTTCGTCCACCACGAGCAGTCCGTCGAGCCCGTCGGCAAGCTCCCCGATCTCGCGCATCGGAAAGGCAACGCCCGACGGCGCGTGCGGAGAGGTGAGAAAGAATAGATTACAACCCGCGCCGAGGACCCGCTCCACCGGAAGACGGAAGGGAACCTCGAAGGGTACGTTTTCCCAGGCCGAACCGTTGGCCGCCGCCAGGACCGGGTAGAGCGAGTAGCTCGGGTGCATCGCACCGGCCTTCCGCCCGCCGTCGCTGAAGACGCGAACGAGGAGATTCAGGATGTCGTCCGACCCGTTTCCGGCGATCACCCGGCCGGGATCCACCTTCCAGTGGGCGGCGATCCGCTCCCGCAGCTTTCGCGCCGCCGGGTCCGGGTAGAGAGTGATCCGGTCCAGCTCGGCCCGTGCCGCGTCGATCACCAGAGGACTCGGCGGATAGGGGGATTCGTTGGTGTTGAGCTTGATCCACCCCCGCTCGTTGATCTGGTCTCCGGGCACATAGGGCTCGGCGGCCAGAATTTTCGGGGAAATCAGGCTCGCGAGCGGGGGTCGGTTGCGGGACGGGGCGTTCATCGGGGGCGCGGAGTCACCCGGCGTTGCAGCGAAGAGGCGTGTACCGGGAGGGATTCCATCTCGCCGAAGGCCTCCACGGTCGGGAGCACCCGCCGGTTCGCCGGGGCGTTGGAGCGAACCACACTGGTCCGCCGCATGAAATCAATCACCTGGAGGCCGCCGGAAAAGCGCCCGGTCCCGTCGGTCGGCAGGGTGTGGCTCGGTCCCGCCACAAAGTCGCCGAGAACCGTCGGGGTATCATACCCCTGGAGAATCGCCCCCGCTGTCGTGATCCGCCGGGTCAGCCGGGTGGTCGACCCGGACGCCACCTGGAGTTCGAGGTGCTCCGGGGCGGCCTCGTTGGCGAAGGCCACCGTGGCATCCTCATCCGCGCAGATTCCCACCAGCATCCGCGAGCGGACGATTTCGGCCATCGTCCCGCTTCCGGGGATTTCCTTGAGACTGGCGTTGATCTTCGCCCGCACCCGGTCCCAGGTTGGTTGGTCCGGCACGGCGAGATAGAGCTTTTCCTTTCCGGTGCCGTGCTCGGCCTGCGAGAGCAGGTCGAGAGCGACCAGGGAAGGATCGGCCGCGCCGTCGGCGATGACCATCACCTCGCTCGGGCCCGGAAGGAGATCCACGCCGACCGTCCCGTAAACCTGCCGCTTGGCCTCCATGACATACGCGTTCCCCGGTCCCGCCACGAGATCGACGGACGGAATCGTCCGGGTCCCGAAGGCCATCGCGCCGATCGCCTGCGCGCCACCGACCCGGTAAACCTCCGACAGGCCGAGAGCGTGAAAAGCGGCCAACAGCCCGTCCGAGACGGATCCGTCCGCCTGGGGGGGGGTGCAAACCGCAATCCCCCCCACCCCGGCGACCTGGGCCGGGACCACCGTCATCAGCACGGTGGAAACCAGCGGAACCCGTCCCCCGGGAACATACAGCCCCACCCGGCGGAGCGGATGGAAGCGCTCTCCGACGGACAACCCCTCCGGGCTTTTGCCGGTCCAGTCGCGCGGCAGGCACTTGCGGTGATAGTCCCGAATCGAGCGGACGGCCGAGCGGATCGCCTTGCGGGAGGCGGGGGAAACGTTTCGCCAGCCACGCTCCATCTCGTCGGCGCCCACCCGCAACTCCGAACGCCGGAGCCGCACCCCGTCGAACCGTGCGGTGAAATCCAGCACCGCCCCGTCGCCCTCCGCGCGAATCTTTTCGAGGATCGGTCGAACCGCATCGCCGGTCTCCACCGCGAACGATACTTTCTTCCGGAAACCGGCGACCGCGCGGGCGGCATTCTCCGCTGTGATTGGCCGGGCCTTCACTCTCGGAAAACCGTCACGGATTTACTCGGACTCCGGCGGGTCGAACGCCCCGTCCGGGATTTCGGGATTCACCTCGATCCGCTCGAACCGGATCGTGTGAACCGGTTCGTCGCCCTCGAAGGAAAGCACCTTTTCCGAAAACCGGAGACCGCCGACCTCGATTTCTCCCTCCTCCGTATTGATGGAACCGGTGTCGGTCTTCGTCCCGATCAGCTCCCCGGACTTTGGATCGAAATAGCGCAAGAACCGTATTCCGTGCGGATGGGTGTAGCGGACGGCGGCAACGGTCTGCCCGCGGAACTCCTCGGCGCCGAGGTATTTCGCCCGAACCTGACGCCCCGGCGGAAAATCGAAGAAATACAGGTTTTCGGCGGCGTTGGCTTTGAAACGATGGACCTGCTCGGTCGGCAACGGGTTCACCATGCTCTCGCCGGTCTCGAGATTCTCCTGGATCATGAACCCCCCGAACTGGTTGACCACCATCGTTATGCGCACCTTTTCCTGGGCAATCTCCAGTCGCTGGTTCGCCGGTTTTTCGAGCAGAAGCATGACCTCCCGGGTCTCCCCGCCCGCCGCCGGGGTAAGAGTCCCGGAGTAGCGAAGGGTTTCGACCGCCTCCAGTCGGTTCTCGGGACCGACGAACGCCCGCGCCTTTTCCACAACATCCTCCAGGGACTTGGCGGAGACCGAAAGAATGGACGAGAGAAAAAGGAGAAGAGCGAATCGGACCATTCGGGAATCATCTCCCGTTCCGCCCAAAATTCAACCTCTTTCTTCAACTCAAGGCCGCGGGACATCGCTGATGCAGGACCAGTGAAGATAGAATCGTATGAGCGGCCCATGGCATGGGACTCTTCGGCCTCTCCCCCCCCCGTGGCCGGCGGCCTTCAGGCCCCGGTGCGCGACGGCGGAATGGTACCGCTTGGCCGTGTGGTGGCGGCGGCGGCGACGACAGTGCGGAACCCCACGGCCATCCCGGGCAAGGCTGAAGCCATGCCCCACGGGGA
>CAZDRT010000087.1:0-13660 GCA_964507815.1 uncultured Puniceicoccaceae bacterium
CTACGGTGGGAGTCATTCCTGTGATTCCACAAGGCAGTCACAGAAGAGCAAGATCTCGGGTTGGTTGCTGCCAGCGGGATTTGACTGGGGGGGCGGTCACCGAAAAATACGAAGTTTTGCGAAGACGGGTCCCCAGCCGCCGCATTGAGGGGAGGAGAAGGGAAAGCCACGAAATAAATTCGGCGGCGCGGTATCGCTTGGCCGTGCGGCGGCGGCGACGTCAGTGCGGAACCCCACGGCCATTCCGGGCAAGGCTGAAGCCATGCCCCACGAAAAGGCAGCCCCCCGTGGTCGGCGGGCTTCAGCCCCCGGCACGCCCCGGTTGTGCGGGATCGGCTGGTCAGGCGGTGGCAGCGCCGGCGGTATGGAACCGTCGGGCCATCCTGGGCAAGGCTGAAGCCATGCCCCACGTTCAGACCCGGTCCTCTTCCACCGTGGCCGGCGGCCTTCAGGCCCCGGTGCGCCCCGGCTGTGTGGAAGCGGTCGGTCCTCCGGGTGGCGCGTCGCCGGTGCGGAACCCCACGGCCATTCCGGGCAAGGCTGAAGCCATGCCCCACGAAAAGGCGTTTCCCCGTGGCCGGGTGCCTCTCATGTCCTGCGTCTTGTCCTGCGTAGCTCGGCTTGCCCTCCGTCTTGTCCTGCGAAGCTCGAAGAGCGGAAGAAGGAAGTCCCGCGACTGCGGGGACGCAGGAGTCGCCAAGAACGTGATCACCGTCGGTGCGGTCAACGATGCCGTGTCCGGCGGGCAGCGCGATCCTGCGGCGGCTTCCATGAGTTCGTTCTCCGGATGGGGGCCGGTGGACGACGGTCGGGTCAAGCCGGATCTCGTCGCCAACGGGGTGGGGCTCTATTCGACCGACTCGGGAAACGACAACGACTACCGGACGATGAGCGACACAAGCATGGCCTCGCCCAACGCCGCCGGGACGGCGGCCCTGCTGGTGGACCTTTACCGCGACCGGTCCGGGGGCTCCTTTCCGCTCGCCGCCTCTCTCAAGGCTCTCTTGATCCACACCGCCGACGATCTCGGCAACCCCGGACCGGACTACGCCCACGGATGGGGCCTGATTAACGCCGAAAATGCCGCCGATTTCCTCATCCGCCATTTCGAGACTCCA
Source organism: uncultured Puniceicoccaceae bacterium (assembly GCA_964507815.1). Taxonomy (GTDB): domain Bacteria; phylum Verrucomicrobiota; class Verrucomicrobiia; order Opitutales; family Puniceicoccaceae; genus Puniceicoccus. The sequence continues at coordinate 1,119 of CAZDRT010000087.1, forward strand.
TCCGGACAGTACTGGAGTACGGATTTTCTCTCCGGGTCCGCCGACTCCCGGGATTTCGTCATCCGATGGGATGGCGTGGAGCCGCTCCGCGCCACCCTGGTCTGGACCGATCCCGCCGGACCGGAGATTCCCGGGCTCGACAACCCGGCACCCACTCTCGTCAACGACCTCGACCTGCGGATCATCGGTCCGGACGGCTCGGTATTCGCGCCTTTTGTTCTGGATCCCTCGAAACCGAGCCTGCCCGCCGTTACCGGGGACAACCGCGTCGATAATGTCGAGAGCGTGATCCTGCCCGCCGGAGGGTTGGCCGGGGATTACCGTGTGCGGGTGACCCACAAGAACAATCCGGGCATGCAGGGGCAGGCCTTTTCCCTTCTCATCGGCGGTCAGTCGGCGGGGGCCATTGCGGTCTCGCCGGACGCTGCCGCTGTTTTCGGGGGACCTCCCGGCGGACCGTTTTCACCCCCGTCGGCGGAGTATTTGGTTTCCAACCCGGAGCCGGCGGAACCCCTGGTTTTTTCCGTGGCGGTTGACGTTCCCTGGCTCGACGTGTCGGCTTCGGGCGGCTCGATAGGCCCGGGCGAAGCGCCCCGGAGCGTCGTCCTTGCCCTGAACGGGCAGGCGATGGCCCTCGGCGAGGGCGTCCACACGGCGCGGGTCACCTTCCGCGACGATTCCGGCGGGTCGGAGTTGCGCCGTTCCGTTCGGATCGAAATCGCCATCGATCCGCTGACCGAAGTCTTTTCCTCCGGTTTCGACCTCTCCAACCGCTCGATCACGTTTATCCCGGACGGGTCGGGCGGCTACGTGGCGACCGTCGATACCCGGACGGCTTATCCGACCGATCCCGGACCGGCGCTCGCCAACCCGCCGGACGACGGGTCCATCCTCCTGAGCCCCTCGTGGGGGGAAGGCTTCCGGTTCTTCGGGCAACCGGTCGGGAGTCTTCACCTGAACACCAACGGCAACATCACCTTTTCGGCGGGCGACACCGATTGGTCGGAGACGGGCGCCAAGCATTTCGCGATGGCACGGATCTCGGCGCTGTTTGACGATTTCGATCCCTCCTCCGGCGGGGCCTTGCGCTACCGACACGAGCCCGGCGACCGGGTGGTCCTCACCTTCGACGGGGTGCCCGAGTGGGGCAGTTCGAACGCCAGCCGCTTCCAAGTCGAGTTGTTCGACGACGGGTCCGACATCATCCGCCTGACCTTTCTCGACGTGGCGGCCCGGGACGGGATTGTCGGCCTCTCGGCGGGCGAAGGTGAGCCGACCGGCTTTGCGGTGCCGGGCGTGGACTTTTCCGATGACTACGACCCCCCGCCCCTTCTCCGGGCGACGGTGCTGGAGGCTGATGCGGGTGAATGGGAACCTGCGGAAAACCGGGCGGTTGTGATTTTCGAAAACGAATACCCGATAAGCATTCCCCTCTCGGTTCCGATTCTCGCCGGGGGCGAAGCCGGTCCCGACGACCTGGTCGCCCTCCCCCGATCGGTGGAATGGCCGCCGTTCGCCGACCGCGTGGAGTGGATTCTTGAGGCCGTTCCGGACGATCAGGTTGAGGGCGACGAGAGCCTGACCCTCGCTCTGGAGACCGCCCCGGCCCTTTACCGCATCGGGGGAGGGCCGGCGGTCCTGATCCTGCGCGACCGCCCGGTGGATCGTTGGAAGAATGCTCAATTCGGTGCCGGGGGCGCATTGGCCGCCGACACCGCCGATCCCGACGGCGACGGCATCTCGAACCTGCTCGAATACGCCCTCGGGCTCGATCCGAATCTCTCGGACACCTCATCATTGCCCGGTCCCCGGGTCGAGGGCGGCTGGCTGCGCCTCCCCTATCAGCCCGACCCGGCGAAACCGGACGTACAGGTCCGCGCGAAGTCCTCGACCGACGCCGTCGAATGGACCGGGAGCGACGTCGAATGGCGCGACGGCGCGTTCGAGACCCCGGTGGACGCCCCGGCCAAATTCCTCCGCATCGAAGTCGAGCGGTAGTGCTGTTTTGAGTAAAAAAGGTGCGAATAAATGTTTTTCGGATTTTGACGGATGATTTTTCTTGCTCCAATGGTCTCGGGAGGGTAGGGGATTTTCATGCGGTTTTCTCGTATTACGATGATTGCGGCCTGCATTCTCGGTCCGCTACTGCCTTCCCTTTATGCGGTGCCGCCGACCGTATCCGTCACGCCTCCCGTTTCCTCCACCGTGCCTTCCGGATTTCCGGTAGTCACCTCCGGGTCGGCCGGCGATTTCGACGGCACCGTCGAGAAAGTGGAGGTTTTCGCCAACGGGGGGTTGATCGGGGAGGCGACTCTCCAACCCAACGGCCTTTTTTTCCTGGAATGGAATCCGGTCGTGGTCGGAGTCTATTCGATTACTGCGGAAGCGACGGACAACGACGGGGATTCGACAATGTCGGCACCCGTTTCGCTGACGGTCGTCGCCGGAACGGCACCCGACGTTTCGTTGGATCCGCTGCCCGCGACGGTCCCGGTCGGAGAGGCGGTGCCGATAACGGGTACGTCGGGCGATTTCGACGGCACGGTGGAGGCCGTCAATATTTTCGTGAACGAGCTGCCGATCGGCGGCGCGGTGGTCGAGGCCAACGGTGATTTCAGATTCGACGGTTGGATTCCCACCGTCCCGGGCGTCTTCAAAATCGTCGCTCAGGCGGTTGATAATCTCAATTTTTTCGGTCTCTCTGCGACGGAAACGGTTACGGCGGTTGAGAGTCCCAGCGGAGTGGGGATCGCTTTCGACGGGATCACCCCGTTGTCGGTCGCCTTCGGGGACAAAGTCCCGATCGAGGGGCGCGCGGTCGCTCCCGATACGTCGATCTCGGGAGTAGAGATTCTGATCGCGGGAACCGAGATTGGTTCGGCCTCGGTGGATTCGGAGGGGCGTTTTTCATTTTCGTGGACGGCCGGGGCCTTTGGGACCTTTGGAGTGGTCGCCCGGGCCACCTTCTCCGATGGGCAGGTTGCGGAGACCGGTTCCCTGCAGATCGAAGTGTCGAACGGCTCTGCTCCGTCCGCCTCGATCACCCCGCCCCCGCCGGGGTCCATCGCCGTCGGCACGGTCAGTTCGCTCCTCGGCTCGGCCGGAGATTCCGATGGGGTCGTTGATTCGGTGGAAGTTTTTGTGAACGGCGGTTCGGTCGGGGATGCAACGCTTCTGCCGTCCGGGCTTTTCTCGTTTGGGTGGGTGCCGACCTCGCCGGGGCCCGCGGTGTTGCGCGTTAGGGTTCAGGATGTCGAGGGTTTGCAGGCACTGTCGGATCCGGTCGCGGTAACGATTGTGGAGGGGGTTCCTCCGGTCATCGCCCTGAGTCCGCCGCCGGTTGATTCCTTTGCCGTTGGTTCGACCATCACCTTCCGGGGCTCGGCCGGGGATATCGACGGATCGGTTTCCGCAGTCGAACTGTTCGCCAACAACACCTTGCTCGGCACAGCCAATCTTTCGCAGACCGGGGTCTTTTCGTTCGACTGGACGGTTACTGCGGCCGGGACCTTCACGGTCCGCGCCCGCGCCGTCGATGACCGGGGTCTGACGACCCTCAGCAACGAGTACGTGCTGACCGTCGGCTCGAACTCTCCTCCCAGCGTCGAACTGCAACCGCCACCCACCCCGGTCACCTCGGGGTCGAATCTTCGCCTGACGGCGACGGCCGAGGATTTCGACGGCAATATCATCGAAGTCGCATTTCTCTCCAACGGCAACCTGATCGGAACGGTCGAACCACCGGCCAGGGGCAATCCCTTTACGGTCGAATGGATCCCGCAAAGTTCGGGAACATATTCGCTGGTCGCGGTCGCGACCGACAACCGGGGGGCTACTATGTCCTCCGCCGTGCGGACGGTCGAAGTCAAGCCCGCCGTTGGCGCCCGCCCGGTGATTACTCCCACCAGCCAGCCTTCCTCGGGATTCGGCCGTTACTTCCTCGGTTCCACGATTTTCCTGACCGCGACTGCGGGCGATTCGGACGGCACGGTCGAAGAGGTGATCTTCCAAATCGACGGGGAGACCGTCGCGACGTTTTCGGCGGAACCGTTTGCCGTGCCCTTTACTTTCGATACTCCCGGAGAGTTCGTTTTCACCGCGCTGGTCCGGGACGATTCGGGGAATGTCTCGGCGACCTCGGTGGTTCTGGAATCGCTGGATGCGAATCGCGCGATTCCCAGAGTTTCCATTACGTCTCCAACCGACGGGGCATCGGTCGCGGTTGGCGGTTCCGTCCCGGTCCGGGTCGAAGGCGATGGAGTGGGGAACCAGTTGAACGGGATCGACCTGTTTTCGGGTGCGGATCTTGTCGCAGCCTCCTCTTCGGATTCCCTCGAAACCGACGTTTCCTCCGAGGTGGCCGCGGCGGTCACTCTCCGGGCGTTCGCGTATTTCGAGCAGACCGTGTCCGTGGTCAGCATTGTGGATGGAGTGGAGGTTGAAATAGACTTTTCGTTTGTCGCTTCCGGGGTTTCCGATCCGCTGACTATCCGTTTCGTGGATCCGGTTTCTGCTCCTGGGTTCGGGAAATTGGTGCCCGTGGAAGGTTGGGAATTTTCCAGCAAGTCTCTGGGGTTGCTCGTCTTCCCGGGAGGAGATTTCGGGGGTGACTGGGCCTACGCCGTTGACATCGATAGTTGGGTCGCGGTCTTGGCCGACGGTCGACTTTGGTCTCTCGATTACGGGTTTCTGGTTCCGGACGGGTTGCGGGCGAATACCTTCGACAGTGCGCTTTTCGGAAGTCTCTCCTTTACGCCGCGCGAAAGCGGTGATTCCACGATCTGGCTGTCCTCCCTCGTTTTCGGCTCGCTCGGGAAGCCTCTCGGAACTTCGTTTTTCTATTCCCCCGTCATGGTCGATTGGTTGGGGGCGACCCCCGGAGGCGGGCTCTTCAGCTCAAAGTTCCAGTGGATCCGGTCGGTGCAACGGTTTGTCATCGATTCGAGCGCCTTTGGACGACTCTTTTTGCAGCCGCTCCAACCCGGCCAGGTGTTCAGTGTGCGGGAAGGACGGATTCTCCCCTGACACGGTATTTTCATTTGGACGTCGGTGGGTCGTGTGCCCTGTTGGAGTCCCGGATTCATCCGGTCTTCGGTCCCGAGTGGAGTGCCGGTGGGACCGCCTAAAGGCGGGACTCCAACAAATCAGTCCAAATAAAAATACCGTGTCTCCCCTGAGGGCGTCCAACTTCCAAGGTTGCGTTCGCCGGGCGGAATCGGTAATTGTTGCCCCCTTATGAAATTAGTAACCATTTTCCTCTTTCTTCTGAGTTCTCTTTTGTCGGTGGAGGCCGCCCAAACCGTCCGCCTCTCGACCAACGTCGGTGACATCCGCATTCGGATGTTCCCCGCCGACGCCCCCGCTACGGTTGAAAATTTCCTCCGCTATGTCCGGGACGGGGATTACGGCGGCTCGTTCGTCCATCGCTCGGTTCCGGATTTCATCATCCAGGGAGGGGGCTTCTACGTGGATGGGACGCGGGTTCCTGTGGATGCCCCGGTCGTCAACGAGTTCAAGCGTTCCAATCTCCGTGGTACGGTGGCCATGGCGAAGCTCGGAGATGATCCCGACAGCGCGACCAATCAGTGGTTCGTGAATCTGGGGGACAACTCGGAGAACCTCGACAACCAAAATGGCGGATTCACCGTTTTTGGCGAGGTGATTGAGGGGATGGACGTGGTGGACCGCGTTGCGAGGTTCAATCTTTTCGATCTCTCGAACGTGTTTCCCGACATCGCCAACGCCGTCGGGTCGGTCCCGCTGACGGACGCGTTCATCAACGGCGAAACCCCCTTGGCTCCCGAGTTTTTCGTGGTTGTGAATGAAGCGACGATCGATCTCTTCGCCGACGCCAAGATCGGCAAGAAGGGATGGTTGCGCTCCGATTGGTTTGGCGTGTTCTCGGACACATTCGCGCCGTGGATCTATCATGAGAAGCTTGGCTTCCTTTTCCCGGCCGCCGACCGGAACGAGTCCGCTTGGTTCTTCGATCCGGAAAACGGCTGGATCTGGACCAGCGAGTCCGCTTTTCCCTTCTTCTGGAGCGTGGACCGGAGCGCCTGGCTCTGGTTCGCCGCCGAGAACAGCGTGCCCGGTGCCCGGTGGTTCAATAACTTCTCGACCGGAGAGTGGTTTCGGAATTGAGCGGGGTGGTATTCGGCACCGGGGCCTGAAGGCCGTCGGCCACGTGGGGCATGGCTTCAGCCTTGCCCGGAATGGGCAAAGCGGTGCGCTCAGACCTCGCCAAATCGAAAGGGTGAGCAGGTGCCCTCATCGCCGTTCCCCGCCGGGGCCTTCCTTCTTCGCTCTTCGAGCTACGCAGGACACGAAAGGCCGCCGGCCACGTGGGGCATGGCTTCAGCCTTGCCCGGGATGGCCGACCGGCACCGCAATGACGATGCCGTCATCCGGCGGCCAATTGCTCACTCTAAGCCCATTCTTGCCGGGGCCTGAAGGCCGCCGGCCACGGAAGAAGAGGTCTTCGCCCTTCAGGTCTAAGGTCTCAGGTCTCCGGTCTCTCCCCTCCAACACTCCACCCCTCCAAAACTCCACCCCTCCACCCCTCCATCACTTCTTGACTTCCTCCCCCCAAAGCTTTGTTCTTCCCGGTTTTTATGAATTTTTTCTCCTATCCAACGGTCTCTCCTTTCGACCACCACTTGCTCGGTCAGGACTGGTCGGCGTTCCGGCACGTGCTGGTCGTCCGGTCCGGGGACGGTGACTTCGCCAAGTCTCTCTCGGGCGCACTGCCCGCCGAAGCCCGCCTGGTCCTCGCCGACGGGCGACCGGACCTGACCCGCGCCGAGGGCACCGAGCCGCTCTGCGCCGAGTGGGCTTTCGACTCCCTCGAAAGCGAGGTCGCGGCCCACGGTCCCTTCGACGCCATCCTTTTCCTGCACCTCCACGAATACTGGGGGGGCCGCGTCGGCTCGTTGACCCGTTACCTCGACCTGCTCGACCCCAAGGGGATCGCGTGGATCGAGTTCCTGAACGGGACCTGCCTGTCGCAGATCGAGCGCCGCATCGTCCGAACCGGCATGCGGGGCGATTCCCTGACCAATCCCGCGAACCATCTCGGCGGGCTCGACTTCCAGGGGCTGATCGGCTGGGCCAACGCGGCCGGCTGCGTCTGCCATTCCCTCTGGGGCTTGTTGCCGCCCGATCTCTTCGAGTGGGTCACCAAGAAGAAGAGCGCGGAGACGAAGATCGAATTCCTCAAGCGGAAAATTCCCGTTTCCAACCCGCACGACGCCCTCCGGGTCGGCGCGCCGGTGGGCGCGCTCTGCCTCCGCCGCCGCCGCGATTCCGATCCCGCCCAGTTCAAGCCCGGTCTGGCCGTCGCCAAGCTGACCCCCGTCGGCCTCCAGCAGCACCTCCTGCCCGCCGCCGAAGTCGCCGAGCGCGAGGCCGACGAGTTCCAGGCGCGCACCCAGATCCGCGCCCTGCGGAAGACCCCCTCGCCATCGGTCGCCCCGCATCGCACCGAGTTCCTCTCGGGCTTTACCGGAGACGCCTCCGTCAAGAAGGTTCTCCTCGTCGGCGGAGCGCCCGCCGGCGACTGGATCGTTCTGCCCCGGGCCTACGACGACTGGGAGTGGACCTCCCTCGATCACGACGCTTCCGTCGCCCGGCTCTGGCAGGATGCTTTCCCGGACGCCCCGGAGCGCCTCGATCACTGGGATCCGGAATCGCCCTTTCCCTACCCGGACGCTTCCTTCGACCTCGTCCTCAGCATGGGGCTCTTCAGCCGGATCCAGCCCAACCTGGCCCTCAAGTATTTGGGCGAGATGCTCCGGGTCTGCGGCGGTCGGATCGCCCACCTCGAGGATACCCTCGGGCCCGCCCGGGATTTGTTCGCCCGCGAAAACCCCCTGCCGCTCTTTTACGGCAAGCTCGGGGTGACCGTGAAGGCGCACCCCATGCTCCGGGGGGGCAAGCCGAGTGGACTCGCCGCCGTTTTCCTCGCCCGCGGCGGGGAGGGCGGTGACGAGACCGCCTTCGCCGACGAGGCCCCGTCGGCCGACGGACCCGGGGAGGACTCCTCCGGGAACAACGGTTCCCAAGGATCGTGATCCCCGCCGGAAGCACCGCCATGTCCGTGCCGCGATTTCCAATGCTGGGGCTGACCGCCCTCCTCCTTCTCCCGCTGGTCTCCTCCGTTCTTCCGGCGGACGAGCCCGCCGAAGTGTCCGACCGCGCCGAAGCGACCGCCCCCGGCCTCGACCGGGAGGAGGCGGTCGTCCTGGCCGTCCGGAACAGTCCGGAGATCCAGGCGGCCCTCCAACGCCTCGGTCGGGCGGAAGGCAACCGGTGGACGACCCGCTCCCGCGCGCTCCCGCGGCTCTCCGCCTCCGGCAGCCTCGAGCATCGGTCGGAAGGGCTGATTGACCGCGCCCCGCCCACCGACGCCCAGGAGAACGCCATCGACCGCGCCCTGGAGGCCGGTCAGGATCCGCCCCCCACCTCCGAGGTCCCCATCACCCAGGATTCCTACAACACCCGGCTCCAGCTGGACCAGTCCCTCTTCGCCGGTTTCGAGAACTACTACGGCTGGCGTTCGGCCAACCGGCGGGTCTCCGCCGAGCGGCTCCTCGCCCTCGACACCGCTCTGGGGGTCGTGCGGTCGGTCCACTCCCATTTCGATCAGGTTCTTCTCTCCGGACAGGTTGTCCGGATCCGGGAGGACGAGGTCGCCCGTGCCGAAGAGCTGCTCGCCATCACCCGCCGCCGGTTCGAATCGGGGAGCGTCCGCGAGTTCGAGGTGTTGACCGCCCGCTCGCGCCTCGCCCGCACCAAGGTGGACCGGTCCTCGGCCCGGGTCGCCCGCCGCCAGGCCGTGGTCCGCCTCCGCCTCGCCATCGGGCTCGATTCCTCGCCCGGTGCGGACGGGCTCCTTCTCGAGGGTGACCTGGTGGAGAAGTCCTTCGGCGCCGCGGAGGAAATCGCCCCCGGCACCGCCAATCTCCGGTCGAACCCCCGCTGGCAGGGTCTCGATCTCCTCGAGGAAGCCGCCGATTTCAACCTTTCGGCCACCGAGCTGAAGATCGTCCCCCGGGTGGACGCCTTCGCGAATATCCAGAACAACTCCTCGTACTATGATTTCGAGGACAACCTTTCCGGATGGGCCGTCGGCCTGACTTTCCAGTGGAACATTTTCGACGGCATGCGCCAGCGGGGCGAGCGCCGCGTCGCCCTCGCCGACCGCCGCGAGGCCGCCGAGAACCGCCGGGCCTTCGCGATGGACTGGGAGGCCCGCTTCGCCGAGGTTCTCGAGCGCCTCCGCGACAGCGGGGAGATCCTCGCCGGGGAGCGGGAATCCGTCGCCCTCATGGAGGAATCCCGGCAACGGGTTTTCCGCCTCTACCAGCTCGGCAAGGTGGATCAGGAACGGGTGCTCCGGGCCGAAAACGAGCTTTCGGCCGCCCGGATCCGCATGCTTGAGTCGATCTACCGCCACAACGACGCCGTGTACGAGCTGCGCTACCTCGCGGGAGATCAGATGCGGGAGGTCGCCGCCCTCCTCGCGGATATGGAGGACTCCCTGTGAGTGAGCCATCCGCACCCGGACTCCCCCCGGTCGAGGTCTGGCGTTCCCGCCTTTCCTCCGCCCGGCGGCGCGCCCCCTCCTTCCGCGCTTTCGCCGAAAAGGCCGCCGCCGCCCTGCGGGAGACCGGCGTCTTCGCCGAAATGGGCCTGTTCTGGGTCGGCGGCGACCGCGACGAGGTCGTTCAGGCCATTCTCGGCACCGGCTCGCTCGGCGGGCTGAACCGCATTCAGCGCCGCTCCTTCGAAAAGGCCGTCCGCGCCGCCCTCCGCGAGGGCCGGGGGGCCAGTCTCGCCCCCGGCACCGGCGGCGGCGGTGCCTCCCCCGACACCATCGAGAGCCGCCCCTGGACGGAGGACGACCTCCCCCTCTACAACGGCACCCGGAGCTGGCATTGGTTTCTCCCGGTCAAGGCCGGGGGCCGGATCGCCGGGGTGCTCCACGCCGTCGGCGCCCCCGGCGTCCTCCCCGACAAGGCCCGCGTCGCCGAGATCCTCGGCGCGACCGCCACGGAGATCGAAGCCTTCTTCCGCGAGCAATCCCCCGAGAAGATTTCCCGCCAGGTGGCCGCCCAGTCCGCCCGCACCCGCCTCCTCGAGTCCGTCCTCGGCGAGGGCGACCCCGACGAGTTCGGCCTCCAGGTGGTCAACCACGTTCAGTCCCTGCTCGGCTGTTCGCGGGTCTCCCTCTTCACCCCCTCCACCGCCCGGGGCGGCGTGCCGGAGGAAGCTCTTGGCCGGGAGCACTCCCGTTTCGGCATCCGGGCCGCCAGCGGGCTGGTCGAGGTGCGCGCCCGCAGCGCCGAGGCCGTCTTCCTCAAGGATGTCGCCCACGCCCTCCTCCGCGGGGTCGCCCGACAGCGGGCGGCGGAGGAGAAGCCCGCCGCGCCCGGCCCCGGCGGCCGCCGGCCCACGCTCGTCGCCCTCGCCGGGCGCGAGGCACCGGAGGATGCCGACGCCCGCGACCCCATCATCGCCGACTACTTCCAGGCCACCGAGAACGACTGGATCCTCGCCCTCGCCCTGCGCGGGAGCGGCGGCCTCCTCTTCGGGATGCTCCTGATCGAGGGCAGGGGCGAGCCCCCCGACTCGGCCGGGATCACCGAGAACCTCGCCTCCCTCGACACGCCCCTCGGCCGCACCCTCGAGCGTGTTCTCGCCCGGCAGGGCCTCCGCGGGGTTGTCGCCGGCTGGCTCGCCCACCGCTCCCGCAAGCGGGTCTTCGGCCGCCTCCCCCGGTGGGCCGTCGTCGCCGGGGTGGCCGCCCTGCTGGCGATCATCCTCGCCCTGCCCGTTGACTTCGACGTGCGCGCCGACGCCCGCGTGTTCTCCGAGGACTTCCGCACTCTCGCCTCGCCCTTCCGCTCCCCCGTCGCCGAGGTGCTCGTCGGGCGCGGCGACCGGGTGGGGGAGGGCGACCTCCTCGCCCGGCTCGATGTCCGGCAGCCCGCCCTGCGCCGCCTCGAATTGTCCGCCAAGCGCGACCGCGAGGAGGCCCGCCGCCGCCTCGCCCTGCTCGAAAACCGAGAGGACGAGGCCATCCTCGCCGAACTCGAGGCCCGTGTCATCGCCAGCGAGCTGCGCCTGCTCGACGAGCGGCTCGCCGCCTCCGTTTTCCGCGCCCCGGGGCCCGGGGTCGTCGTCGGGCCGTCCAACCTCCGCCACTCGGTCGGTTCCTATGTCAACGAAGGGGATGCCGTCATCGAGATGGCCGGCACCGGGGGGATGGAGATGGTCTTGTTCCTCCGGGAGCAGGATCTTCTCGAGGTGCGGCGGCGGCTCGCGGCGGGCGAGGAGATCGCCGGCTGGTTCCGCCCGACCTCCGACTCCGGTCGCCGCATCGCCTTCATCCTCGAGCCGGGGGCGGACTATCCCCTCTACGCCGATCAGACCGAGGCCTCCACCCTCCGCTACGGCCTCCGGCTTACCGTCGATCCGGCCCGGTTCGACATGCCGGTCGATTCCGTCGCCGAGTTCACCGGCAAAACCACCCTCGAACTCGGGCGGCGCTCCCTCGGCTACGTCACCTTCCGCGACTTCTTCCACTTCCTCCGCATCCGCTTCCTATGAGATCGTCCGCCTTCCACCGGTTCCTCCCGCTCCTCTTCCTCGTCCCGGCCGCGTTCGCGGCCGACGGCTCCTCCCTCGCTCCGGCCGCCACCCTCATGCCCGAGCGGTCGGTCGAGGTCGGCCTCGAAGTGGCCGGGATCGTCGAGGAGGTGCCGGTCTCCGAGGGCGGCCGCGTGTCCGGCGGGGATGTGATCCTGCGCCTGCGCGCCACCCTGCAGACCCTCGCCCTCGAGGAAGCGCAGCTCGAACTCCGCCGCGAGACCATCCGCCGGGACCACCTCGTCGCCAAGGCCGAGCGTATGGAAACGATGGTCGCCGAGAACCTGGTCAGCCGCGAGGAGTACGAGGACGCCCGCACCCAGGCCGGCATGGCCCGCGCCGGGGCCGACCTCGCCGCCAACCGGGTCGAGGCCCGCCGGGCCGAGGTCGAGCAGCGCGTGCTCACCGCCCCCTGGGACGGCTTCGTCCTCCGGGTCGCCGCCCGCGAGGGGGAGATCGTCAAGCCCTTCGATCCCCTCGCCGAAGTAGCCGACCCCTCCCGGCTCAAGGCGGTTTTCTTCCTGACCCCGTCCATGGTTCCCGCCGACCCGGGGCCGGACACCTGGCGTCTCCTCGCCGCCGGAAAAGATTCCGCGATTCCCTTCGAAGTGGGCGGGATCGACCCCTTCCCCGACCCCTCCACCGAGCGCATCCGCCTAATCCTCCTCGTAAACCCCTCCGAAGAAGTCCGGAGCGGCGACCGGGTCGTCCTGGAAAAGACCGACCCCGGTCAAGGCTGAAGCCCTGTAGCCGGGGTCGCTGACCCCGGGGGCGGATCCTTGTAGCCGGGGTCGCCGACCCCGGAGGGATCCGCCTCCCTGTAGCCGGGGTCGCCGACCCCGGAGGGATCCGCCTCCCTGTAGCCGGGGTCGCTGACCCCGGAGGGATCC
>CAZDRT010000088.1:0-13543 GCA_964507815.1 uncultured Puniceicoccaceae bacterium
GCTGAAGCAACCCGGCCACGGTGGGAGGCCTCCCGTGATTCCATGAGGCAGTCACGGAAGAGCCGCAGAAATGGTTGTCCATCACCGCGTAGGTGATCACCCGCGCCCCGGAAAACTCCGCCACCTGCCAGATCAGCTTCCGCAGGTACTCCTTTTCCCGGGGTCCAAACCACCTCTCCCCCTTCACCGTGCGGCTCATCAGGTGGTAGTAAGAGCGAACCCCTGCGCCTATCTTGATTCTCAATTTATGGCAACTCCGATTTCTTACTTTAATGCCCTGAGAATTTCGGACAAATTCGAATGGCACAAACATAAACTTGCCAGATTGCAAAAAATGCCAGATTGCAAAAAAAATATTTTCCGCCGCCGCCGCGCCTTCTTTCTTGCACAATCCGGAGCGGTCGTGATAATTTCTCCATCATCTCTTTCTCGTTTGTTTTGTTTTCTCTTTCCGTCCGAAAGCTCCCATGAACGCCGCACTTCTCATTTTCGTCGCCGAGATTGGCATTCTGATTTTGCTTCTGGGTTTTGGCCTGCGTTTCGTGTTTTACGACGAGGACGGTCCCAATCTTGATGCGATCTACAAGAGGTACTTCAACGGACGGGTTCGGAAGAACTTCGCCGGGTTCACCCGCTCGGTCGGCTTGCTGTTCCTTACTCTGGCGGTCTTGTACATCGGCGGGCTCATCTGGGCCGATTTTTCATCGGTAACGCTTGCGCTGTTGGGTGAGTGACGATTCGCGGGCTTCCGGTGGAAGGAAGATCATCCACATCGACATGGACTGCTTCTACGCGGCGGTCGAAATGCGGGACCGCCCGGAACTGGCCAAGGTGCCCCTGGCGGTCGGTGGAACGAGCGGACGCGGGGTGGTCTGCACCTGCAACTACCGTGCCCGCGAGTTCGGCGTCCACTCGGCCATGCCCAATTTCATGGCCCTCCAGCGTTGCCCGGATCTGGTTTTCGTTCGGCCCCGGTTCGAGCACTACCGGGAGATATCGGAGGGCATCCGGCGGATATTCTCCGCTTACACGCCGCTGGTCGAGCCGTTGTCGTTCGACGAGGCTTATCTCGACGTCTCGGGGCTCGACCGCCCGGCCACGGAGATTGCCGCCGAGATCCGCGCGCGCATCCGGCGCGAATTCCGCCTGCCGTGCTCGGCCGGTGTGGCCCCCAACAAGTTGCTGGCCAAGATCGCCAGCGACTGGCGCAAGCCGAACGGCCAGTTTGTGATCCGGCCCTCGGAGGTCGGGGATTTCATGCGCGAGCTGCCGGTGCGGCGGCTCTGGGGCGTCGGGCGACGGGCCGAGGAAAAGCTCGCCGGCATGGGCTGCCGGACCTGCGCCGACCTCCGCGCGCGGTCGGTCGAGGAGTTGGAGGGTGCGTTCGGGAAGTTCGGGGCGGAGCTGTATTTCCAGTGCCGGGGCATCGACGAACGGGAGGTGCGCCCCTCCCGGATCCGCAAATCCCTCAGCAACGAGAGAACCTACGCGGAGCCCGTCGATTCTCCGGATCTCGTCGCGGAGCGGATCGCCGAGCTGCACGAGGAGTTGGCCGCCGACCTGGCGAGTCGGCCGGAACTGCGCGACCGGGTGGCGGGGCCGTTCGTTAAAGTGAAGTTCACCGATTTCTCGCAGACCACCATCAGCCGGTCGGGGGACCGGTGGGATCCCGGGCGCTTCATCGAGTTGGGACGCGAGGCATTCGCCCGGAAAGAACTCGCCGCCCGGCTCCTGGGAGTGGGCGTCCGCTTCGCCGTGTCGGGGGACGAAGCCGAACAGTTGTGGCTGCCTTTCGCGGAGGGGGAGGGGATTTCTCCTCCGTGGCGATTTGAACCAGCGGTAGAACCAGCCGGATAAGGGCCGCCGCCAATCCCGGCGGGCCGCTACGCTTCCTCGAACTTGCTCTCGAAGAGTTCGGTCATCTGTTTTTTGAGATCATCGATCTTCGCGGAATCCGCCGAGAAGCGAAGGACCGACCCCGGACCGGCCGCCAGCATCATGAGACCCATGATGCTCTTGCCGTTGACCTTCTCCCCGTCCTTTTCGACCCAGACGTCGCCCTCGAACCGGTTGGCGATCCGGACGATCATGGCTGCGGGCCGGGCGTGGATGCCCATTTTGTTGCCGACAGTCAGCGCGAAGCTTTCCGCGTCTTCGGTCTGGCCGGGGCTGGAGTCGGTGCTCATGGATGGCGTCATGCTTGGAAGTGATTTGCGAGTGGAAGGAATCGGAAAAAATACCCTTTGATCCGGTTTGGCAACGTCTTTTCGAAAGTCGGCGGAAGGGGGGGGTAATCACAAGTGCGTGGAGCAGAATCGGAAAGCATCGCGATTTTGGAATGGGATGTTATTCCATCGGCTGAGGACAGCCGCCCTCCCGACCCTTGTGGTTGCGCCCGGGATATTCGTGGTCGGTGGGCTCTTGACCGGCGAAGACGGTTGCCCTCCGATCACCGGCGGCACGGGCAACGGACACGGATTTGCGCGGTTGCCCGGTGTCGGTCCGGAGAGGTGCGGTGGTGTCCGCGGTCACTACCCCTTCGGATCGGGGGCAGGCCCCGCGACCACGGGGGCGATGCGGCCACCGTGCCGGTAATCCGGACCGAACCGCCGTACCGAATCGCACGGCTAAAGTCAGGCGACCGCGTTCCAATCGGAAGGGTCGATCGCCGGGGCGTCCTTCCAGAGCGCTTCGAGCCGGAAGTGGTCGCGCATTTCCTCGGTGAAGAGGTGGATCACGAAATCGACGCCGTCGGTCACGACCCATCCGCTTTCGAACTCCTGTCCGTGTCGGGCGATCTTGCCCGGTTTGAGCTGGATCGCTTTCTCCGCCGCCGTACACAGAGCCCGCAGGTGCGGGGCGGAGGTGCCGGAGCAGATGACGAGGAAATCGGTGACCGAGGACTTTCCGCGTACGTCCAGAATGCGCAGATCCTTCCCCTTGCGATCCTCGAGAGCTTCGGCGCAGGCGCGCAGTTCGGCGACGGTCCGAGGATCGATCAGTTCGGAACTCATCGGCGGGTTTCGCTGGTTTCGGTATTCATTGAGGGGAAACCCTTGAAAAGCCTTTCCCGGAAGTCAAGACCCTCCGGGGCGGGTGTAACCGCAAGTGCGGGGAGCAAAATCGTAAAGCCCCGCGATTTTGCAATGGGATGTTATTCGATTGGCTGAGGACAGCCGCCCTCCCGCCGTGGTTCGGCGGCTCACGCACGATTATCGAATCAATTTCGGTATTCTCTCCACGCACTTGTGGTTACACCCGAACGCCCCGAACATTGCCGTGAGCACTTGCCGGGGGAGTGTTTTTTCCTATGGTTCGGTTTCGATGCAGTACCGAGTCGTTCAGCCGGAAATTCTCGACGGTCTCGCCCCCGACGATCCGGCGGCGGTGGCGAACCGGCGCGATCTCCGTTTTCTCAATTGGTTCATGGGAAATTGGAGATGGGTGGCGCGCGAGCTGCGACGGCACCACCGGGCGGGCGGGTCGATTGTTGAAGCGGGGGCCGGGGAGGGCGATCTGGGGCGGTATCTGAGGGGGCGGGTGCCCGGGCTCGGGGTGGAGGGCTACACCGGCCTCGATCTTTGGCAGCGGCCACGCGACTGGCCCGGAGAGTGGGGATGGGACCGGTCGGATCTGCTGCAATACGAGCCGGAATCGCCCCCGGATGTTCTGATCGTCAACCTCCTTCTGCACCAGTTCGAAGACGCGGTGCTGCGGGGGCTCGGCCGCCGTCTCGACCGGATTCCCGTTTGGATTGTCTGCGAGCCTCTCCGGGTGCGTTGGGCGGTCTGGGGGCTTGCCCTGTTGCGGCCGTTCGGCCTCCACCCGGTATCGTGGCACGACGGGTGCGTGAGCATCGGGGCCGGTTTTCGGGGAGACGAGCTTCCGGATCTGCTCGGGGCCGGGCGGAACGGGCGGGAGTGCCGGGTGATCCAGGATCCCCGGGGAGCCTACCGGATGGTGTCGTGGCGAAGGAGTTGACCATAGTCGGGGGAGGGCTCGCGGGCTTGTCCCTGGCGGTGGCTCTCTCCTCCCGGGGGGTCCCCGTGACGGTGTGGGAGGCCGGACAACTGCCCCGCCACCGGGTTTGCGGCGAGTTTATCTGCGGAGTCCGGCCGACGACCCTCGAGACCCTCGGAATCAGTTCGGATCTCGAAGACGCGCTCGTCCACCGCCGGACGATCTGGCGGGATGCGTCGGGTCGGGCGTTTTACCGCCGCGATCTTCCCCGGAAAGCTCTCGGCCTTTCCCGCCACGCCCTCGATTTCCGGCTCGTCGAGCGCATCCGGTCGAACGGAGGAACGGTGCGGTTGGGCGCGCGCTGGCGCGGGGACGCGCGCGCCGAGGGGATCGTCCTGGCCTCGGGGCGTGTCGCCGCCCGCACGGAGTGGATGGGGTTCAAACTGCATGTGCGGGGGGCGCTCCCGCCGGATTTGACGCTCTTTCTCGGGGAGGGTGGCTATGTGGGCCTGTCGCCCGTGGAGGGGGGGTTCTGGAATCTCTGCGGACTGTTCCGGAAACGTCCGGACGTGCGCGCGGGCCGCGGCGAGATCCTCGGCGCCTATGCGCGGGCGGCGGGCATGGAGGGAGTCCTCCGGGTGCTCGAATCCTCCCGGATTCGGACGGAGAGCGCGGCGGCGGTTGCGGGCGTCTCCTTTGCGGTCCCCGGGAGGCGGGACGGGTGCCTGCGCCTGGGCGATGCCTGGGCGGTGATTCCCCCGTTTACCGGCAACGGTATGTCGATCGCCCTCGAGTCCGCCGAAACGGCTCTCGAACCGCTCCTGGAATGGCACCGGGGAACGCGGGGGTGGAGTTCCCTCGCGCGGAGGGTGGAGGCGGCCCACCGGCGGCGGTTCGGCCGACGGCTCCGCGCGGCGAACGCGATCCACCCGTGGCTGCTTCGACCGGGGCCGCGCAGAGTGCTTCGACTGGCCGCCGCGGCCCGGCTGGTTCCGTTTCGCACGATGTTTGCCCTGACCCACTGAGGGCGGTTGGTTCTTGATGCTCGGAGGGTTTTCCCCTAACTTGCCTTTTGTGAACGGGCAAGAGAGCGAAAAGAATACGGACGGGGTCGTGCTGACTTCGCCCGGGCTTTTCGTGTACCGGTGTTTTGATCCTGTGGAGGGGATTCCGGCGGAAGAGGCCGAGGAGTCGGCGCGGCTGGATTTCGAGGAGCAGTCGCCCTACGCCCCGGAGCAGCTGGCGGTCGGGGTGGTGACCGACGGCGACGGGCGGGTCGGGGTTTTCGGCTGCGAGCGGTCCGCGTTGCCCGCGGCCAGCCGGGACCAGTTTCTGCTACCGGGCTTTTTCCCTTTTTTCGGCTGGGAGAGGGAGCCGGGAACGGTCGAGAAAATCGAGGCCGGCGGCGGCGGGGCTCTTCTGTTTTTCGACCGCGGCGGTAAGGTTCCCTCTGACTTGGTCGGACTCGCCGGCAGCGGGGAGTCGGACGACTCCGCCGAGATCGCCGAGGTCCTGGAGGCCCTTGGCCGGCCCGACGTGGAGGATTCCGCCATCCGGAGGTTGAGCCTCGACGGAGCGGGGGCGGATTCCCGGGGACGTTTTCGCGCGGTTGCGGTGGATGACGAGGGCGCCCGCCGCGAATGGTCCACCGGGGAGCGCGTCCTCTGGAAGGCCGATCTGCGCCCGACCGGGGAGATCGAGCGCTTCCGCGCCGACAAGAAGTCGGGCGAGCGGATCTGGTGGGCGGCCAGGGCGGTCGCCGGGATCCTGATCGCGCTGGTTCTGGCGCAGGGAATTCTCTGGGGTTTCGCTTCGTGGGTCGAAGGGCGGGAGGCCCTGCGGGAGGTTCGCGAACCGCAGGTGGCCGCGGTCGAGGAGAGGGCCGATCTGGCGGCCCGGCTGGGCGATCTCGGTGAGTCGCGGATTTCCGTTTTCGAGCGGCTCGGCGAGTTGAATTTGCTCCGCCCGAACGGCATCCAGTTCCTCAGTGTCGAATTCCGCGAGCCGGATTGGTTCGAGGTCGAAGGGCGGACCAGCGAGGTCCGCGTGCTCAACGAGTACATCGAAAAGCTCGGCAACGACTCCCGGTTCATCATCAGCGAGGCGCCCCGGCCCCGCTCGAGGGACGGGCGCATCGAATTCGTCCTGGCCGTGCGGGTTCCGGCGGCGGGGAAGGGGGCCGGGCGGTGAACTTCCTGCGCGAGCGTTTCTTTCGCCTGAGCCTGCGCGAGCGCTTGATCGCCGTGGTCCTCCTCGGGGCGGGCGCCCTGTTCTGGACTTCGTCTGTGATTGGCGGGTTCCGTGACGCTGTCAACCGGAACGCCCGGGTCGCCGCCGAATTGGAATTTCAGGAGACGGTGCTCTCCCGCTCCGAATCCGTCGAAGCCGAGATCGCCGGGCGGCTCGAGGAGATGGAGGCGCGCCGTTCACTTACGGCGTCGTCTTTCGTCGAAGAGGTTGACCGCATCTCGCGGAACGTGGGGTTGACCCCCGACATGGATCCCGTCGAGTCGCGCAGCGGCGACATGGTTTCCATCCATCGCCTGGACATGGATCTCGACGACGTTGCCCTCGTTCCCTTGATTGACTTTGTGCGGCGCATGGAAGACGATGGGCTTCCGGTATCCATCGAACAAATGCTCCTTTCCGTAAACCAACGAATGCCGGAAGAGGTGGACGCGGTCCTGCGCCTCTCCGGTTTTGAATTCGCCGCGGGATCGTCCCGTCTGGCCTCCGCACCATGAAATTTTCCCCACGAACCATCCCTTTCCTTTTCGCTCTCCTGCTGCTGGCATCGGTGACCGCCCCCCCCGCGCGGGCGCAGGAGGATCCGTTTCTCTTCGTCGATGCCGATATCGACACCGTGTTCGAGCAGTTGGAAGCCCTCACGGGCAAGTCCGTTCTCCGGCCCCAGTCGCTGCCCAACGCCCGCATCACCTTCCTGCCCAACCAACCCCTGGACGAGGAGGAAAAGATCGTCGCCCTCGAGAGCCTTCTCAGCTTGAACGGGATTTCGCTGGTCGAGCTTTCCGACAAGTTTCTCAAGGCGGTGCCGAGCGCCTCGGTGTTGACGGAGTCGCCCACCCTGATCGTCGGCTCCACGCTCGAGCGCCGACCGACCGAGGCCGTCTTCGCGAAGATCTTCAAGCTCGACTTCCTGACCGCCCAGGAAGCGACCGCCGCCATCCAGCCACTGCTCGGAGGCACGGGGCTGGTGACCCTGCAGCGTGCGAACTGGATTCTCGTGGCCGATTCCCTGACCAACCTCCAGCGCGTCGAGAGTCTCCTCGAACAGATCGACCGGAAGCAGGCCGCGCAGGAGGATATCCGGTTTTTCCGGATCGAGAATATTCCGGTCGGGGATCTCCAGCGCAACCTCCGGTCCCTTTCCGAGGGTCCCCTCGGGCGGTATCTGTCCGGAAACACCGTGATCGCCGCGGTCGAATCTTCGAACCAGCTGGTGGTGGTCGCCCACCCCGACAGCATGGAGATGATTGAGAAACTGATCCGGGAATTCGATGTCGATTCGAAGCCGTTGACCTCCAGCAAGGTGTTCTACATCCGCCATGCCGTCGCCGAAGAGGTGGCGGGGGTGATCCGCGAGCTGATCACCAACCAGCGCGACGCGGAGGATGGGGATGTGCGGGACGGCGTGACCCGTGAGGAGACGGTGGCGGAAGAGCCGACGGGGGAAAGACCGGCCCCCGAACCGGTCGTGGAAACGGTGGTCGAAGGGGTGGCCAACCAGTCGGCTGCCCGCATGCAGTTCAGCCGGTTCGCCAGCCTGGTCTCCGACGAGCGGAGCAACGCCGTCATCGTGTACGGCACCGATAACGACATCGAACAGATGGGGCGCTTGATCGGACAGATCGACATCCTTCTGGCCCAGGTCCGGATCGAGGTCGTCATCGTCGAGGTGACTCTCGACCAGGATCAGGTGCGGGGAATCGACGTCTTCGGCCTGCAGTACAACACGGCGGGAGACAACCAGTTCGGACTGGCGACGACCGGCGCGGGGGACAATGCGGCCCAGATTCCCCTCCGGGTCGGTGCGGCGACTTTCAGCGCCTTCACACTGCCGGACTTCTCCCTCCAGACCGTCTTCAACGTGGCCCGCGGCAACGGGGATGTGACCGTGCTCTCCGCTCCGACCATCATGACCACGCACAACCGCGAGGCCCGGATCACCGTCGCCGAGACCCGGCCCATTGTCACCGGATCGGTCATCAACAACGACGCGAACGCCACCCGGAGCACCGTCGATTTCCGCGACATCGGGATTGAGTTGACCGTGAAGCCGCTCATTGCGGAAACGGGGGTCATCCAGATGGAGATTACCCAGGTGGTCGATAACATCGTTTCGATCATATCCGACTCCGACAACCCGGACCTCAACGGCCAGCCCATTATCGGTACCCGCGAGGCGGAGTCTTTTGTCAGCGTTTCGGACCAGGAGATCATCGTTCTCGGAGGTCTTCAGGAGCGGCAACGACGGTTGACGAGGAACAAACTGGCCCTCCTCGGCGATCTTCCCGTGCTCGGTGACTGGCTTTTCACCCGAAAGCAGAACACGATCACGACCCGGGAGCTGCTCATTTTTATCAAGCCGAACGTCATGCTCGCGCCTTCCGAAGCGTATGAGGACGCGGTGAAGAGCCTGGGGAATCTCGACGAGCAACAATCGGTGCGGAGCTACCTGGAAACGGGGGAATTCGACTCGATGGGGGTTCCCCGGGTCAACCCGGATATGGACACGATTGAGCCGCTTCCGGAGGAGGGAGAGGACACCAAATGAGTCCGCGTCGATTCCTCTTCGCTCTCCTCGCGCTCTCCGGCCCGTTCGCGGCGGCCGATCCCGGGCCGATCGAGAGTCTGGTCGAGCGGTCCCCGTTCCTGCCGCCCGGTTACCGACCGCCTTCGACCGAAGTGCGGACCCCGCAACGGCCGACTCCGCCCGCGCCAACCGCCGCGAGCCGGGTGGAGTTGATCGGAGTCGTCGCCGCCGCGGGAGAAATCCAGGTCTCTTTGCGCCGGAAGGGAGAGCCGCGCGGGGTCTGGCTGGCACCGGGTGAACAGCTCGACGACATCCGCTTTGTCCGGTTCGATCTTCCGGGTCGGGAGGCCGTCGTGGAGACCGCCGGTCGCCGCGAGACCATCCCCCTCAAGCCGCCCGCGGTATCGGCCATGCCCGATGTTGCGGATCAACCGCCCGACGGGAATGCGAACCAGCGGCAGACGTCGGCCTCGTCTCCGAAACCTCCGGGCGCTTCTCCGGACAATCCCCGGGTGCCGGTCCGCCGCCGGGTGATCGTTTCTCCCGGCAATGAGTGAAGTTTTGCATAAAGCTCCGCCCGGTGGCGGAGTCGTGTCCGAGGCCGAAATCCTGCGGAGGCTGGGCGTGGAGATCAACGAAGACTGGTTCTCCCGCGACCGGCAGGGAAAGATCCGTTTCCTGTCGGAAGAGTTGGCTCTTTCGGAAAACGAGACCTCCCGCCGCGTCGCCGCGGCGGCCGGGCAGCCGTTCTGCGAGGACTTTGCCATCGACGAAAACCGCCTCGGATCGATTCCGGCCCGATTGCTCCATACCCTCCAGTTCCTTCCGCGGGAGGCGCGGGAGGGGGAGCCCCTTTCGCCGGGGCGCTTCGAGGTTGTCGCCGTCTGGCCCCTGACTCCTTTCGAGAAACGGTGGATTCGGGTGGCCTGCGGGGTCTGGCCGGTCGTCCGGATCGGTACCGTGGACAAGGTAAGCGACCGGATCACCGAGCGCTACGGGGTCGGCTCCGCCAGCCTCGAGGGGCAGGAGGCCCTCGCTCTCGGCGAAGAGGATCTTCCCGACGAGGAGGACGAGGATGCGGCCGTCATTCGCTTCGTAAACGAAGTGATCCGGCAGGCCCTCGAAACCCGGGCGACCGACATCCATTTCGAGCCCCACCGGGAGAAGCTCGCCATCCGCTACCGGATCGACGGCGAGCTGACCCGCGTCGCCGTGCCCGAGAACCTCCAGTCCTTCCAGGCGGCGATCATTTCCCGGATCAAGATCATGGCCCATCTGAATATTTCCGAACGGCGGCGGCCGCAGGACGGGCGGATCGGGTTCCAGTACGGCCGCGATGAGATCGACATCCGCATTTCCACTTTCCCGACCCTCTACGGGGAGAGCGTGAGCCTCCGCCTGCTGAACCAGAAAACCCAGGCCATGAGCATGGACGATCTCGGCCTGCGCGAGTTTGAGAAGCGGATCGTCGGCGAAGTCCTTCGCCGCCCGAACGGCATCCTCCTCGTGACGGGTCCCACCGGCTCCGGGAAATCCACCTCCCTCAACGCCTTCATCCGGCTGGTCCACTCGCCGAACAAGCGGATCATGACGGTCGAAGACCCGATCGAGTACGAGGTCCCCGGCGTCAATCAGACCCAGATCCGGGAGGACCTCGGCCTGACCTTCGCCCGCTCCCTCCGGCACATCCTCCGGCAGGATCCCGATATCATCATGGTTGGAGAGATCCGCGACCGCGACACCGCCGAGATCGCCATCCGCGCCTCGTTGACCGGGCACCTCGTGCTCTCGACCCTCCACACCAACGACGCGCCCGGTGCGTTGACCCGTTTGATCGACATGGAGATCGAGCCTTTCCTGATCGCGTCGAGCGTCGAGCTGGTCATCGCCCAGCGGCTGGTTCGCCGGCTTTGCTCCCACTGCGCCGAAAGGCGGCCCGCGCCCCCCGAGAAGGTCCTTTCCATCCGGCGGATGCTCGATCTGTCTGTCGAGGGTTTCGACACCTCGGGGGTCACGCTCTCCCACCCGGTCGGTTGCGAATGGTGCCGGGGCCTTGGCTACCGGGGCCGGGTCGGCGTCTTCGAAATGCTGCAGGTGCAGCGGGCCGCCCACGACCTGGTTCTGGAGCGGGCCTCTTCCAAGCGCATCCGGGAGGCCGCCATGGGCGACGGGATGAAGACCCTGCAGGAAAGCGCCTGGGATCTGATGGTCTCGGGCGTATCCTCGCCGGAGGAGGCCCTGCGCCATGTGCGCACCTCCGAAGAAGACGCTTCGGACTGATTCCGCATGGCCACCTTTTCCTACACCGCCCGGGATGCCGACGGAAAGGCCGTCGCCGCCAGCATCGAGGCCGCCGACCGGGTGCAGGCGACGCGGCGGCTCCGGGCCATGGGCCTCCGCCCGACCGGGATACGGGAGGCTGCGGCGGGGAAGGGGAAGGCCCGGTCGGAGAAAGCGGCCGCCGGCCCCCCGCCGACCGACGCCCAGGTGGACGCGTTTCTCAAGATGGTTCTCGGTCTCTCCAAGGGCGGGATGGCCATGGGGGACGCCGTGCGCAATCTGCGGGACCGCGCCACCTCCCCCCGGCTCCGCTCGCTGGCGACGGCGGTCTGGGCCCGGTTGAGTGACGGATCGACGCTCGGGCAGGCCCTTCGGTCGGCGGCACCCGGAAAAAGCCGGGAGACGCTCAACACCGTCATCGAGATCGGCGAGCAGACTGGAAACCTTCCTCCGATTCTTGAAGAACTTCTCGCCCAGCGGCAGGAAGGACGCGAGGTCCGCCGCCGATTGATCGGCAGCCTGCTTTATCCGACCTTTCTCTTTGGAATGGCCTTGGCCGTGGCGGCGTTTCTACTCTTCTTTCTCATGCCGAAAGTGCAATCGACGGTCGAGGGGCTCGGCTCGGGTCTTTCCCCTTTCGCCGCCTTTCTGATCGGCGGATCCAATCTTCTTCTGCTGGCGGCCCCGATTTGCGCCGGAATCGGTCTGATCGGTTTTCTGGCGACTCTCGTCGTCCGGCGCACGCCGGAGGGTCGTTTTCGTTTCGACCGTTTCATTCTGAAGGTTCCGGTGGCCGGGCCCATTGTCCTCGATGCCGAGGTGTACCGGCTTTGCAGCATACTGTCCCTTCTCCTCGGCAGCGGAATCCACGCCTCGCAGGCTTTCTCGCTGACCCGTCAGGCGATCCGCAACGGCGAACTGCGGCGGCGCTTCGAAGAGGTGCGCAATCTTGTCAACGAGGGCGGGTCCGTCGCCGTCGCCCTGCAGGAAAAAGGTCTCCTCGATCCCACCGCCGCCGATTTGCTCAAGGTCGGAGAGGAGACCGGCGAGCTGGCCGGCGGCTTTCAGTCTCTCCGGGAGGATTACCGGGAATCCCTTTCCGAGCGACTCCGCAAGTTGACGATCCTCGTTTCCGGCGGCGCGATCGCCGGGGCCTTTCTCTTCGTAACCATGGTGGCCCTCGCCGTGGTGACTTCGATTTTCCAGGTCGGCACTTCGATCGGACTGTAGGGGCGGGCAAAAGCCACCACCGCGACGCCGGCGGAGCGGACTATTTGATCTCCAGATATTCGAACTTGAGGTAGCAGCGCCAGTCGCCGTCCCGGCCCTGGAAACGGATGGATTTGGCGATGAAGTCCCTCTCCTTTTCTTTGGGCATGGGAAGGATCTCCCGCAGGCCGTTCGGCAGAGTCGATTGACGGAGGTTGGGTCTCGAGCGGGGATTGTCGCGGATCCGCTCCATGGCCTTCGCCCGGGCCGTTTCGAGGGCGCCTCTGGGCGAGGAGGCGAACCCGACCACCATTTCGTCCACCCGTTTCGAGTCGGGGGGATCATAGACGTCGTGCTGGATGGAGAGCATGCAATATTCCTCGCTTCCGGCTCTTCCAAATCCAATGTTCTTCACCTTGAAAACCCCTTTCCGGGCAATTTCCCAGGAGGTGATCATGGCCGCCCGCTCCGTGGAAGCGGGATCGCGGCCGAAGGCGATGATTTGCTCGGAGATGGTCTTATTCGGCGTGAAATCCGGCGGTTCCGAAATCTCGAGTTCGTCCTCGGCCGGGGCGCCCGACGAAGCGAGAATCGCTAGAAAAACGATGCGCCAGAGAATGGATGTTCGATGTAACATAAGGTGGGGGGACGATGGCATACGGGCAGGCAGGGCGGCAATCATATTCGGTTCGCGGGTCTTGATCGGGTGTAACCACAAGTGCTTGGAGGAAAATCGATGAAATCGTATATCACATGATGTTCGCACGGATTGTGGGGTCCATCAAGCGACTTTTAGCTATGGTGTAGGGAAGACTTCCACGGGATTCCCCGTGGGGCATGGCATAAGCCTTGCCCGGGATGGCCTGTGGGTTCCGCACTGCCGTCGCCGCCACCACATGGCAAGCGGTACCGCTCCGCCGTTGCACACCGGGGCCTGAAGGCCGCCGGCCACGGAGGAGGCCGGGAATCCCCGGGTACGGGATTCCCCGTGGGGCATGGCTTCAGCCTTGCCCGGGATGGCCGTGGGGTTCCGCACTACGCTCTGCCCCCCTACGCCAAGGCTTCGGAGGACAAGCCGAGCTACGCAGGACAAGGAAGGCCGCCGGCCACGGGGAGAGAGCCCGAAGAGTGCCATGCCATCGGTCGCTCCCACGACTCTTTCTTCGCCGATCTTGGATCAGCGATGCCCGCGTGGTGGGGTGTAACCGCAAGTGCGTGGAGGGGATATCGAAATTGATTCGATAATCGTGCGTGAGCCGCCGAAACACGGCGGGAGGGCGGCTGCCGTGCCAAGGCGAAGCAGTGTCCTCAGTCGGCTGC
>CAZDRT010000089.1:0-13539 GCA_964507815.1 uncultured Puniceicoccaceae bacterium
ACCGAATAAATTTTGATATTCCCTCCACCCACTTGTGGTTACACCCTCGCGTATTCGCGCATTGCAATCCGCGCTTTAGCCTTGATCCGGGTAGGCCTCGCCGGATATTATCGTTGGTTTGATGCCTGAAATTTCCAAAGAGCTTCGTGCCCTTATCCTGAGGAGCAACCGCTTTCTGGTGAACACCTTGAGTGAGAATGGACTGGTCAGCGCCGACGATATCGACGAGGCCAATGAGAAACTCCTCGACGCGATCGAGGCGGGAAATCTCCGGCAGGTTTCGGTCCTCAACATCCTGATCTTCGACCTCAAAAAACTGGAAGAGAAGGATTACATCGATTTGGTCGTCAAAAAGTTTAGAATCGGACTTATCGCCCTGCGCAACTACCGCCCGCGCCCGCTCGGTAACGAGATGAATGATCCGGATCTATGCTGGGCGACCTGGACGGTTCCGTTCGATCTGGTCGGCG
This sequence comes from uncultured Puniceicoccaceae bacterium, assembly GCA_964507815.1. Classification (GTDB taxonomy): domain Bacteria; phylum Verrucomicrobiota; class Verrucomicrobiia; order Opitutales; family Puniceicoccaceae; genus Puniceicoccus. Next base: position 471 of record CAZDRT010000089.1, read on the forward strand.
ATTACTATCTGGTCGCCTCGGCTTACTACCCCAGTCGTCCGGTGGTGGAGCATTGGGAGGAAATCGCGGACAGGCCAATCGTTTGGTACGGCACGACGATCCAGGATATCACCGAGACGATCGACCGGATCACCCAGGGAGACCCGGGGGAAAACGAGAGCGAGGGCTGAGGCCTGGAGGCGGACTATTTTCCGGGCACCCGGGTTCCCCCGCCCGGGTTCCCCCGGATCAGCGGCACGTCCTCCCGCGGGTTTGGCGGGGGGTGTAACCACAAGTGCTTGGACTTCACCAGGCAATTGCAGCCATTTTTGAGAGAAAACCACGGAAAGATTCAGGGGAGCGCGGTGCTTTAGCCCGCGTTTTCGGTGCGTTCTTGTGCTTACGTTCGCAGGCTGAAGCGCTGCGCTCCCAAAGTCCGAAGAAAATGGGATCGGTTCGTTCCAAAACTCCCCGCACTTGTAGTTACACCCGTTTGGCGGCTCGGGAAAAAAAACACCTTGCGCCCGAGGGGTTTCGGTCGCCTCATACGGAGGTTTCGCAAGCGGATGATTAAAGTGACACAGGGACTGAAGGCCGTGCGGTCTTTCTGCCTCGGCGCGGGCGCGTTTTTCGACCGGCATCTGTTTTCGACGGTGCTTATTGGCGCGATGATCCTGGTCGCGTGGATCTATCTGCTGTCCGGTTTCCAGGTGACGGTGCGGTTCGAGGCGGCGGATCCCGGACTTCTCCGCGTGTATTGGCAGGATCCGGACCGGGGGTTCCGGCCGGAGAAAGAAAACGCCGTCCGCTACGGGGCGGGGGCGAACGAGATCGTCGTGCCGGTCAACGGTTTCGGCCGCGGAGGCAGCCTGCGGATCGATCCTTTGGAGCGACCGGGGGTCGTGCGCATTCTCTCCGTCGAGCTGTCCGGTCCCTTCACCGCCGGGGTGGTTCTCGATCCCCGCTCGGACCGGTGGGACGCAGACGTCCGCCTCGAGGGGGACTGGGAACAATTTTCCCGCGGCGACGGGGAGGGGATCCTGCTCGTGGCGGACGGTGCCGATCCGCAGATCATCTGGGAGAATATCCGCTGGGAGCGGGTTTTCCGGGGCGAGCCGATGCTCTGGATTCTTCTGGTGTCGGCGGGGCTGGTGATCTTTTTCGAGCGGCGGCATCCCTCGCGGGCGGACGCTTTCGTGCGGCAGCTCGGATTCGTGCCTTTCCTTCTGGTTCTCGCCGTGGGCGGTGCCCTGGCGGTTTCGCTCGGTTCGACCCGGGGCATTCACCCCGACGAGTTCGTACATCTCGACGCGGGCGGATTCTACGAGGAGCGGTGGCTGGCACCGGTTCCCGATGATCCGGCGGCGCGGGCGAGCTACAGCGACTACGGGGCCTCCCGCTTGAATACGGAAGAGGTGGCTTACTGGTTCGCGGGAAAGTTTTCGGTTCTGGCCGAGTCGGCGGGAATTGCCCGGCCCCACATCCGCCTGCGCCTTTTCAACGTGTTTCTCCTCGGGGTGCTGGCCCTGGTGTCCATTCTCAGCGTCCGCGCGCGCTTTGTGCTCCTGCCGCTCCTGCTGACTCCGCAGGCCCTTTATCTTTTCGGGTATTTCAATTCCGACGCCTTCGCCCTGACGGCCTCTTTCCTCTTTCTGATCGCGGCGGTGACGAGCGGAGGGCCGGTCGGACGTCTCTTCGACGGGCGGACCGGCGGGCGCCCCTTTTGGTTCATTTTCGGCGGCGCTGTGCTCGCCCTGCCGCTGGGGTTGCTGAAGCCGAATTTCTGGTTGCTCGGAGGGTTCGCGCTGGGATACCTGGCCGTGCGGCTTTTCCGGACGCCCCGCGGCCACCGCCTGGCCGCCGGGGTGGGGTTGGCGGTGTTCGCGGCGGCTCCGGTTGTGGCGAACCTCGGGTGGACCCTCGTGGTCGATTGGCGGAGCGATTTCCGGCGGGTTGAGATGATGGAGCGGATCCGCGCCGAAACCGCCAAGCCGATCTACAGCCCTATGACTCCCCTGGAGGAACTCGGGCCGGGGCTCTACCTGCGCGAACGGGGCAAGCCGCTGGGCTTTCTTTTCTCGGAGAGGAAGTGGCACCTGATCGCCTTCGCGTCGTCTTTCGGCAACTACGGGTACTTCGGGGTCAGGCCGACTTCGCTTTATTTCGACCGTCTCCTTCCCGTGGCGGGTCTGTTCCTTCTGGCCCTGTTTCTGCCGGCGGTTTTCCGCCAGGATCTCGTCGGAGGTCTCATTTTCGCGGGGGCGGTTTTTTCGTGCGTCATGGTGGTGGCGGCGGCCGTTTATCATTCGTGGGTGAGTGATTTTCAGGCGCAGGGGCGCTACCTCGCACCGGTGCTGCCCATCCTGGGGGTTTTGATTCACGAGAACCGGAAACGGTTTTGGTGGTGGTTCCTCGGAATCCCCGCCGGCGCCCTTATCCTGCTCGCCCTTTACAGCTATTGGTTTGTCGCCGTTCCCGGATTGCGCTAGAGGGAAGCGGTATTTTTAGATTGTTTCCCGATGAAGGCAGGTTTTTTCCCCATCCCCGGATTTCTTCGGCGCCGAAAGCGGATGAAGGCGCGGTTTCTCTGCCACTTCGACCGGATGGACGCCCGTTCGGCGGGGAACCGTTTTCAAGTGACGATTGTCGGATGGGTCTTGCGGACGAAAGAACGTTCCGCCCGGAGGGTATGGTTCCGCTTCGAAGGGAGAGAGTACGAGGCGGTCCGGATCTACCGCCCGGATATCATCCCGGTGGAGGGAGGGTGTCCCGGGGAGGAACAGTTGCCCGGGTTCGAAGTCCGCATCCCCGATGCCGGGGGCATCGGTCTTCTCGAGATGTTTGCCGACGACGGCGGGAGCGAGGGGCCGGAGATTTTGGAGAAGATGGAAATCGATCCGCAATATCTCTGCGATCCGACGGAGGATCCCTCGCAACGGTTCGCCACCTTCCGGTTTGTGACCGAGTTGCCCGGGAAGGCGTGCGAGGGAACGATTCCCGAGGGAAAGGAAGCCCTCGCCATCGATTGGGTGATCCCCGATTTCGGAAGAGGGGCCGGTGGGCACGCGGCGATTTTCCGCTCCATCCGCGCTTTGGAGCGCGAGGGCCACACCTGCCGGATCTGGATCCTGCACCACTCCCGGCACGGTTCTCCGGAGCGGGTCCGCCGGGTGATCGGCGAGTCGTTCGTGCCGGTCGGGGCGGAGGTGCGCTTTCTCGCCGTCGAAGATGTCGGGCGGATCGACGGCGACGTGGGGTTTGCGACCGACCGTTGGACCGCCTACTACCTGCGGGCGGCGGCGAAAGTGGCCCACCGTTTCTATTTGGTGCAGGATTTCGAGCCGGATTTTTATCCGGCCGGATCGGCCTATTTTCTCGCCGAGGAAACCTACCGGTTCGGGTTCAGCCCCATCGCTTCCAGCCGATGGCTGGCCGGGAAGCTGGCCGCCTATACGGACGAAGAGGTGCCTGTTTTCGGGTACGGGATCGATCACGGGATCTACCGGTCGGGCGGCCCGGCGGAGCCGTCGGGCGGAAAGCACCGCATCGTTTTTTACGCCCGGGCGGCCACCTCGCGGCGGGTCGTTGAAATCGGGGTGCTCGCCCTTGAGTTGCTGGCCGCGCGGCGGAGCGATTTCACGGTTGATTTTTTCGGGGAGGATCTCAGCGATTTCGAGGCGCCCTTTGATTTCGTGAATCACGGCGTGCTCGACGCGGCGGCTCTGGCCGGGCTGTACCGGGCGGGGACGGTGGGGGTTGTTTTCTCCGCGACCAATCACGCCATTCTGCCCAAGGAAATGATGGCCTGCGGGCTGCCGGTGATCGAGCTTGCGGGAGAGAATCTCCGCGGAATCTACCCGCCGGAGGCGGTTCACGCCACGGCGCCCGAGCCGTTCGCCGTCGCGCGGGCGCTGGAGGATCTGCTCGACGATGTGGCCCGGCGGGACGCCCTGCGCGAAGCGGGGCTCGCTTTTGCGGCCGGGATCTCCTGGGATGCGGAAATGTCGAAAGTCGTCCGGGCCGTTCACAGCCGTCTCGGACTGCCGGAGCCGATGGCCGGGCGCGATCAGAAATAATCATGGAAACAGACGTCCCCCAAAAACTTGCCTCGCGCTGGTCCCCGAACCGGGTCGCGGTGGTCCTCTTCTGGTTCGCCTTCGTGGTCTGGGTGCTGGGGATCCTCCTCCACTTGTTTTTCCCGCGGGAGAGTCTGGAAACGGAGGTCACGGCGAGGGTTTACGCGGATGGTCCGGGGTATTTCCAGGTCTATTTCGCCCCGGATTCCGATCAATTCCGGGCGGACCGGCGCACGGCGGTTTCCTACAAGGGCGGAGATTGGAGAGAGCTTCGTCTGCGCATGGTGCAGCCGACCGCCGGATCGATGCGGATTGATACCGACGCCGGACCGAACCGGGTCCGGCTCGATTGGCTCCGGATCCGGACTCCCGCGATGGAGGAGCCCGCGGAGATCGATATCGGCTCTCTCCGCCGGCTGGAGGAAGAGGGCATGGTCTTCGACCCGTTCACGGAGGAGAACGGGCTGTGGGTGGCCGGATCGGAGGAGGTGATCCCTTCGCCGCTGCTCTGGGACGAACTCCCGGAAGGCTTTTTCCCCGACGGCCCCGCCTGGCTCGACGAGATGGCCTGGATCGCCTACCAGTCCGCGGCTTTGCGTTTTCTGGTGATCATTCTCGCGGTCTCGCTCGCCGGTTATCTCGCCTCGATCCCGGCTCTCGAACCGGTCAAGGGCTGGCGGCCCTCGCCCCCGCCGGGTTATCCGCGGGAGGGCTGGATGAATCCGGGTACGCTCGCGTTGATCCGCTGGCTGGCCGTTTTCCTGGTCGTCATGCACCATGCCTATGGGCGTCTCGGCAACGTGGCCGGCCAGCCGCTCTGGCCCTACGTCCAGAATGGTCCGATGTTTCTCGGGAATTCCATGTTTCTCGCCCTGAGCGGCTTTCTGGTCGCCCGGAGCCTGTGCAACAACAAGTCCTCCCTCCGCTTCCTGGTCCGGCGCAGTCTCCGGCTCCTTCCCTTGCTCTGGCTGTTCACCTTCGGTCTGATCCTTGTGCTCGGACCCTCGTTGACCGAGGTAAGCTGGGCGGAGTATTTCGGGAGCGAGGGGTTCCGGCGTCTCCTCGAGACGGGCTGGCTGGCCCCCGACGGCTATGTCCGGCTCCCCGGTGTCATGAAGGGGGGCACGGTCAATCCCGTTCTCCATATCTTTCCGGCCTTCATCTACGGCTACGTTCTTCTGTGGTTGTTCTGGAAGGTCCGCCTGCTTCGCCCGGTCCGGTTTCTCTTCGTGCTTTTCGCCTTCTGGCTGGCGGTCTATCTCGCCATAGAAACCGAGGGGTGGTCGATCTACCACACCCGCGCGCTCCAGCTCAACGCGGTGGTCACGGGCGCGGCGGTGGCTCTCTTCTACCCCCGGATGGGGCATTGGGCGCCGCCGCTCGCCGCAGCGGTCATCCTCGGCGCGGTGACCGTGTGGATGGGGCCCTATACCTTCTGGTCGCTCTATCCGGCCACGCTGGCCTGCGCCCTCCTCTTCGTCGGACTGGCGCGCCTGCCCGTGCAGATCGCCCGGGTGCCGGTGGGGGGCGCCTATTGTTTCTTTCTCTTCCACTGGCCGGTGCAGGCCGTCCTGCAAATCAACTTCAAGCCGACGGACGGTATGGTTTTCTTCCTGATGACGGCGGTGGTCGTCTTCGGTCTCTCGGCGGTGGTCGAGGGGCGGATCCTCCGCCCGATCGAACGGGCGGGCGACCGCTGGATCGGCAAGCGTACGGCCCGTGCCGGGGACAAGGGGGGATGAAGGCCTCGGTCGTTATCCCGGTCCGGAACGGCGGCGATGTCTTCCGCCGCTGTTTGGACGCGGTCCTCGGGCAGCGGTTCGCCGGGGAGTGGGAGCTGGTGGTGGCCGACACCGAGTCCACCGACGGTTCGCTGGAAATGGTGCGGGGGCGGGCCGGGGAGGGACCGCGCGTCCGCTGGTTTTCCGTGGCCCCCCGGGACTTCGGCCACGGCCGTACCCGGAACCAGCTGATCGACCGGGCCGAGGGGGAATACGTGGCCCTGCTGACGCAGGACGCGGTGCCGGGAACCGATTCCTGGCTACGGGAACTGGTCGAGACGCTGGAAGCGTATCCCGATGCCGCCGGAGTTTTCGGACGGCATGTTTCCTGGCCGGAGCACGGCCCCTCCATCGCCGGGGCGACCCGCGCCCACTTCGCCGGTTTCGGATCGGACCGGACTTGTTTCCGGCTCGAAGAGGGAGTGGACTTGTCGGTCGATCCGGCCCGCCGGGGTTTTCTCCGCTACTATTCGGACAACAATTCGGCCCTGCGCAAATCGGTCTGGCGGGAGATTCCCTACCCGGACGTTCCGTTCGGCGAGGACCAGCTTTGGGCGGAGCAAATTCTCGAAGCCGGATACGCCAAGGCCTACGCGCCGGAGGCCTGGGTTTATCACAGCCACCGCTACGGATTCCTCCCGGCGGTGCGGCGGGCGAGGATCGAGGCCGATTACTACGCGGAGGTGTTCGGCGATTTTCTCGGCGCCCCGCTCCGGCCCAGTTTGCGAAACGCCTGGAGGACCGCGCGCGCGCGGTGGGGCGGGGGGCCTGGAGCGGAGGCGGGGGGCGTCCGCGAAAAGTTGCTCGCGGCGCGCGATGTGTTCGCCCTGCATATCGGCCATCATCTGTCCTGGCGACGGCGTCGGACGGGAAAGGAGGGTCCGCATGGTGGATGACGCGCGGATTTCCCTGCGCGATACCGTTCTGGGCGACTTCGCGCTCACCCTCTGGGGCGGCCCGGTCGCCGGCGCCGACGCGCTGGCCCGCGCCCTCGATTGGGAACGCGGGGTGGCCGGGGAACGCGGGTTCCCCTCGGTCGGCCTCGTCGTGGCGGCGGCCCCCGGGGGGGAGGCGGCCGTGCGCGCGACCCTGGCGGCGCTGGTTGTTTCGGACTGCCTGCCATTGCGCGTGCGCGTGCGGATCGCCGGCGGGCGGCCCGGCCCCTCCGCATTCGATCCGCGGCGGCACCCGCCGGAGGAACCGGCGGATCGGGAAACTCTTTTTCGGCTTCCCGGTCTGGCGGGGCGGGTCGTGTTTTCGGAAGAGGACGATCCGCTGGACGACCTCGATGCCCTGGCCGCGGAGTGCGACTATGTCGGCCTCGTCGGGCCGGGGTGCTGGTTGCAGCCCCGGGGCGGTTTCGCCCTGCTGAACTTCCTCGCCCGGGAGGCCCCCGAGATTGCCACCGCCGGGTGCGTGCGGTTTGACCCGGTTTCGGGTAGCCGGACGGGGATCGGGCGGGTCCCCGCGTCGCCGTGGTTCGGAGCGTTGGGCGCGAACGTCTTCGGCCCCTGTCCCCTGGTCCGCTCGACCGTGTGGGGGCGGTGCGGGGAAATTCTCCGGGAAGCCGGTGCCGATTGGTGGAGTTCCGGGAGTGGGCCGTGGAGTGTCGGTGCCGCCGCGATGGCCGCCGCCGGTGTTTCGCCGCAGCGGCTCCGGCTGCATGTGTGGGGGGCGTTTGGTTCCGGAGCCGCGGGGGGGGTGGAACCGGAGTCGGCGCGGTTCCGCGCGTTCCTCGAAGGCTTGGCCGGGCGGTTCGGGGCGGGCCCGGTCGAGATCCGGGCGGGAGAGGAGGGCGCTGGATTGAGGGTCTGTCCCGGGGGGGGGCCGGAGGTGCCGGTCGGGGTGATCGTGCCCTTTCGCGACGAGTCGCGGATGACGCTCGCCACGCTGGAGAGTCTCGCCGCCCAGTCCGTCGCCGCACGGGTTCACCTCGTGCTCGTTGACAATGGTTCGGCGGCGGAGGCCTCCGCGGAGGTGGGGGAGAGAGCCCGCGTGTTGTTCGGGCGGACCGGGGTGACCCTTCTCCGGGAGGACGCGCCGTTCAATTTCGCCCGTCTGAACAACAGGGGGGAGGGGGCTCTGCCTCCGGAATGCGAGGCCCTTGTCTTCGCGAACAACGACATCGAATTCACGGACGGGAACGATCTCGCCCGGCTTCTTTCCTGCCTTTTCTGGAAAGGAGTGGGTCTGGCCGGGGGGCGGCTGGTTTTCCCGGACGGGGAGATCCAGGCCGCCGGGTTCCGGATGGGCCCGGCGGGTCCGCAGGCGGTCCGGACGGCCGCGGAGAACGCCTTCCGGTTCCGCGAGGCGGACGGGGTCGGGTTCGCGCTGGCGGTCTGCCGCCGCACCGCCTTCCGCGATGCCGGCGGGCTGGACGAAGACCGCTGTCCGAACGGGTTCGGCGACGCTCTCTTCTGCCACCGGGTCCGCCGGGCCGGGTGGCGGATTCTCTGCCTGCCCGATGTCGTCGTCCGGCACCACGAATCGAAAAGCCGGGGGATGCGCCCGGAGGAGGCGGAGTTCGCCGACCTCTGCGACGAAGGCGTGCCGACCGCTCTCTACTTTGAGGATTTTTCGGCGCGAGTCGGCGTGCGCGACGAGATCCTCACCCGCTCCGCTCCCACCTTCGGAAAGAGAATATTCCGGTCCTGCCGGGCGTTTCTGCGCGAGTGGCGCGGAAAGGGCCGTGCTTGACGCCGGGGGCGGGGCCGGGAACTATCCTGCCGATGAAGGGCGTGAATCTGAGAGTGGAGGAGACACCGGATCCGTTCGGGTTTCTCCCCGGAGCGAGTCCGCTCGACGCGTGGCGGCACCGGTGCTTTCCCGCGTTGCGGCCGATCGATTTCATCGGCGGGGACCGCCCGCCGACCGTGAATCTTCTCGTCGCCCGCTTCGACCGGAACGGACTCTCCCTGGAAACGCCGCGCGCCCTTCTTTTCGTGGTCGAGGTCTGCCGGAGGGCCGGGGCGGGGCTGCGGTTGATCACCCTCGACGGTCCGTGCGAACCGGATTTTCTTCCGGAATTGCTCGCCATGGAGGGAAGGCCGCCGACCGGGGCGGAGTTTTTCGACGGTTCCGTCCGCCATACCCGGGACACCTACCGGCGTCTGGTTGTCGGGGCGGACGATCTCTTCATCGCCACGGATTGGGGTTCCTCTCGAATCGCCCGGTTCCTGAGCCTCCGCGGGCGCTTCGTCTGGATCCTCCAAAGTTGCGAGCCCGACGGGTTTTCCGAGGGCGACGGAAAGGATCTGGTCGTGGAGTCCATGCGGGACTTTTCGGATTTCGTACCCGTTTTCGCTTCGTCGGGTCTGGCCGACCGGCTCGTCGAAAACGGCTGGATTCGCGGGGACGGTCCCCGCCTCTTTCTGCCCGCCCGGGAGTGTGTTGGCCGGGCACCCGGTGCCGGCGGTCCGCCCCCGGGGGGCAGGAAGATTCTCCACATCGGAGAAGGGCCGGGCTACCGGACGATGCGGGCCCTAGAAGGCGTGGACGCCGCCATCCGCGCCGGGCACCTTTCCACCCGGGACTGGCGGATTGTCATGCCCGGCGGGGCGCGGGCACCGTCGCCGGACGGGGTCCGATGCGACGGGAGACCGGACGGGCGGGATCCCGGGTCCGGGCTGGAGAGGGCCCCCGCCTTTTGCGACGGCGGTCGGGCCGGGGTGCCGGAAGCGGTCGATTTTCCGGCCAGGCGCGCCTTTCTCCGGCGGGTGGACCTGGGGGTGTTCGCCGGACCGTGGGTCGAAGACGATCCCGCCCTGGCGGAGATCCGGTCGGCGGGGGGGCGGGCCGTCGCCGGATCGTTCGAAAGCGCGGACGAGGTGGCCCGCCGGATCGCAGGGGCGCTCGCCGGGGCGGGGGAGCCGCCGCCTTCCGGCGGGCCTCCGGTCAATGGGAATCGGGCGGATGACGACGCGGCCGGGGCTGTCGCCGGGATGTTCCGCGCTACCGGGGATCATGTTCCGTCTGTCTGATCCGCCGGGGGTGCGGGAGGCACTCTCCAACTACGGGATCGGTTTCGACGACCGGTTTCGACCGCTTCGCGCGGGTTCATGCCGGGTCGTCTTTCTCTACGAGGCGAGGGATTTCGGTTCGTTCCGCTACCGGTGCTACGCGCCCGCCCGGATTCTGAATCGGCGGGAGCCGGGGGTGGCGACCTGGTTTTTTCAGGACGAGATTCCGCTATGGGAGCAGTCGCTGACCGGAGTCGAAACGATCGTCCTCGCGCGCATGCCGTGGTCCAACTCCCTGGAGCGTCTCATGTCCCGGGCGGAGGCGAGGGGGATCGAGCTGGTCTTCGACACCGACGATCTGGTTTTCGATTCGCGCCACAGTCCCCTGATCTGTAACATCCTCCGCACCCGCAACCGCATCGAGGCGGACTACTGGTTCGCCTACGTCGCGCGGCGGTTCGTGGTCGCCGACCGTTGCCACCGGTTCCTGGCGACCAATGAATTCCTCGCGGAGCGCCTGCGCTCGTGTTTTCCCGGCAAGGATTGCGAAGTCGTCCCCAACTTTCCCACGGCCGGCCAGGTCGCGGTCAGTGGGGCGATCCACGGGGAGAAAGCGGGATTGCCGTCGGAGAGACCGTTTCTGGCCGGATACTTCAGTGGATCGGCGACCCACAACGACGATTTCGGCATGATCGAGGGAGAGGTTCTCGATTGGTTGGAAAACGATCCGGACACGCGCCTTCGGGTGGTCGGCTATCTGGATTTGTCCGGGCGGTTCGACCGCATGCGGGCGGCGGGCCGGGTCGAGGTGCTCGAAGCCACCGATTTTCTCTCGCTCCAAAAATGGATCGCCGAATGCGATGTCAATCTGGCACCCCTGGTCCCGGGTGTCTTCGCCGACTGCAAGAGCGAGCTGAAGTTTTTCGACGCGGCGCTAGTCGGCACCCCGACCATAGCCTCGCCGACCTTCGCCTTCCGCGGGGTCATGAACCACGGGGAAAACGGATTCCTCTGCCGGGGGGGAGAGTGGTCGGCGAACCTCCGGGCGCTGGCGGGCATGGATCCGGAACAGAGGCGGGCCGTCGCGGAGCGGGCGCGCGGAGAAGTCCTGCGCCGCTACACGGGACCGGATCTGGAGGAGACCGTGTGCCGGGCCCACCGACCCGCCGGATCGGTCGAAAGGAGGGGCGGTTCGTGATCGCGATGCCCTGGACGGTTCGGAGAACGAGGCGCGAACGTCTCCGTGCGGCGCTCGCCGGCTCCGGTCTTTTCGACGAGAGCTGGTATCGCGAAAGGTCGCGGGAGGAGGGGTCGGTCCGGGATCCGCTCGGCTCGTTCGTCCGCGCATCGTGGCGGAGCCGGGCCGATCCGCACCCCTGTTTCCAGGTGGACTACTATCGGTCGCAGTTCGCGAAGCGGGCGGATCTGCCGCGGCATCCGCTCGGCCACTACGTCGCGGAAGGGTGGAGAACCGGTTTCCGGCCGAATCCGGTCTTCGATCCGCAGGCCTACCTGGAGCGGAATCCCGATCTGCGGGCGTTGTCGGTCGAGCCGTTGCGCCACTACCTGGAGCACGGCTGGCGGGAGGGGCGGATCTTTCATCCGGCCTTCGGCGAGCGCTTGTATCGCGAAGCCTTCCCAACCGCGCCGCCCGACCGGGCCGCGCTGGTTCATTTTCTGACCCTCGGGTGGCGGACGCCGTCCCGTTCGCCCCGGCGGAGGGGGGAGCCGGGAGCGTTCGACGAGGCGGCGGCGGATCTCGCCCCGGAGGTGCTGCCCGCGGGGCTTGCGGCGGAAGTGCCGCCGATGCGGGCGATTCTCTCGGATTTCGCCGCGTGGGAGCGGGATCTGGCGAACGTGCCCGAGCCACCCCCGATTCTCCTCGAGGTCTCCGGTGATCCGGTCGATGGAGAAGCGCTCTCCCGGACCATGAATTCGCTGACCCGGCAAGTGGGTGGATTCTGGCGGCTGCGGGTCCCGGCACCGGTCACGACCGGGAGTGGCTGCTCCACCCGGCTCCGGATTATCGCCGAACGCTGCCCGGAGAAGTTCCGGTTCGGGGCGGACGCCGGAAGGGCCGCTTCCGGCACCGCCGCACCACCGGTCGCCGTCGAGATCGCCCCCGGGGCCGTCTTCCCGCCGGACGCCACCCTCCAAATCGCGGAATTGTTTTCGCGCGGCGAGCTGTCGGATGCCGCCCTCGCCGGAATGCTCGCCGAAGGGGGATCGGGCCGGGTCCTTTCCACCTCCGGATCGACCGACTCGTTCGCGGAGGTCCTGCGGCTTCGGGGTGCGGGAGAACACCGGCGGAGGGCTCTCCCGGGACCGGCTCTGGACTATTTCTCCGCGCGCGATCCCGACTACTGGTCTCTCCAGGATTACATGGCGTTTTTTTCTAGCGGTCGCCGGTCGGGTCCGCCAGTGTGCGAACCATGCGTTTCGAACTTCAGGAGGATCTGGAAACCGTTCTTTTTTCCGCCGAGGCGATCCAGGCGCGGATCAAGGAACTAGCCGGCGAGATAGAAGGGATTTACAAGGGCCGGGAATTGACCGTCGTGGCCATCATCAACGGCGCCCTCGTTTTTACCGCCGACCTGATCCGCCGCATCCGCCTCCCTCTCCGGCTGGACTGCATTCGCGCCCTGAGCTACGGGGACTCGACCCGCCCGGTCCACGAACCCAAAATCATCGATTCGGTTCGTCTGGATGTGACGGATCGCCATGTCCTTTTGATCGACGATATTCTCGATACCGGAAACACCCTTCGCACCGTGCGCCGTGAGATGTTGGAACGTTCCCCGGCCTCGGTCCGCACCTGTGTTCTTCTCGACAAAAAGGCCCGCCGCACCGTCGATTTCGAGGCGGATCTCGTCGGCTTCGATATTCCCGACGAGTTTGTCGTCGGCTACGGGCTCGATTTCGCAGAGAAGTATCGCCACCTGCCCTGTATCGGCATCCTGAAGCCCGAGACCCGTGTGGATTGAATCCGGGGGGTTCAACCACAAGTGCGGGGGGATTCTTTCCAAAGACCCCGGCACCCTGGTCGAAAACCGACCGGTCACGGCCGAATCTTCGGGAAAACGTGCAGCCCCTCCCAGTCCCCGCCTTCCATGGGGTGGGGCCGGATGGGCCGTTTTCGAAGTCGCATGACTTTGGTCGTTCGATTCGGCACTCTTCCGTGGTCGCGGGGCTTGCCCCTCGATCCGAAGGTGGCGGTGCCTGCGGATACCACCGAACCTCTCCGGACCGACACCGGGCATCCGTGGAAATCAGG
>CAZDRT010000090.1:0-2118 GCA_964507815.1 uncultured Puniceicoccaceae bacterium
ACCACGAATATCCCGGATGCAACCACAAGTGTGGGGAGGGCGGCTGTCCTCAGCCCCCTTCGGAGTTGCGAAATCCGGTGCTTTCATCCATGATTACTATCATGCCAAAGGCACTTTTCTTTTGCCTTGCCTCTTTGGGAGGCTCGGTTTTCGCCTGCGCCGGGGGATTTGACTCCGGCGGGGGCGGCGCGGAGGCGGGCGAACTGCGCTCGCACGGTTCCCTCGGGTCGCCTTTCGCGGCGACGCCCGCCGGGGCGGGAAGCGTCCGATTGCGGACGGGGCTGATCGAGGTGCTTTATCCCGCCACCGGGGATCCGGCGGCCGACCTCGACGGAAACGGCCTGCCCGACCAGTGGGAACGGGAGCATTTCGGTCACACCGGCATTGATTCATCCGGGGACACGGACGGAGACGGGGCCGACGAACTTCTCGAATACCTGGCCGGCACCGACCCGCGGGACCGCGCGTCGGTCTTTCGCCCCGAGTTGTCGGCGGGCGAAGGCGGCGGCTCCCCCACCCTTTCCTTCGACACGACAGCCGACCGTGACTACCGGATCTGGAGCAGCAACGATCTGGTCGAGTGGTCGTTGCTCGAAACCATCGACGGGACGGGGAATTCCGTCGAACAAGACGTCACCCCGGATCCGGAAACCGGACGGATCTTCCTCCGGGTGGAAATCTTTATCCCCTGAAACCCATCACCACTATGAAAATCAGCCTCCTTCTTTCGGTCGCCCTATGGATCGCCGCCACTGCCGGTGCCGGGGCGGCCGTTCCCGGCGAGATCCACTATCAGGGCCGCCTCACCGACGACGCGGGCGTGCCGTTTGACGGAAACGCCTCCATCACCGTGCTCTTGTACGACACGGAAACGGGCGGCTCTCCGGTGTACCAGGAAGACCTCGGAACCGTCGCGGTTGAGGACGGCGTGTACGCCTTCGCCTTCGGAGCGAACGGAGTCGGAGGGAAAACCGTGGCCGACTGGCTCGGCGGCCCGCCCCTTTATCTCGCCCTGGTCATCAACGGGGAGGAATCGACGCCGCGCACAAGGATTCTCGCAGTGCCCTATGCGTTGCGGGCGCAGACGAGCGGGGACACGGAGGCTCTGTCGAAGACGGTCGACGACCTGCTCCTCCGAATCAATGCGCCCACCGGATTCGTCTATGTGCCGGAAGGGGAATTCCAGATGGGCAACGCCTTCGACGAAACAGAGGGGGAAGATGACGAGGTTCCGTTGCGCACCGTCACGGTGGACGCTTTCTACATGGGCCGCACCGAGGTAACGAACGACGAAATGGCGTCCGCTCTGAACTGGGCCGCCGAACGAGGTCTTGTCAGCATCGAAGCGAATGCAGTTCTCAACCTGAACGGCTCGCCAAAAACCCTCCTCGATCTGACAATTTCAGATTTGACGGTTGATGAGAGTGATAGACTCATAACCACCGTCACCAACCGCAACAAACCTTGCGTGGGAGTGACCTGGTTCGGAGCGCAAGCCTATTGCAACTTTCTCAGCGACCGGGCGGTTCCGTCCCTGCCGAGGGCGATCGACTTCACCGACTGGAGTATCGACTATTCCACAGGGGGCTATCGCTTGCCAACCGAAGCCGAATGGGAGAGGGCGGCCCGCGGCGGGGCGGTCGGGCTGCGTTATCCCTGGGGGAACCAGATCACCTTTTCCGACGCGAATTTTTCAGGCCACGAGGGCGGAACGACTGATGTCGGCTCTTACCCGCCCACGGACTTCGGCCTGCTCGACATGATCGGCAACGTCTGGGAATGGGTCGGCGACTGGTACGGGCTGTATGATTCTGAGGAAACGGACAACCCGACCGGCCCGACCGAGGAGGAGGCCTGGACGGACGGCGAAGGCGGCCCCCTGCTTGGCAAGGTCGTGCGGGGGGGGAACTTCGCCGAGGACGAGGCCGGAAGCCGGGTATCGAACCGCTTTTTCGGCGATCCGAAATCCCTGGATGCCGCCGGCAGCGACACCTTTGGGTTCCGCCCCGTGCGCCCGGCGCGGCAATGAGGATCGCTGTGATCGGCTTTCCGGGCCTCCCCCGTGGCCGGCGGCCTTGAGGCCCCGGCGGGGAATGGCGATGGGGAACCTGCCCGGCT
>CAZDRT010000090.1:2218-13369 GCA_964507815.1 uncultured Puniceicoccaceae bacterium
GCCTGTGCGCTACCTCTCCCCACATCCCGGGCAAGGCTGAAGCCATGCCCCACATGGCCGGCGGCCTTGAGGCCCCGGCGGGGAATGGCGATGGGGAACCTGCCCGGCTTGCCGATACGGCGGGGCCTGTGCGCTACCTCTCCCCACATCCCGGGCAAGGCTGAAGCCATGCCCCACATTGCACCACCACGCAACCTCGCCAGTCATCCCCCCCGGAGAACAACGGAGGAATCCATGGCTTGCCACCCGCCCTTTTTTTCGCGCATTCTCGTTCACTCTTTTTTCACCTCTCTCTCAAACCACCACCCTCCATGAAAACACGAAACTTCCTCCCTCTCCGTCATCTGGCATTCTCAGTGGTCGCCGTAATCCTCGGCACCCCCTTCCTCCCCGCCGCCGATTGGACCGTTTCTCCCGATGGCAACGACGGCAACGCGGGGACGGCCGCCTCACCCTTCCGGACCATCGGCCACGCCCTCGACCGGGCAAGCTCCGGGGACACCGTTTTTCTGGAAACCGGCACCTATGGGGAACGCGTGCGGTGGAGCGGCGGCCCGGGGACGCCGATCACCCTGCGGGCGGCCGCGGCTGCCCGCCCGGTTCTCGACTCCCCCTCGAGCGATCCGGCACTGACCGTCTCCGGCGGAAGGGACCTGGTCCTCGACGGGCTCGAATTTCGCGGTCCCCTGCAGGTCGGCTTCGGGAGTGAATCCATCGAAATCCGGAACTGCTCGTTCATCGGCATCCCGGGAACCTGGGCGGTGCAGATCAACAGTGCCGCCGACGTAATCATCGACAACTGCAACTTCGAGAACAACCGCTGGTCGGAAATCCTCAGCCTCGTGGGCGACAATCGCGACATTACGGTGCGGCACTGCCGGTTCATCGACAATTTCTCCGCCTCTCCCCTCAGCCAGGGCACCATCCAGCTTTCGGGGCAATCGCCGGCAGGCGCGATACGCATCGAGTTCAATCGTTTTCAGCTGAGCGACAACCGGTCCGCCCGACCGGCCCTGACTCCCGACAACGATGCGGCGGCGATCCTTCTGATCGGTTGCGACGGTGGAGATCCCGAAGATCCCCGGATCCGGATCCGGCTCAACTCGATCACCGGATACCGCTTTCCCGGCACTTTGGATGACCGCAGCTATGATCCGTCCTATCTGAAGACTCCGGCCCAAGGCGGGGAGCGGGGGAACGGGATATCTCTCGTGGACAGCCGGGCAATCCTTGTCTCGGACAACCAGATCCGTCTCGCCTCGACATTCGGGATCATCGGTTTCCGCTCGACCAACTCCACCATCCGCAAGAACCAAATCGACCAGTGCGGCATCAACGGCATTTTCTGGGCTGGCTCCAGCGCGACGCTGGACGGCGGCTCGCCGAATTTGTTCGATTCCAACCGAATCGCGGACTGCGGATGGCTGGTCGGAGGCGGCAGCGGCATCTCGACGATCCACGTCGGTCCCGGCAACCAGATCCTCCGCAACATCGTGACCGGTCAGCAAAACGGGACGGCGGGCACGGTCGGCGCGGATTGGTACGGGGACGGCAACGGCATCCTCGCGGACCTCGACTCACCCGCCACCTACATCGCCGGGAATATCGTCGCGGACAACCAAGGTGCCGGAATCAGCGTGAACCGCTCCAGTGATTCGGTGGTCGTCCACAACACCATCCTCGGAAACGGCTACGGTCCCCACTTCACGGACAACGCCGGATTATTGATCGCGGGTGGTGCCGGCCCCTCGGACCGGATCACCGTGGTGAACAACCTTCTCTACAACAATCGCAGGGCGCAGTTCTGGGTTTGGATGACGGCCCTCGACCACGAGGTGAGAAACAACCTGTACGCGGCCGGGCCGCTCACTCTGCCGGAGTTCGGGAGCCGGGTGATCGACTGGTATGGCTCCTTTTATACCGTCGAGGAGTGGAGAAACAGTCCGCCGCGAGCGGGTAACGGAAGCGGCGCGGTGACCGGCGTCCCTGTTTTCCTGGGCGACATGATCGCGAGCCTCGACGCTTCGGACCCGAACCGCTATCTGCCGGTCAACGCCTCGCCGGGAACGGGTGATGCCGCCCCCGACTCCACCCTGCCCGCCCCGATCTCCGCTTCGGTTTTCCCGGACGCGTTCCCCGTTTTCCAGGCCCCGGCTCCATTCGGAGCCATTCGAACCCGCCGATTCACCGGAGCGAACCTTGGTGCGGTCGAACCTCCTCCGGGGGGCCTGACCTTCAACGGCGGACGTTGGATTGGATTCATCGAAGACGGACCGAACGATTCGTGGGTCTGGGGCGGTCGCCTCCTCGGAATGCTTCAGTGGCGGGGCGGATGGGTGGAGAGCCCGACCCTGGGCCCCGTCGTCCTCGGGGAATTCGGCACGTGGGTTTTCACGGACCGCTTCGGCTGGATCTGGGAAGCCGCCGACTCCGCCGACATCTGGTTCTGGAGTCAGGCGCGAGAGGACTGGATTGGGGTTCTGCCGGACGGCGGCCTGTGGTCCACCCGGGACCAGCGGTTTCTGTAAGGTCGGCAAAGGCCTGTGCATGCCCCGCGCAGGTTTTTCCGTGCGCGCGCCACGGTTAAGACCCTCTCCCCCGCAAGCCCCGCCCGTTGGCCCAAGGCCCCTACGCGCAAGCCGGGCAGAGCCCGTAGAAGGTCAGCTCGTGACCGAGATCCGCAAAGCCGCTCTCGCGGGCGATTTTATCTTCCAGGGAGGCCACGGAACACTCGTGCCGTAGCGGGATGACCAGCCCGCAGCCCCGGCAGCACAAGTAATGGCGGTGACGAAACGAGTCGGTCAGGCCAAACCAGGCCGTTCGTCCGTGCATTCCGATCTGGCGGACGATGCCCCGCTCCTCCAGCCTCGCGAACATGCGGTAGAGCGTCGCCGTGTCGCACTCCGCCAGAAACGGATCCGCCTCGGCGCACTGCCGGATCCGGATCGGAGCCTCCCGTTCGACAAGCAACCCGATCACCGCGCGGAGGACACGGGTGATGCGCAGCCCCTCCGCCCGGCAGCGGTTCAGGACAGCCTCCGAATCCGGTACGTTCGGGGAACGGGAGTGGCGGTACCCTTCGCTCATGCGTTCTTTCTATCGGATGCGGGTTCCGCGTGACGAGCCCGAATCGCGCGCGGATCATCGGGCGGGGTGTGACCACAGGTGCGTGGAGGGAAAACCGGGAAATTTCTTCTATTGCTCCCCGTAGCATCCGCGCTTCGCGGATGATCTCCGGGTTCGTTCGAAAGTACGGATTCGTTCTTCATCGGTGGTTGAAAAACCGGGAACGAGATCCCGGTGGACAGGAGTGTCCACCCCCCCGGCAAGGGAGTTGGCCATAAGGAGGCGGGACACTCCTGTCCGGCGGCGTCAGGCGAAAGCAGGAGCGGGTTTCCGAAAGGCCGGTACCGGGGCGGCACGCCGCAAGCGGCGGCCCTACAAAAGCCTGGGTCGGAGCGGAAAAAGCGACGAAACTTTCACAATCCCCTCTCTTTTCCTGTTTGCGTCGGCGCGAAACTTCGTTGGCATGGAGGCATGTTCGACAAAAACACTCAGGAGGAACTCAGTCGTCGCTTCGGAATCGGACCTTCCGCATTCCGCCCCGAGGATTTGGTTGATTACGCCAACCTGAAACTGGAGGCCATCGGCTGCCCCGGTCTCCGCAAGGACGCCGACTCGGCGGTCATCGAACTGGCCGAGCCCTTTCTGCGGAGCATAAAGGCCCGGTCGCACCTCGGCGAGGCACCCCTTTCCCCCGCCGACCGCCGCATCCAGCTTTTCCTGGACCGCTTCGCCGTTACCGTGGGCGAGGAAAGCCCGGAGCTGCCGCGCGACACCTTCGTCCTCGACCGCCACGGCCTGGCCCGCACTCTCTCCGTTCCCGGCAACGCCGACCATTTCAAAAGCTCCGTGAGCGACAGCTACCGGGTCGCCCAGGGGGTTCTCCACAATCCGAAGAGCGACCGCCGCACCACCGCCGGGGTTTTCCACGTGACCGACTGGGGGCTGCCCGTGCCGGCGGACAAGAAGGCCGTCCCCCCGCTGGCCGCCCTGCGCCTCTTCCGGGCCGCCATGAATCCGCCGGACGAATTCCTCCTGCTGCCCTTCACCGCCGCCCAGGAGGAGAAGGCCCACTGCTGGGTGTCGCTCCTCCTCCGCCCGACCGTCCGCCCCGAGGTCGCCGGCCACTCCCCCCGGAAGACGATGGAAATTCGTTTTTTCGTTCCCGGCGTCCTCGCCAGCAATCTCGATTTCGTCGAATCCATTTTCGGCAACGGGGGGGATCCCTACCTGCCCGAGAACGACGCCGGACTGGACGCGCGCGGATGGTCCGGACAGACCGGCTGCGTCATCCTCGCCCCGCACCTGGGGCGTCTGACCAAGAAGGAGCTGGGCCTGCCCCCGATCGCCGAGGCCACCGAGCGCCAGAAACGGGACCGGATGTGCTGGGAGAAGGAGGACGAACTCTACAACGACGGGTCCGCTTTCAAGATCACCCTGCGGACGGACGACGGCGTGGTCGTGACGGCCATCTCCGACAGCTACTTCGGCTACTCCAAGAAGGAGGTGAAGACCCAGATCAGCTTCGCCGCGAACCTCTGCGGCCAGGCCGAGGAGGAGCACGCGGGGGGCGCCCTCGTCTTCCCGAGTTACGACCTCGGGGAGGACTTCGTGCCCGGGCCGGGCATCCCGCGCGGGGACCACACCTTCGCCGAGGTGCGGGAGCGTTTCGCCTCCCTCATTGATTTCCACCCCGAGGGCTACGGAACGGACAAAGAGTACCCCTCCGTGGTATATGTGCCCGAGGATACCTCGATCAGCCTCGAGGAGCAAAAGGTGCGCTGGACCGCCGACGGAACCGGGCGACAGATCCGGCTGGATCCGACCTGCATCTACATCTACCCCTCCGGCTATCAGGTCCGCATGATCAAACCGGCCGAAGGGCGGCGCTGGCGTCTGCGCGGAACCAATGCGGAGGGCACCTTCTGCCACAAGCCCTGCACGGTTTCGGGCGGAGGAAAATCCGAAATCTCGAAATCCCTCGAGGACGCCATCCTGACCGGATCGGTCTTCATCGCCGATTTTCAGCGGGATTTCCAAAAGGTCAAGGAGGTGATCCGGCATGATTTCTCGAAAAGATTCCGCGACGCTTCGAAAAACCGGGAGAACAGCCGCCCCATCCTGAGCCCGGACCGCTCCCTCGGTTCGGTGATCAAGCTGCTGACCCCGTCGGACATCGATTACACCGCGGAGTACAACGAGTGGCTCCGCGGCATCCCGCAGCACGTGAAGGACTTCGTCTTCATCATCAAACGCTTCCACAAGAGTGATTGGAGCGACGACTGGATGGAGCGTTTCTCGGTCGATGTCGTCGATGGGCAGCAGGGCTACGAATTGCGCTACCGGAACAAGAAACTGGTCACCCAGTTCCTCCGGGTCGGTTATTCCGAGGACGGGTCCTGGCGGACCTTCGGGTTGCGGAAGGACTTCCTCCCCGCCTTCAAGATTTCCCGCGAGGACGACATCAGCGCCAGCACCATCGTCCCCACGGCGGGCCTGGAGGGCCTCCCCGAGAACCATGGGCACGAGTCGATCAAGTTCATCACGAACTGCGAATACCGCTTTTTCCAGCGCCCCGACGACGCCATCATCCGCGGCTACGACAAGCAGGCGGAGAAGGACATCGCCCGCGAGGGGGCCTTTCTCTCCAACTACCATCCCCTGACCCGGGAGGAAGTCCGCGAGCAGATCAACGACACGATCCGTTTCGAACAATACACCAAGCCGATGCAGAAGCGGCTCTTTGAGTTCGAGCAGGCCCCCCACCCCGAATATTGCGCCTCCTCGGCGAATCCCCGGATCGTCAACGGCGCGCGGACCAAGAACCCCCGCTACCTCCAGGTCCGACCGGACATCGAAAACGAAAAGGGCAACTACGTCGCCCAGATCGCCGCCCGCCTCCGCCGCCGGATCGCGCCGGAATCGCCCGCCCACTTCCCGGTCGCCGCGGTCCTGCCGGGCCACCGGAACAACCCGCCCGACGCCGAAGCCGGCATCCGCGCCCTCTGCGCCTTCAACCCGATCCATTATTTCGAGCTGCCCGAACTCTTCATGGAGTTCACGGCCAGCCTGACCGGCAAGTCGCCCTCGACCACCGGCGCGGGATCGGAGGGTGCGCTGACGAAAGGCCCCTTCAACGCCCTTCTGCCCGTCCACGACCTGAACAACGCCCTCGTCAGCTTCATCCTGACCGGCTATCCGGCGTTCATCACCTCGGCCGGCTACGTCGGGCCGAAGATGCGGGTGGACCACGACATCAGTCTCCTCGTCCCCGAAATCTGGTCCCGGATGGCGCGTTCCGAAAGGGATCCCGCCTTCATGATCCGGGAGGGCTACCTGGAGAAAGTGGAAGACTTCGAGCACGAAGGGGAGACCATCCTCGGAAGCCGGATCGGCTACCGCATCACCGCGCGCTTCGTCCGCATCATCCTCGGCCGTCTCTTCAACAACCCGACCGCCGTCATCCCCCGGGAGATGCTCGAACCCGAGCTGCAGGACAGGGAGGCGTATGTTGACAGCATCCGCAACATCGTGGAGGCCCAGCAGCGGGTGGCCCGGAACTACTTCGAGGACGGCTCGATCGAACTCGCCTGCCCGCCCCTGCGGATTCTCCTGCACGTGATGGCCGAAGGCACCTTCGAGGGCAAAACGATGGACGACCCCGAACTCCGGAAGCAGTTCACCCGGGAATCCCTGCTCGCCTCGGACTGGTACGCCCAGCGGCTGGAAAACCAGATCGCCTTCGATCGTTTCCACCTCGCGCGGATGGCCGACTACCTGAAGAGCATCCGAGGCGACCGGCGTCTCCTCTTCGGCCTCGGAGAGACCTTCCTCTCGGAACGCGAGAAGATGATCGCCGACCAGCTGGACGAAGTGCAATCCCCCGCCTACCGGGAGCGCCTCGTCGGCACCCTGGGTTGCGATTTCCCCCGGGCGTAGGGGACTTCGGCAGGTCGCCGAATTCGGCGGCGGGGCGTTCGTGATCGGCTATTTCCCGGCCTTCGTCCTCATCGGCCCGCCCGTTTGCCGGATTGAAGGGCGATGGGTCTCGCGGGTGAGCCCGGACCTCACCCCCCCTGGGCCTCCCGGGCGTAGCGGGCGACGCCGGCGAACAGCCCGTGGGCGAACGAGCCGATCGTCACTAGGATCAGCTGCAACTCGCGGTCGGTAAAAAATACCGCGTCGCCCGCGCGGAACACCTTGCGCTCCTCGATCAGTTCCGGCTGGACCGGGGGTGGCCCGCCATCTCCGGCAGCGGTGGAATCAACCGCCTTTAACTCGATCACCATTTCGCCGTTTTCGTCGGTCTGCGCGGCTTCGACGACGGTACGCTGGCGCATGAAATTCTGCGCGACGAAGCCGAGGGAGATCAGGGTGTCTTCCAGCTCGCATCGGATCGAGTAGTCGTTTTCGAGCCGGTCAAACTTCTGATCGAGCGGCACCCGGACAAAGGCCTCCTGCGACTCGCGGGCCTCTTTCTGGATCTCCTCCTCCCCGCCGGGATGATTCCGGTGCGCCTTCGCCAGAGCCAGGAAAAGGTGGGCGTTGTTGAGGCAGGTCACGGCGAGGTTCATCGCGTCTCCGACGACCTGCCGGATCAACAGGTCGCGGGCGTAGGCCTGGGTCTGCTCGAAATTGCGGTGGGCGGGCGCGGCGGGCATGACATGCACGGCTTTGGCGATCCGGTCGTAGTCGGCCTCCTCCGCCCGGCTCCGGGCGGCCAGGTTGAAGGCCAGCATATCGAAATGTCGCTGCAAGCCCCCCATGAACTGGTTGACCAGATCGCGCAGGTTGATCTGGCGCGGTTGCCCGCCGGCGGATTCGGATGTCGTACTCATCGCCGCCACTCTTGCCACGGAACCCCCGCCACGCAAAACTTTTCCGGCACCGATGGTGACGGGGGGTGTAACCAAAAGGGCGTGGAGGGAGTATCGGAAAACATCGCGATTTTGAAATGGGCCGATATTCCATCGGCCGAGGGAGGGCGGCAGGAGCATTTCATCTGGCTGTTTCCGTTGGAGTCCCGCCTCTTGACGGCCATAGCTCGAAGAGCGACGGCTGTTTAGGCGGTCCCACCGGAGCTCCACTCGGGGCCGAAGACCGGAAAATCACTGGGTCCGCCCGGGCTCGGTGGGAGCGGCAAGGCCGATGAAAATCACCAATCCGGTGCCGCCCGGATTCTCCTCAAGAACGTTCGAGGCGAAATTAGGCTTCCAGTTGTTGGAAACCCAGAGATTTCCGGCCCGGTCCGGCACCGTGCTTACCGGACGCATCAGCGGGGTGAAGGCGGGCTGGTTTCCGACTTGGTCGAGCGGCACAGGGTTTTCGGTCCCTATATTGATGAGTACCGGCGCGCCCGCCGAGGGAAGGGTGAAGCCCGTGTCGGGCGAAAGCGGCGTTCCGACCGGCAAGCCGCTCGGGGAACCCGGCCCGGCGAGCTTCGCGACCCCGGCGTTGCGGTAAACCGTATTGCCAGGCAGGAAGGACATGGGGCCGAAATTGGCCACCCATACCTCGCCCGCGTCGTCAATCCGGATGCTCCACGGAGCGTTGATCCCACCGCTGCGGAAAGTTCCGACGACGCTCCCGTCCGGGGCGAGCCGGTAAACGGCGTCGTCCCCTCCGGAGGCGACCCAGGCGTATCCATCGAAATCAACATCCAATCCTTTCAACTCCTTGCCGACATTGGTGGTGAAGAGACGCTCCAGCGCCGTCTGGTCTTCATTGAGCCGCCAGCGGGTCACGTTGCTCGGCACCTCTCCCGGCGTGGTCCCGAAGGGGAAGAACGGTTCGTTGCCGACCGTCGCCGCCCAGACGGTTCCCTCCGTGCCCAGGGCCAGTCCAAACGGTTTACTCTCCAGCTCGGCGGAAACCGCGTTGTCCGGATCGCCCCCGATGAAAACGACGATTTCATCGCCCCCGAAATTCGCGGTCCACACGTTTCCATCCGGGTCCAGGATAATCCCCTGAACGCGGTTGGTGCCGCCGTCATAACCGTCCTCCGGCGAAAGGGGGGTCCCGTCCAAAGCGATCTGGCTCACGCTGCCGGTCCCGGTCCCCGTCGGACCGGGGTTCAGGCCGCCCCAGCCGAAGTTGCCGACCCAGATCGTGCCATCGACCGGGCTTTGGGCGATCCCGAAACCCGGGCCCAGAATCCCGCCTCCCGTAATCGGCGAAAGCGGAGTCCCGTTCGTCCCGTCCGAGGGCCGTCCATCCGGCTGGAGGACGACGACGCTCGTGGCCGAGATCGGCTGGCCCTGGACCACGTTGTTGTTGATCCACGCGTAGCCGCGGTCGTCGAACACCGTATTCGCCACACCGCCGAACGGAATGCCCACGCTGCCGGTATCGTTGACTTTGACCGCCAGGGTCCAGGCGTCCGGAGTGAATTGCAGAGTCGGCGTGTACGGGGTGACCACCAGCGAGCGCGAGAAAATTTCATCGACGAAGTTGGCCGGGTGCCGGGCGAGGTTCACCAACGCCTGGAGCGTATCGGAAGGGGCCGGTCCGCCGGGCGGAGTGGTCAGGGCGAAGAGCCCCGGGTTCGCGCCTTCCGGATCGCCGACGGATGCCGCGATGAGATTGGCGAGATTCCGGGTCGAGCGGAGGGAGTTCGTCTCATCGGCATTGGGGGTGTTCAGCATGACGGAGGACGGGCTTCCGCTGCCGATATCGACGAGGTTGACGCTCATTCCCGCGGCAATCCGGAGGGCGAGCGGCTCCGCCTGGATGGTTCCATCCTCCGCGAAAAGCTGGGCGTAAGCGTAGGCGGTGGCGACCGTGGTCAATTCGTTGATGATGAAACTCAACGGCACCTCACCGCCGGGAACGGCGGCCAGTCTGACCCCGTTTCCGAAATCAGCGGTGAAATAGTAAATCCCCCCGTCCTGGGGAAAAGGCGTGGCAAAGGCGAACTGTCCGTTGGCGTCGGAAGTCCACGAAGCAACGAGAGCGGGGGCCTCGTTTCCGGTCGCCCGGTACAGATCCACGGTCGCCCCCGGCAATTCCAGGAACGCCGCATTGCCGCCGGTCTGAACGGTTCCGGTGGTCAGGGTAAGGTCTTCGAAAAGCACCCACTCCTGCCGTAAATCACTCCAGAGGTAGGGAAAGGCGTTTTCGTCGGTCCAAAACCAGCCGTTTAGCACGTTGCCGATCCACTGCTGCCGATTCGGCTCGAAAGGGCCGTCGGAGTAGAACCATCCTTTTCCGTCGATGAAAACCCACGGGCAATCCGGGGTGTACATCCAGCCGAAGAGCGGATCCAGGTTCCACTGACTTCCGGGAGGAAAGGAATCGCACCAACTCCGGGCCTGCGCCGAATCACCCGGTGCCGGCTGGAGGAGGCCGACAAGAACGAGAAGAATGGAAAGAAGACCGCAATTTTTCCGCATGACCGTGATAAGCCTCTATTATCCAACCCTTGTCAATCCTGAACCCCCCGCCGGGGTGTAACCACAAGTGCGTGGACTTCATTTGGCAATTGCAGCCATTTTGTGAGAAACCCACGGAAAGATTCAGGGGAGCGCGGTGCTTTAACCCAATGCCATTGCATAAATAAAATCTCACGAAGTGACGCGGACCTCGATAGGATCGCTGGATTCAGTTCGTTCCCGGACTTTAGGCCAGTGCCGGACGTTTTGCCTGATTTTTCTTGGACAGCTTCGCCGCCGTCTTTTTGCAGAGCAATAGGCGGCATTGTCCTTGGCCAGATTTTCGGCGATCATCCCAAATTGGACCTCGGTGATGACTTTCCCGACTTGTGTTTGCAGTGCGCACAGCATTTTCATGTCCTCCCGAACATTGGCAAAACTGATTCTCCGCATTTCAACCGGAAAGTGCTGTTCCACAGCTCCCAAGGTGAAGAGCTTCTGGCGAATCGTCGATACCAGTAACAAGCCTAGTTCGACACTGCATAATTGGGCGGCAAAAGTGGGTGGGTTGCTTCAGCGCCCACCTGCGAAAGCCCGGAATTTCACGTTCACGCCGAACCTCCGCGGCGATCCGGAACATTTCCTTCCGATGCGAAAACCGGTCGCTGAAGCAACCCGGCCACGGTGGGAGGTCTTCCGTGATTCCACGAGGCAGTCA
>CAZDRT010000091.1:0-13206 GCA_964507815.1 uncultured Puniceicoccaceae bacterium
CGAATCGGAAGGAAATGTTCCGGATCGCCTCAGAGGTTCAGCGTGAGCGTAAAATTCTGGGCTTTCGAAGGTGGGCGCTGAAGCAACCCACCTACTTTGGCGGACCGATCATGCAGTTTCATCCTGCTAAAAGCAGCGCGCTGAAGACAATGCTACGCCGCGTCAAGAGCACGCGGCGCTACGAATAATTCCGAATCCAGATCCCGGATCGCAGGCCTTCAGTCTGTCTCAATCCTCCCGTTCCCACGCATCTGGCATGCCTTTTGCGCGGTTCCTTCTGCGGGGTCCGAAACCGTTCGGATTTCATCGCGACACAATCACAAACAGAACCGAACCATCCAATGAATAACGAAACCACACTAAAAAATCTACAGACGGCGCTGGCCATGGAATTGACCGCCGCCCACCAGTATCAGGTCCACGCGGGCACCCTCACCGACTGGGGGATTGATCGCCTCGCCGCTAAGATGCGGGAGGAGATGCGGGAGGAACTGGGCCATTCCGATGACTACATCGACCGCATCATCTTCCTCAAAGGTGAACCGAACCTCGTTCTCGCGAAGACTCCGGTCGTCGCCGGATCGCTGGTCGAAATGTTCGAATCCGATCTGAAGGACGAGAAGGAGGCCATTAAGTTCTACACCTCGGCCGCCCGCCAGGCGGAGGAGGATGCCGACATCGGCACGAGACTGATTTTCGAGCGCATCGTGCTGGACGAGGAAGGCCACATGAGCTGGCTCGAACTCCAACTCGATCTGATTCAGAAATTGGGAGAGCCTACTTACATCTCCAAGCATATTTCGGCTCCCGGCGAAAGCTGAACCGGCATTGTCTTCGAGGAATTATCTTACGACGATTTGCTTGTAGCGACTGGCTTTACGCCAGGATCGAGCGGGCTTGCAGACCCATACGACTCGAATCGCGGGATAAACCCGCTCGCTACGATTGATAAAGAAGATACCGACCACTCCATCACTCCACCACTCTCGAAGCGAAGCGGAGACCCTCCGTAGCTCGCAGAGCGAAGGACGGGCACCACTCCACCACTCCATGAACATAACCATCCTAGGCGCGGGCGCGATGAGCGGTGCCCTCACCATCCCGTTCACTGACCGGGGGCATGGGGTGGCGCTCTGGTGTACCGAGTACGACGACGACATCCGCCGGGCGCTGACGGCGGGCGAGGCCCACCCCAAGCTGGATGTCCGCCTCCCGGATGCCGTCCGCCTCCACCCGCCCGAGGGGATCGGAGAGGCGTTGGCGGAGGCCGGTTTGGTGGTGCTCGGCGTGTCCACTCCGGGAGTTCTGCCGGTTCTCCGGCAGGCCGCGCCCCATCTTCGCGCGACTGCGCCGATTCTGACCGTGGCCAAGGGTTTTATCGCGAACAACGGAATCGCCGATCCCGTCCCCTCCGGCGTCCAGCGCGAGCTTCAAAAGCTGCTCGATGACGCCAGACCGGAGATCTTGGGGCTGGCCGGTCCCTCCATCGCCGACGAACTCGTCCGCCGCCAGCCGACCGCCGCCGCCATCGCCGGGGAATCCCACCCAAGAGCGGTCGAACTTTGCGAAAACCTCGCCACCCCCTACTTCTGGCTGGACCCGGTTCAGGATCCGAACGGTCTCGAAATCTGCCTTGCCTATAAAAACATTTACTCCATCGCCCTCGCCTGGCCGGAAGGCCTGAGCGGAAAGCGGAACCGGGCAAGCGCGCGCAATCTTTCCGCGATCCTGCTGCTGCGGGTAGTGGACGAACTGCGGAGCCTGATCGCTTTTCGACGGGGCGATGCGGATACCGCCAGCGGATGGTCCGGGCTCGGCGACCTGGTCGCCACGGCGGACGGAGGGCGGAACGGACGCTTCGGCCACCTGCTCGCCGCAGGCAACTCTCCCGATGAAGCGGTCGACATTCTGAAGGAGGAAGGCGTGCGCACCGTCGAAGGCCGGGAGGCCGCTGCGCACGGCGAGGAATACGCCGTGCAAACATTCGGCAGCGACTGGGCCACCCGGCTCCCCCTGCTCCATGCCATCCGGCAGGTACTGGAGGGCCGCGAGACCGTGGCTGATTTCATGGGCCGAATCGATGGCTTCCGTGCGAAAGGCACATTTAAACCTGAACCGGACAACCCCACCCGATGACGAAAACCCGGGCAGATAGTATGACCGCACGCTGGCGGAGGATTCTCGCCCCGGTGACGCACGCGTTCTCTTTCCGGGGAATCGGTTCCCCGCCCCCCGGTCGGGCGGTGCTGCTGACGCTTTTGCTACCGTTCGTTTTCCATGGCATTCTGGGCGCCGCACCGGATACGGCGGACGGCTCCGCCGGAGAAGCCACCCCGGCGGTCCTTCTCGAAGTGGAAGGCGCAATCGGCCCGGCCGTCGATGACTACATCGGACGCGCGTTCGAAAGCGCCGCGGAGATGGATGCGCCGGTCATTATTATCCGGATGAACACTCCCGGCGGCCTCGACACCTCCATGCGGGCCATCATCCGGAAGATTCTCGACTCGCCGGTTCCCGTCGCCGTCTATATAGCGCCGGAGGGAGCCCGGGGAGCCAGCGCGGGAACCTATATTCTTTACGCAGCCCACATCGCGGCAATGGCCCCGGCGACCAGCGTCGGGGCGGCGACCCCGGTTCAGATGGGCGGCATGCCCGGCGGCAAGCGGACCCAGGCCGGCGACAGCCCCTCCGGCACCGCCCCAGCCTCCGGGGAAGCCGAGCAGGGCGACGACGAGTCTGCCGACGGTTCTTCCGAAGCGATGCGCCGCAAGGCGGTCAACGACGCGGTCAGCTACCTGCGTGGCTTGGCCGAGCTGCGGGGGCGAAACGCCGAGTGGGCCGAAGAAGCCGTCCGGCGCGGCGTCACCCTGACGGCGAGCGAGGCTTTGGAGAAAAACGTCATCGACTTCAAGGTGGCCGATGTCGATGCACTGCTCTCGGCGATGGACGGGGTCACCGTCGAGGTCGGAGACCAAGATCGGGTGCTCGAAACCGAGGGGCGTACGGTCCGGTCGGTCGAGCCCGACTGGCGCACCGAACTGCTCTCCATCCTAACAAACCCCAACGTCGCCTATATTCTGATGTTGCTCGGCATCTACGGCATTATTTTCGAATTTTCCAACCCCGGAAGCCTAGTGCCGGGCATCGCCGGAGCCATCTGCCTGGTGCTCGCCCTCTTCGCTCTCCATCTTCTGCCGATCAACTACGCCGGAGCGGCCCTCATCCTTCTGGGGATTCTCCTCATGCTGGCCGAAGCCTTCGCGCCGAGTTTCGGGACACTCGGGGTCGGCGGCATCATCGCCTTTGTGCTCGGCTCGATCCTGTTGATCGATACCGACGCCCCGGGATTCGAACTGCACATGCCCGTCATCATCGGCGTGACGATCGCCAGCGCCTTCGTATGTATTTTTGTCTTCGCCATGGCGGTAAAGGCCTGGCGGCGGCCCGTGGTCAGTGGCCGAGAGGGAATCATCGGTGCCGAGGCCACCGCGCTCGGAAATTTTGACGGCGAAGGACGCGTCCGGCTCAAAGGCGAAATCTGGAAAGCCCGCACCAACACTCCGGTGAGCCGGGGAGAGCGGGTCAAAGTCAACCAGCTCGACGGGCTGACCGTTTCGGTCGAGCCGCTCGAAAACCACCAATCGGAAGAAAAACATCATGAATGAGATCATCAACAACATCTACACCATCGGACCAGTCGTCCTGGTGGTCATCCTCCTGCTGGCTTCGGCCATCCACATCCTGCGCGAATATGAGCGTGGCGTTGTTTTCCAACTCGGGCGCTTTTGGAAGGTGAAGGGACCGGGGTTTATCATCGTCATTCCCTTCATCCAGCAAATCGTTCGTGTGGATTTGAGAGTCGTTACCATGGATGTGCCCAGCCAGGACGTCATCTCCCGTGACAACGTGACCACGAAAGTGGACGCCGTACTCTATTTCCGGGTGGTCGATCCCCAGAAGGCGATCATCAACGTCGAGAAATACATCGCAGCGACCAGCCAGCTCGCCCAGACCACTCTCCGCTCCGTGCTCGGCAAGCATGAGCTGGATGAAATGCTCGCCGAACGCGACAAGCTGAACGCCGACATCCAGGAAATTCTTGACAAACAGACCGACGAATGGGGCATCAAGGTGACCAACGTCGAGATCAAGCATGTCGATATCGCCGAAAGCATGGTCCGGGCGATCGCCCAGCAAGCCGAGGCCGAGCGCGCCCGGCGGGCCAAGGTCATCCACGCCAAGGGCGAGGAGCAGGCCGCCGAGAAGCTGTCGGAGGCCGCCAAGATCCTCGCGACCGAGAGCCAGGCCATCAACCTGCGCTATATGGAAACACTCCGCACCATCGGCGGCGAAAACAACTCGACCATCGTCTTCCCCCTTCCCGTCGATCTGCTCAAGCCGTTCCTCAACCAAACCAAGTCCGCCGGAAAAGATTCCAGAGATGAAACCGATTAAATTACCATGAAAGATCAAAGCGGCAAATACGACGTCCTCATCGTCGGCGGGGGAACCGCCGGTGCCAATGCGGCCCGGGCCGCCAAAGAAAAAGGGGCTGGGCGGGTGGCGCTGATCCGGAATCCCGCAATGCCCAACACATGTGTCCGCCAGGGTTGTATGCCGTCGAAAGCAGTGCTGGCCCACGCCGCGAAAGGCTTATCTTTCGAGCAGGTGTTTGACCATAAACAACGGGTCAATTTCATGGGACTGGAAAGCGTGCTGGATAAAGTGCCCGCGAAACTGCTCATTTTAGGGGCCGCCCCGATCGGTCTGGAGGCGGCAACCTTCTTTTCGCGGCTCGGTTCCGAGGTGACGATCATCGAGATGCTTGACCGGGTGCTGCCGTTCATGGATCCCGAATTCGGTGAACTCCGGCTGCGGGCGGCCCGGGAACCGGGTGCTTTCTCAATTCTCGCGGGTTCGAAGATGACCTCCATTGAAGAAAGGGGCGAAGGCATCCGTGCCAAGGTCGCCGCCGGAGAGAATGAGGAAAAGACATTCGATGCGGACGCGATCCTCGTCGCGACCGGACGAAAACCTGACTTGGCGGGTTTACAAATCGAGCAGATTGGCCTCTCGCTCGAAAAGGCCCGGATCTCTCATGACGAAAAGACATTCGCGACCAAAAATCCCCGCGTGTTCTTGGCGGGCGATGCGACCGGGCATCACCAGATTCTACTCCGAAATCTGGCATACGCTCGCCAACGAAATTTGCCAAAGCGACCGGACGTTGTGCCCCGGCATTTGATCCGGGAAATTTTTAGCCAAGGCTTCAAAAAACCGCATTCCCTGCGAAGACCGCGACGACACCGGATAAACCCGAAAGCTTGTTTTGGCTACAATCAAACACTACAAACGTAAACTACAAACGTAATCGAAACACAATGACAACATCAGACACAGACACCAGAATCGAAGTCACCGTCGGAGACATCGTCAATCAGCCCGATTTGAGCGCGATCGTCAACGCGGCCAACGCGGAACTGCGCATCGGGGGCGGGGTCGCCGGGGCGATCCACGGCCTCGGCGATCCGGAACTCGAGGCCGAGACCCGTCCGCTCGCGCCGATCCGACCGGGACAGGCGGTGCTTACCTCCGCGCCGAACCTGCCCAACGATTATGTGATCCACTGCCTCGGGCCGCGTTACGGCATCGACCGGCCGGAAGACAAATTGCTGGCCGACTGTTACACCAACGCGCTGAAACTGGCGGCGGAGCGGCTGATCAAATCAATCGGCTTCCCGGCCATCTCCACCGGGGCGTTCGGCTACCCGGCCGAGGATGCCGTGCGCGTGGCGGTCGCCGCGACCCAGCGGCAATTGGAGAGCGACGGATGGTCAGGCACGGTGCGGTTCGTCCTGTTCGACGAAGAGATGCGTGACCTCTACCTGCGCGAGCTGGGTCGTTGAAAATGGGCGGCCAAAGTGGGTGGGTTGCTTCAGCGCCCACCTTCCGAGAGCCGGAGATTGCCGGTTCACGCTGAACCCACGCGGCGATCCGGAACCTTTCCTCCCGATGCGAAAACCGGGCGCTGAAGCAACCCGGCTACGGTGGGAGTCATTCCCGTGATTCCACGAGGCAGTCACAGAAGAGGGGGGCAGAGCGAAGAGCCTTGCCCGATGGCCGCGTTGCGGCGCCAGCCCTCCTACACGCAATGCCGCAGCACCTTTTCGTGCCACGAACGGCAATACACCCGTTCCCCATCAAGCCATGCGTCGAGGTCGGCGTCGATGTGGAAATTGCGTGAGTCGCAGTGCATGCGGGTGCGGGCGCGGATGCTCGTTTTCCATCCCTCCCGCCACCAGGAACGTTCATGCACGGTTTCGCCGTAGGGGGACTCGAAGTCGTTGCCGGTGAAGCCGTATTCCTCCCGCACCGCCTTGGAGAAGGTCAGGTCGATGTCCTCCATCCGGATCTCGCCGCCGTCCTCCAGAACTTTGAGGCGTCCCCGGTCCGTCCCCAGATCGCGGTCCAGTGTCCAGCGTGTTTCGGTCGGTCGGATAACGGTGCGGGGGCGTCCGACGGCCTGCTCCGGCGGCTCGAACGTGATTTTCCCGTCGTCCGATCCGTTCTCGGGCCGAACCGGCAGGGTGACCGTTGATCCGGCCGGATCAACGGTCACCCTGCCGGTTCGGCCCGAGAACGGATCGGACGACGGGAAAATCACGTTCGAGCCGCCGGAGCAGGCCGTCGGACGCCCCCGCACCGTTATCCGACCGACCGAAACACGCTGGACACTGGACCGCGATCTGGGGACGGACCGGGGACGCCTCAAAGTTCTGGAGGACGGCGGCGAGATCCGGATGGAGGACATCGACCTGACCTTCTCCAAGGCGGTGCGGGAGGAATACGGCTTCACCGGCAACGACTTCGAGTCCCCCTACGGCGAAACCGTGCATGAACGTTCCTGGTGGCGGGAGGGATGGAAAACGAGCATCCGCGCCCGCACCCGCATGCACTGCGACTCACGCAATTTCCACATCGACGCCGACCTCGACGCATGGCTTGATGGGGAACGGGTGTATTGCCGTTCGTGGCACGAAAAGGTGCTGCGGCATTGCGTGTAGGAGGGCTGGCGCCGCAACGCGGCCATCGGGCAAGGCTCTTCGCTCTGCCCCCCTCTTCTGTGACTGCCTCGTGGAATCACGGGAATGACTCCCACCGTAGCCGGGTTGCTTCAGCGCCCGGTTTTCGCATCGGGAGGAAAGGTTCCGGATCGCCGCGTGGGTTCAGCGTGAACCGGCAATCTCCGGCTCTCGGAAGGTGGGCGCTGAAGCAACCCACCCACTTTGGCCGCCCATTTTCAACGACCCAGCTCGCGCAGGTAGAGGTCACGCATCTCTTCGTCGAACAGGACGAACCGCACCGTGCCTGACCATCCGTCGCTCTCCAATTGCCGCTGGGTCGCGGCGACCGCCACGCGCACGGCATCCTCGGCCGGGTAGCCGAACGCCCCGGTGGAGATGGCCGGGAAGCCGATTGATTTGATCAGCCGCTCCGCCGCCAGTTTCAGCGCGTTGGTGTAACAGTCGGCCAGCAATTTGTCTTCCGGCCGGTCGATGCCGTAACGCGGCCCGAGGCAGTGGATCACATAATCGTTGGGCAGGTTCGGCGCGGAGGTAAGCACCGCCTGTCCCGGTCGGATCGGCGCGAGCGGACGGGTCTCGGCCTCGAGTTCCGGATCGCCGAGGCCGTGGATCGCCCCGGCGACCCCGCCCCCGATGCGCAGTTCCGCGTTGGCCGCGTTGACGATCGCGCTCAAATCGGGCTGATTGACGATGTCTCCGACGGTGACTTCGATTCTGGTGTCTGTGTCTGATGTTGTCATTGTGTTTCGATTACGTTTGTAGTTTACGTTTGTAGTGTTTGATTGTAGCCAAAACAAGCTTTCGGGTTTATCCGGTGTCGTCGCGGTCTTCGCAGGGAATGCGGTTTTTTGAAGCCTTGGCTAAAAATTTCCCGGATCAAATGCCGGGGCACAACGTCCGGTCGCTTTGGCAAATTTCGTTGGCGAGCGTATGCCAGATTTCGGAGTAGAATCTGGTGATGCCCGGTCGCATCGCCCGCCAAGAACACGCGGGGATTTTTGGTCGCGAATGTCTTTTCGTCATGAGAGATCCGGGCCTTTTCGAGCGAGAGGCCAATCTGCTCGATTTGTAAACCCGCCAAGTCAGGTTTTCGTCCGGTCGCGACGAGGATCGCGTCCGCATCGAATGTCTTTTCCTCATTCTCTCCGGCGGCGACCTTGGCACGGATGCCTTCGCCCCTTTCTTCAATGGAGGTCATCTTCGAACCCGCGAGAATTGAGAAAGCACCCGGTTCCCGGGCCGCCCGCAGCCGGAGTTCACCGAATTCGGGATCCATGAACGGCAGCACCCGGTCAAGCATCTCGATGATCGTCACCTCGGAACCGAGCCGCGAAAAGAAGGTTGCCGCCTCCAGACCGATCGGGGCGGCCCCTAAAATGAGCAGTTTCGCGGGCACTTTATCCAGCACGCTTTCCAGTCCCATGAAATTGACCCGTTGTTTATGGTCAAACACCTGCTCGAAAGATAAGCCTTTCGCGGCGTGGGCCAGCACTGCTTTCGACGGCATACAACCCTGGCGGACACATGTGTTGGGCATTGCGGGATTCCGGATCAGCGCCACCCGCCCAGCCCCTTTTTCTTTGGCGGCCCGGGCCGCATTGGCACCGGCGGTTCCCCCGCCGACGATGAGGACGTCGTATTTGCCGCTTTGATCTTTCATGGTAATTTAATCGGTTTCATCTCTGGAATCTTTTCCGGCGGACTTGGTTTGGTTGAGGAACGGCTTGAGCAGATCGACGGGAAGGGGGAAGACGATGGTCGAGTTGTTTTCGCCGCCGATGGTGCGGAGTGTTTCCATATAGCGCAGGTTGATGGCCTGGCTCTCGGTCGCGAGGATCTTGGCGGCCTCCGACAGCTTCTCGGCGGCCTGCTCCTCGCCCTTGGCGTGGATGACCTTGGCCCGCCGGGCGCGCTCGGCCTCGGCTTGCTGGGCGATCGCCCGGACCATGCTTTCGGCGATATCGACATGCTTGATCTCGACGTTGGTCACCTTGATGCCCCATTCGTCGGTCTGTTTGTCAAGAATTTCCTGGATGTCGGCGTTCAGCTTGTCGCGTTCGGCGAGCATTTCATCCAGCTCATGCTTGCCGAGCACGGAGCGGAGAGTGGTCTGGGCGAGCTGGCTGGTCGCTGCGATGTATTTCTCGACGTTGATGATCGCCTTCTGGGGATCGACCACCCGGAAATAGAGTACGGCGTCCACTTTCGTGGTCACGTTGTCACGGGAGATGACGTCCTGGCTGGGCACATCCATGGTAACGACTCTCAAATCCACACGAACGATTTGCTGGATGAAGGGAATGACGATGATAAACCCCGGTCCCTTCACCTTCCAAAAGCGCCCGAGTTGGAAAACAACGCCACGCTCATATTCGCGCAGGATGTGGATGGCCGAAGCCAGCAGGAGGATGACCACCAGGACGACTGGTCCGATGGTGTAGATGTTGTTGATGATCTCATTCATGATGTTTTTCTTCCGATTGGTGGTTTTCGAGCGGCTCGACCGAAACGGTCAGCCCGTCGAGCTGGTTGACTTTGACCCGCTCTCCCCGGCTCACCGGAGTGTTGGTGCGGGCTTTCCAGATTTCGCCTTTGAGCCGGACGCGTCCTTCGCCGTCAAAATTTCCGAGCGCGGTGGCCTCGGCACCGATGATTCCCTCTCGGCCACTGACCACGGGCCGCCGCCAGGCCTTTACCGCCATGGCGAAGACAAAAATACATACGAAGGCGCTGGCGATCGTCACGCCGATGATGACGGGCATGTGCAGTTCGAATCCCGGGGCGTCGGTATCGATCAACAGGATCGAGCCGAGCACAAAGGCGATGATGCCGCCGACCCCGAGTGTCCCGAAACTCGGCGCGAAGGCTTCGGCCAGCATGAGGAGAATCCCCAGAAGGATGAGGGCCGCTCCGGCGTAGTTGATCGGCAGAAGATGGAGAGCGAAGAGGGCGAGCACCAGGCAGATGGCTCCGGCGATGCCCGGCACTAGGCTTCCGGGGTTGGAAAATTCGAAAATAATGCCGTAGATGCCGAGCAACATCAGAATATAGGCGACGTTGGGGTTTGTTAGGATGGAGAGCAGTTCGGTGCGCCAGTCGGGCTCGACCGACCGGACCGTACGCCCCTCGGTTTCGAGCACCCGATCTTGGTCTCCGACCTCGACGGTGACCCCGTCCATCGCCGAGAGCAGTGCATCGACATCGGCCACCTTGAAGTCGATGACGTTTTTCTCCAAAGCCTCGCTCGCCGTCAGGGTGACGCCGCGCCGGACGGCTTCTTCGGCCCACTCGGCGTTTCGCCCCCGCAGCTCGGCCAAGCCACGCAGGTAGCTGACCGCGTCGTTGACCGCCTTGCGGCGCATCGCTTCGGAAGAACCGTCGGCAGACTCGTCGTCGCCCTGCTCGGCTTCCCCGGAGGCTGGGGCGGTGCCGGAGGGGCTGTCGCCGGCCTGGGTCCGCTTGCCGCCGGGCATGCCGCCCATCTGAACCGGGGTCGCCGCCCCGACGCTGGTCGCCGGGGCCATTGCCGCGATGTGGGCTGCGTAAAGAATATAGGTTCCCGCGCTGGCTCCCCGGGCTCCCTCCGGCGCTATATAGACGGCGACGGGAACCGGCGAGTCGAGAATCTTCCGGATGATGGCCCGCATGGAGGTGTCGAGGCCGCCGGGAGTGTTCATCCGGATAATAATGACCGGCGCATCCATCTCCGCGGCGCTTTCGAACGCGCGTCCGATGTAGTCATCGACGGCCGGGCCGATTGCGCCTTCCACTTC
Source organism: uncultured Puniceicoccaceae bacterium (assembly GCA_964507815.1). Lineage (GTDB taxonomy): Bacteria > Verrucomicrobiota > Verrucomicrobiia > Opitutales > Puniceicoccaceae > Puniceicoccus. The sequence continues at coordinate 10,859 of CAZDRT010000091.1, forward strand.
GAGAAGGACCGCCGGGGTGGCTTCTCCGGCGGAGCCGTCCGCCGTATCCGGTGCGGCGCCCAGAATGCCATGGAAAACGAACGGTAGCAAAAGCGTCAGCAGCACCGCCCGACCGGGGGGCGGGGAACCGATTCCCCGGAAAGAGAACGCGTGCGTCACCGGGGCGAGAATCCTCCGCCAGCGTGCGGTCATACTATCTGCCCGGGTTTTCGTCATCGGGTGGGGTTGTCCGGTTCAGGTTTAAATGTGCCTTTCGCACGGAAGCCATCGATTCGGCCCATGAAATCAGCCACGGTCTCGCGGCCCTCCAGTACCTGCCGGATGGCATGGAGCAGGGGGAGCCGGGTGGCCCAGTCGCTGCCGAATGTTTGCACGGCGTATTCCTCGCCGTGCGCAGCGGCCTCCCGGCCTTCGACGGTGCGCACGCCTTCCTCCTTCAGAATGTCGACCGCTTCATCGGGAGAGTTGCCTGCGGCGAGCAGGTGGCCGAAGCGTCCGTTCCGCCCTCCGTCCGCCGTGGCGACCAGGTCGCCGAGCCCGGACCATCCGCTGGCGGTATCCGCATCGCCCCGTCGAAAAGCGATCAGGCTCCGCAGTTCGTCCACTACCCGCAGCAGCAGGATCGCGGAAAGATTGCGCGCGCTTGCCCGGTTCCGCTTTCCGCTCAGGCCTTCCGGCCAGGCGAGGGCGATGGAGTAAATGTTTTTATAGGCAAGGCAGATTTCGAGACCGTTCGGATCCTGAACCGGGTCCAGCCAGAAGTAGGGGGTGGCGAGGTTTTCGCAAAGTTCGACCGCTCTTGGGTGGGATTCCCCGGCGATGGCGGCGGCGGTCGGCTGGCGGCGGACGAGTTCGTCGGCGATGGAGGGACCGGCCAGCCCCAAGATCTCCGGTCTGGCGTCATCGAGCAGCTTTTGAAGCTCGCGCTGGACGCCGGAGGGGACGGGATCGGCGATTCCGTTGTTCGCGATAAAACCCTTGGCCACGGTCAGAATCGGCGCAGTCGCGCGAAGATGGGGCGCGGCCTGCCGGAGAACCGGCAGAACTCCCGGAGTGGACACGCCGAGCACCACCAAACCGGCCTCCGCCAACGCCTCTCCGATCCCCTCGGGCGGGTGGAGGCGGACGGCATCCGGGAGGCGGACATCCAGCTTGGGGTGGGCCTCGCCCGCCGTCAGCGCCCGGCGGATGTCGTCGTCGTACTCGGTACACCAGAGCGCCACCCCATGCCCCCGGTCAGTGAACGGGATGGTGAGGGCACCGCTCATCGCGCCCGCGCCTAGGATGGTTATGTTCATGGAGTGGTGGAGTGGTGCCCGTCCTTCGCTCTGCGAGCTACGGAGGGTCTCCGCTTCGCTTCGAGAGTGGTGGAGTGATGGAGTGGTCGGTATCTTCTTTATCAATCGTAGCGAGCGGGTTTATCCCGCGATTCGAGTCGTATGGGTCTGCAAGCCCGCTCGATCCTGGCGTAAAGCCAGTCGCTACAAGCAAATCGTCGTAAGATAATTCCTCGAAGACAATGCCGGTTCAGCTTTCGCCGGGAGCCGAAATATGCTTGGAGATGTAAGTAGGCTCTCCCAATTTCTGAATCAGATCGAGTTGGAGTTCGAGCCAGCTCATGTGGCCTTCCTCGTCCAGCACGATGCGCTCGAAAATCAGTCTCGTGCCGATGTCGGCATCCTCCTCCGCCTGGCGGGCGGCCGAGGTGTAGAACTTAATGGCCTCCTTCTCGTCCTTCAGATCGGATTCGAACATTTCGACCAGCGATCCGGCGACGACCGGAGTCTTCGCGAGAACGAGGTTCGGTTCACCTTTGAGGAAGATGATGCGGTCGATGTAGTCATCGGAATGGCCCAGTTCCTCCCGCATCTCCTCCCGCATCTTAGCGGCGAGGCGATCAATCCCCCAGTCGGTGAGGGTGCCCGCGTGGACCTGATACTGGTGGGCGGCGGTCAATTCCATGGCCAGCGCCGTCTGTAGATTTTTTAGTGTGGTTTCGTTATTCATTGGATGGTTCGGTTCTGTTTGTGATTGTGTCGCGATGAAATCCGAACGGTTTCGGACCCCGCAGAAGGAACCGCGCAAAAGGCATGCCAGATGCGTGGGAACGGGAGGATTGAGACAGACTGAAGGCCTGCGATCCGGGATCTGGATTCGGAATTATTCGTAGCGCCGCGTGCTCTTGACGCGGCGTAGCATTGTCTTCAGCGCGCTGCTTTTAGCAGGATGAAACTGCATGATCGGTCCGCCAAAGTAGGTGGGTTGCTTCAGCGCCCACCTTCGAAAGCCCAGAATTTTACGCTCACGCTGAACCTCTGAGGCGATCCGGAACATTTCCTTCCGATTCG
>CAZDRT010000092.1:0-13050 GCA_964507815.1 uncultured Puniceicoccaceae bacterium
ACCCTCCACTCAGCGGAACAAAACGAGCAAAATGCAGTCGCCGCCGAAAAAGCCCTGCGTGGAAAGCTCGGAAAAACCGAACAATCCCTCGAAACCGCCCGCGCAAAACACCAGTCCGCGCAGAAAAACGTCAACGAACTGGAGAGCAAGCGGAAGTATGCCATTGAGACCTCCGGCGACACCGAAACCCGGACCCAGGCCATTCTCGACACCGAAGGCCAACTCGCAAAAGCCACTGCCGCCGAAAAGCAGGAACTCGCAGCCCTTGAAAAACTGGGTGCCGACCAACTGGAACTCGATCAACAACGCCTGACCGACGCCGCCGACAAAGACCGCCGGAACCTGGCCGACGCAGAGCAACGCATCACCATCGCCCGGACCGAGCTGAAAAGCAACGGCAGCACCGATCCCGAGCGGGAGTGCAAAGAACTCGCGGCCGGGGTTGAGCAATTGGAGCGGCGGAAAAACGCCCTCCGCCACCAAACCGATGTCCGCCTTCACCTTCTCGAGCGACTCAAGGCCGCCCGCAAGGCCACCACCGCAGCCCTCGCCCGTCCGCTCGAGGACAAAGTGCGCCCCTACCTGCAACTCCTCTTCGGAGGCAGCCATCCTAAACTCCACTGGGCCGAGGACGGATCCCGACTCGAAAGTTTCGAACTCGACCGCACCCGGCACCAAGGCAGCGTCCACAACTTCGAGTCTCTCAGTCACGGCACCCGCGAACAAGTCGCCCTGGCCCTCCGCCTCGCCATGGCCGAACTCCTCGCCACCGACCACGACGACTGCCTCCCCATCGTCCTCGACGACGCCTTCACCAACGCCGACCGCGACCGCCTCGAAAAACTAAAATCCCTTCTCTATCGCGCCAGCCAATTCAACCTCCAAATCCTCCTCCTCTCCTGCCATCCGGAAAACTACAGCGGCCTCGGAGCCACCGAAACCGCCCTCGCCAGCCCCAAGGCCGTCTCGACACCCCCGACCCCGGCTCCCGCAACCAAGGCACCCGCGGAGTCCGCGAAAAAACCAGCATCCCCCGCCCCAAAAGCACCCTCAGCACCGGCTCCAGCCCCCGCTCCGGAACCACCCGCAGCCCCGTCTCCCGCAGACACCGCTAGCGATCGCGGGGCTGATCACCCAAACCTTTCCAACGGATCACCCGAAGCCCAGCTTCTTGAAACCCTGAAAAGCCTCGACGGCCAAGCCGGCAATCAAAAACTCCGCGAAACCCTCGGCTGGGATGAACTCTACTACACCCAGGTTCGCAACAGCCTCATCAAACAGGGCGTCCTCGAGACGGGTCGCGGCCGCGGCGGCAGCATCCGCCTTTCCTCACCTTGAAAGATGGTTAAGGAACGGAAATAGACGCCACCACCATCTGAACCGCCATGAAAGCAAAAATCTTAAAACCGAAGCGAACGCATGATCGCCGCCCGGCAAGAAGCCGAAGGCTGGGGTGCTGCGGTCATTCCCCGCCTCGCAGCGGATCTGAAAAACGCACTGCCCGAGCAAAAAGGTTTTTCCGAAAGAAATCTTAAATACATGATGCGATTCGCCCGCGAATATGGCGACCCGCCTGCCTTGCCAGTGCCCGCCTCCAAATTAATGCAGCAGCCTGCTGCACAATTGCCATTTCCACCCGATCTTCTCCTCGGACTTCCTTGGTTTCACCATGTTGTTCTCTTCGAGAAAATAAAGGATCTCCCGACACGCCTCTGGTATTCCGAACAATCGCTACGCCACGAAGACCTGGCTTGTTTAAATTAATAAACTTGACCCATGGGTAAACTAATTCAATTTAGACAACTATGAAGCCGCCACCAAAGTCCGGTTACCCTGGAGAGGTCCGGGATATTCTGCGACAGATCTTGGATTCGGAGGCCGTTAGCATCAAGACCGAAGACCACGGGGATCCTTCAGGAGCCGATTTTATTGTCCGGATGGCCAATCTGTGTTTTGCCTGTGCAACCCGTGCCAGCGGAGACGCCGCAGCCGTTGGATCCGCGATCCGGCAGGTTGCCGAATCAGGTGGAAACGCATCCAAGACCCTTCCTCTAGTCATCGTCCCTTATATGGGACAGGTCGGTCGCGACCTCTGTGAAAAGGCAGGAATCAACTGGCTGGATCTTTCCGGAAACGCTTTGCTCAAATCGGGCTCGTGGCTTCGGATCCATGTACTCGGGCAGCCCAACCGCTTCAAAACGCGCGGGCGCCCCCAAAACTTTTTTGCACCGAAGAGCGCCCGGATTACCCGCTGTCTGCTCGCCTCACCCCGAAGGGACTTTACCCAGAGCGAACTAGCGAGAGAAGCTGGACTCGACGAGGGCTTCACCAGCCGCATTGTTCACGGCTTGGAAGAGAAAGAACTCATCCAGCGCGATGCATCTGGGCTGCTACGCCCCGCAAACCCGGATCTGCTGCTGAAATCGTGGCGGGAAGTCTACGACTTTGATCAGCACAGGATCATCAGGGGGCATATGCCCGTCCGATCCGGAACCGAACTCCTAAAAAGGGCGGCCAACATATTTCGCGAAGGCCAGCTGAAATACGCTGCAACCGGGATGGCTGGCGCTTGGCTCATCCAGCCCGCCGCCTCTTTCCGATTGACCATATTTTACGTAGCGAAAGAGCCGGAGGCGAACATCCTCTCGAAAATCTCGTTCGGGGAACAGACTACGGGGGCCAATCTTTGGCTGGTCCTCCCAAAGGACGAAGGCGTCTTCTACGGTACGACAGAGCGGAACCAAATCCAGTGCGCACATCCGGTCCAGGTTTACCTTGATTTGAAGAATCACCCGGAACGCTCCAATGAGGCCGCCGAGGCGATTCTGCCAAACTTGTTCGAACCATCGCAAGTCCATGAATAAACCCACGACCGCCAGCGAATACGCGCCCGAGATGGTCGATCTCGTTCGAAAGACGCTACTTTATGTCGCCACCAAACTCGGCGACCTGATGAATGAACGCGGTTATCAGCGAACGCGTGGTCGAACTTCCCGATGAGAAAGCGGGGGATTTTCAAACCGGCTACGACATCTGGGATCTCGGGCGGATTTTCCGCAGCGAGGCTTCGGGCAAAACGAGGGAGAACCTGGACATCGATCTGACAGGTTTTGTCCCGTCCGGCCTCCCCTGCCTGCCCGCTCACACAGGGGAAGGCGGGGTTCGATCTTTTCTGCTCGTGATGCCCGGCAATCTCGTTGCGGACCTCTACGGCCTCTACGGCGAACGCCTTCTTGAACAGAATGTCCGGACCTTCCTGCAATTCAGGGGCAAGATCAACAAGGGCATCCGGAACACGATCGTTCACCAGCCCGGAATGTTTTTTTCCTACAACAACGGCCTCTCCGCCACCGCCGAGGATGTTGTCCTCGACCCTGACACCGGCAATATTGTCGCTGTTCGCAATCTCCAGATCGTAAACGGCGGCCAAACCACCGCATCGATTTTCACCGCCCGCCGGAACGACAAGGCCGGGCTGTCCGAAGTCCATGTTCAGGTGAAGCTGTCGGTGATAGCCCCGGCGGAAGTGGAGACCGTTGTTCCGAAGATTTCCGAATACTCGAACACCCAGAACCGGGTGAACGCCGCGGATTTCTTTGCGAATCATCCGTTTCATTTGCGGATCGAGGAATTCTCCCGCCGGATATGGGCTCCCTCCCCGGAAGGAGGGGTTCAGCAAAGCCACTGGTTCTACGAAAGGGCAAGGGGACAATTCGCCAACCAGCAGGCACATCTCTCTCCTGCGGAAAAAAGACGCTTCCTCGCACAGAACCCGCGGTCACAAATGTTTACGAAAACCGACCTGGCCAAATTCGTTTTGTCCTTCGACGAATCCCCACAGGAAGTCAGCCTTGGAGCGCAGAAAGCCTTTTCGGGAACTCCGAGGACGAAGGGACTCGTGCGCAGGGTCAGCGCCCAATGGGAAAAGGACGATACCGTGTTTCACGAAACCTGGTTCAAGCGTACCATCGGGATGGCTGTGCTTTTCAGGGGACTGGATCGGGCCGTATTGAAGGCCCCGTGGTACGGGGGTTACAAGGCCAACATTGTAACCTACACGCTCGCCAAATTCTCCTCGCTGGCGGGCGAGGCGGAACAGGGGATTGACCTCCTCGGAATTTGGGACCTGCAACGGGTGCCGGAAGTTCTTCTGGAATTTCTTCTGCAAATTGCGGCGGAAGTCGACGCAACCCTCCGCAACCCCCCGGATGGTGTTACGACGAATGTCAGTGAGTGGGCGAAAAAAGACCTGTGCTGGACCCGCATTCGGGAGCTTGAAATGGCGGTGCCGGAAGAGATTCTCCGGTTTCTCCTCGATGCCGAGCACGCCCGGGAGGAGCACAGGGAAGGAAAAAGAACCCAGGTGATCCAAAGCTCGATCCAAATCCAGTCCGAAATTGTGGAACGGGGGGCCGAATTCTGGAAGCAGCTCCGCGAATGGAACCGCGGCAGTCGGAAACTGAGCCCGAAGGAGATCGGGGTCCTCAACATTGCCTGCTCCCTCCCCCGAAAGGTCCCGACCGAAAGGCAGTGCGCCGTGTTGCAAAAGGCCGAACGAAGGGCGCGGCAGGAAGGATTCTTCCCGGAGGAATGATTTCCGCCCGGACTTTCGAACCTATCCCCCGATCAGGCGGGGCAGACGTTCGGCCAACCATTCGCGGGCTTCCGGGGTTCTCAGTGCGCACTCCCACACGGTCACGACATGCCATCCGAGGGCGGTCAGAGCTTTCTCGTTCCGAAGATCCCTCGCACGATTTCCCTCGATTTTCGCCCGCCACCAACCGGCTCTTGTTCGCGGCAACCGGAAGTTCCCGCAACCCTCGTGCCCGTGCCAGCAGCAACCGTGTACCAGGATGACCGTATTCCAGCGTGGAAGAACAACATCCGGTCGACCCGGCAGGGTCTTGTTTTTCGGCCCGGCAACCGTGAACCGATAACCCAGCCGATGCAAAATGGATCGCAGGGACAGCTCCGGCCGCGTGTTTCCCGACCGGATGCGCGACATCACCTCGGAACGCTTTTCTTCTGAAAATACATCAACGTTAAGCCATATTGTGGAGCGCCAGCCGCAGTCTGCAAGAACTTCAACTGGTTGGATGCCGAAATCTGATTCCTGACAAAACCCATCCCAATCCCGTGTCAGAAATCAGGATTTTCAAAAACCTTTTATACAACGGGTTATATCACTTTTTACCCATCGAAAAACTCACACATTCTCTCGTCCGAAGGGAGCGAATTTCGCTCAGGAATCAAAGTGCATCCTTGCAACGCATCCTTGCGCTGTTGAACATGAGCGGGTTAGGACCTCCGCAGTCCGAAAGGACCACAGTGCCGACAGGCAATGGTGACCGGTAGCACGAAGAAGACTTGAAGGCACAATTCCCCCGTTGCGAGAGAGTGGCACCCTGCCGACCCCGCCTCGGTCGATCCTCGGTCGCGGTGGGGCATGGGAGACCTCGCGTAGCTTGCGGCGTTCTTTCCTGCATGAGGCGGCGAACCCTGTCTCCTGTCCACCGTAGAAACTCTCCGAATCATGCCGCCATTGGGGCTTTACAACCACGGCAGGGTATTTTTACCATAGTTTTGGAGTACATGCCTTCGCAATTATCACCCACCATCCGTCCCGTCCTCCTTGTCGCGACTGCGTTCGCCCGTATCCCGGTATCAGTGTTTCCGCCCAACCCACCACGCCGATGACCCCCGAGCCCCAAGAAATCTACTGGCGAAGAAAGCTGGATTGGGCGCACCAGCGCGGTGCGGAAATTCCGGAGTTCCATTACCTCCTACGCATCATTTTTGATGATGGGCTCCACTGGGACCAGACCAAAAACTTAACTCCAATCATAGCGAAGTTGTCTAATCCAGTCATCCGCGATTTAGTCATTAAAGCCGTCCAACCGACACTTAAACCATGAGAAACGAACCCGACATCCTAGATTTGCTGGATCAGCTCGACTCCGTCATTCCGGACGAACTCGAAGGGCAGGATCTGGATTTCAAGGAGTGGAAGGGCAGCCTGGACCACATGGTCAAGTTGGTCGTCGAAATGGCGGTTTGCATGGCCAACGGTGGGGGCGGGACGGTGGTCTTCGGGGTGGCCGATAAGGTGAAAGGCCGTAGCAAGGCGGTCAGGGGCGTGCCGCCGGAAATTGACGTCAACCGATTGAAGCAGGCGGTTTACGATACAACCGACCCTAAGCTGACCCCCGTTTTCGAAGAAATCTTCGTGAGTGAGGGCACGGGTCGCCTGCTCGCCATGCAAATCTTTCCCGGGATGCCGCCCTACACGGATACCAGTGGCCGCGCCAAGATCCGCATCGGCAAGGACTGCAACCCTTTGACCGGCACCCTGCGGAAAAAGTTGATGGTGGAGACCGGCGAGTCCGATGCGACGGCCAACGTCGTTGACGGAGACTGGCAACCGCGAATCTCAGCCACGGCAATGGAGGCGCTGAAAACCATCGCCGCCGAGGAGAAAGCTCCGCGCGATCTGCTCAAACTCTCGGATGAGGATTTCCTGAGCCAACTGCAATTACTCAAAAAAGGAAAGCTGACCAAGGCGGGACTGCTCCTATGTGGCAACCGGGAAGCCATCCTGGAAGAATTCCCCTCCTACGTCTGGACCTTTCTGCGGATGAACTCGGACACCCGCTACAGTGACCGCAAGGACGGCAGTGATGCCCTGCCCGTCGCGCTCCGCGAACTGGAACAGCGCGTCCATCTCGATAATCCGATTGCCACCCTCGAACTCGGATTTATCCACCCGGAAGTCCGGGCCTACCCCACAATCGCTCTTCGGGAGGCACTCATGAACGCCTTTTGCCACGCGGACTTTCGGCTGCCGGGTCCCATCCTGGTAAAGCAGTATGGGAAACAGCTGGAAATCAGTAACCCGGGCGGCTTTATCGGAGGCATCAACGAGCGAAATATCCTCCATCATCCGCCAGTGCCCCGGAATCCCGCACTGGTCGAAGCCTTGGCCAAACTCCGACTGGTCAACCGATCCAACCTGGGCGTCGGACGGATGTTCGAGTCCATGTTGATCGAGGGCAAGGAGCCGCCGCAGATCACCGAGTCCGGCGACTCGGTCACCGTTCACTTCTTAAACCAGCAAGTTGTCCCGGAGTTCAGGAAATTTGTGGCCGAGGAAACCCGCGACGGCTACATGCCGGGGCTGGACGAACTCCTCGTCATCCAATACCTGCTCCGACGTGCGGAGCTTGAAACCAACCAGGCAGCGGGTCTCTGCCAGCGCTCGGAAGCGCAAATGCGCAACACGCTGAGTCGGATGGAGCGGGAGCGCGGCTACATCGAAAGAGGCGGCACCGGGCGCGGGGCCTATTGGGTGCTCAGCCCGTCACTGGCCCAGCGACTGCGCCCCGGAGGTCTCGATGAAGCGCAGCGACGCATCGACTGGGAGGGTGCCAAGACCCGCATTCTGAGCATGCTAAAGCAGCGAGCGGAACGTGGAGAAGGCGGCATTACAAACAAGGAGATCCGTGCGATCACCCACTATGACCGCAATCAAGTCATACGACTGATGCATGAACTGATCGATGAAGGAGCGCAAATTTCGCGATCAGGACATGGCGCGGGCTCCCGTTACCTATGGAAAGGAGAAACGTGAGTATTAATTGCACTACAATTGAATTGATGCAATTCCCGATGCAATTCAGAGTCTTAATTGCACCAAAAATTGCACGGCCGCCTTATTGCGTGCAATTCGCTCCCTTAATTGCACGCATAATTGCTTCTATGCAATTCAGCTCACAATCAATACCTCTGCTTACGCGGACATTAACGCATTGGCAACGCTCCCGTGCGCTCCGTCGAGTTGGTCCCGCCAAAGGAGGAGAGTGGCAGATTATCGAAGAGAAAAATTCAGACATCAGCAATCCATGAACCAAAAAGCTATCCAGTATTGGCTCATCCGCAGCCCCTACCAGAACCGAAACTGGGACGACGTCCTCATGCGCAACCTTTTTCGACTGCAGGGCATTCGCAACCCCGAGGCATCGAAGAACATCGGTCGGATGCGCATCGGAGATCAGGCACTCTTCTACAATAACATTGGGGAAAAAGCTATCTACGGGATCTTGGAGATGAGCAGACAACCCTACGCAGACCCCACCGCCAATGAAGCCAAGTGGGTGGCCATCGATGCCGTGCCGATGCAGACCTTCGATCCTCCGATCAATCTCGAAGCTTTGAAAGCGATTCAAGAGCTGGTGGATTGCCCTCTGCTAACACGCCCCCGTCTTTCCGTAGCCCAAATAAACGAGGTGCAGTTTCAATCCGTCGTCAAAGCCATTCCCTCAATCTAATCGATGAATTCAAAAGCTACCCAACTCCGCGAAGCACTCGAACAAATTTAATCCGCCAGCAAGCACTCTAGATTCAACCATTCCTGGGCGATACGTCCGTATTGCCGCAAAAGTGGGCGGACTTTTTCCGAAAATCCGTTCAACCAGGAGAAATCCGCATCCGAAGGCCAATCTTTATTCGGTTGCGGCTTGGGCGAAACCATAGCGATTCGGTCGATGAGCTGCGCGTAGCTTTTGCTGTGGGGTCGAACGCCGATCCATCCTTCTTGGCGAGCAGTTTTGTCGGCTAGACGTGGAATTCGCAAACCTGCCGCATCAAGGTCGCCAAAATAATAAAGGGGGCGTTCGCCACCAATCTCCCGAAAAATTTCCGATAGGTGTCGAACTCCCTCCCGAAAACGTTCTCCTCCCCCATAAACAATTGCACTGAATTGAGGGCGCCTTCTGTCCCATTGGCGGAAGCTTTCCCACGTTGCCGCATTTTCAATGACGATAACTGGTCCGTCGCGGCGTGCCCCCCGGGACCAAGGCAGGGGTTCGGGAACAAGGTAGCAGCCTAAATCTTCCAAGCCGAGGCGGCCATTTCCGAAGATGATCGAATTGCGGAAGAGTTCATCCAGTCGCTTTTCGTCCCCGAAAATTTGCAGAGACCGCTCTTTGATGGGCAGGAGAATTTCGTTCCCGGAGGCGTTCCCGAGATATCCATCAATGGCGCGCAAATCCTCAAAGGGAACATTTACCCGAGTACCCTTGAGGAAAGTCATTTTTTCCGACCAAGGCCATTCCCCGATTTGTTTTCGTTGATCGTCCGTGGGTTCGGTAAACCCAAACGCCTCTTTCCACCTCGGCTCTACGGCGAGGGGAATTTTTATCGTGGCGATCCGATGCCGATAGTACCGCTCCGCAGTGAGAATCACCCAGCCGTCCGCTTCCAAATCCCGTAGATCCCGCACAGCGTCCTGTTCCTCGTGAGCGCTGGGAAACAATCCCGCCTCTTCAAGGCGAGCCCACGTCCGGGAAAAGGGGCGGGAGCGGGGCGAGGCAACCAGACCGCGGGCTCTTTGCCATTGTGCGAAGAGGACTTGTCCAACGGGAGAGTCTTTCGGATTCACCTCAGTCCAGCGCCTCCAGTGCTTCGTCAATGGTCATTCGGATAGGGATGTTTTGGATTTGCAGCGGGACGCCATCCCCACCGGTCCGCATTTGCTTTTGGCAGACGATCACCGTCTGGGCATGGTTGATCATGACTCCCAGCTTTTCGGGGGGGAAGGCCAGGATCAGTTGCAGGCCGAAGCTTCGGGCGAGGGCCAGGCAGTCTTCGATGCCGTCGCTGGAGAGCTTGGAAAAGGCCTCGTCCATGACCACCAGACCGATCTGGCTGGAACCCCGTGAGCGGTGGTTGCCACGGTCGTAAACGCGGCGGAAGGCGGCCAGCATGGAAATGAAGAAGGGAGCCTGACTTTCGCCGCCGCTGAGATTGCGGCTACTGCGGCTGAGGGAAATACCGGCGGAACCCTCCTCGCCCACGGGAACCATTTCTATATCGTAACGGTGGTAGTTGCGGTAATCCAGCAACCGGGCTGCCTTCTCTTTGGCGTCTTCCCCAGCGTTGACCGCCGCCATGAGTTCCTCCATGGCCGACTCGATGCCGGGGTCGCCTGCCGCCACAGCCAGTGGGTCCGTCCCTTCAAACCCCGTATTCAGCAGTTGCCACAAATTGCCGTAGCCGGAGAGATCTCGCTTTTGTTTGATCTCGTAGCGGTAATTGCCAACCGGCTGGCTCAAGTGCCGCTTCAGGGATTTGATTACCGCTTCGGCCTCCTGCATCCGCCGGGTCAATTCGTTCAAGACCTGTTCCTGCAGGCGCTTCTGCCATTCCTGTTTCCGGCTCTCGGCCAGGGCGCGGTTGTTCTCCAGCTCGACAGTTTCCAGTTGATTCAAGCGGTTGGCCCAAGGCTCATTCCCGTCTTCGTTCAGGTCAAAATCGGTCAAATACTGGGGATGCTTTCGCGATCCATCGTCGTTGCGGGCGTCCTGCAGTGCCCGCCTCGCCTCGTTGCGGTCATGCTTTTGGTTGGATGCCTGAAGCTCGGCAGCGGAAAATTCTTTCCGGAGGGCATCAAAGCGTTCGCCCCACCCCGTTTCTCCGGCCATCCAACTCTCACGAACCCGGACCAATTCGTCATCGAGAATGCCTTCGAATTTCCCGGAGAGTGCCACTCGGCTCTCCGTTATCCGAAGTTCGCATTCTTGCAGGGCCTCTTCGGCGGCTTTTTTGCCGTCCTTCGGCTTGGCCACATCCGTTTCAAAAGTCGACAGTTCCTTCTTCAGGATGCCGATTTCGCCCTGCAATTGGTTGTGTTCCTCGGATAACTCCTCCTGGCGCTTCAAGCGATCCATCCTCTCGGGCGTCTCGATCAATTTGACGGTTTCCCTGATCGTGCCGAGTTCGGCCTCCAATCTGGGAATGCGCTCGATTTCGCCGGAGCGTTCCGGCTTGTCGGCACTCCCGAGCCCTGTTCGTTTTCCGCCGTCCAACCAAGTGTTCGCGTCATCAATCCGCCGCTGGAGTTTATCCCGCCCGGAGGAAAGCTCGGTTTGCTCCCGCAACAAAGACTCCTCCATTCGCCGCAGGCCCAGTTTTCCCATGGTCAGGGGAACCCCCTCGACCGGCAAAATCCGCCGGACGGGGATGTCCTTGAAATACCCGTCCGGGGCCAGTGTCCGCCGCGCCTCAATGGCCTCCGCTTCTTCGGCATTGCCAACGCACACGATGTCCCCGATGAGGGCGGACAGGCGTGCGCGGATCCGGGCGTCACCGATCTCCAGCTTGTCGAGCACACCGCCGGAGGCGTTACCAGATCCAGAGTCAACTACCTCCGACGGGTTGAGCAGGGCTTCCCGCCCGGACCCTCCGCTTTGCGGGAGTCGGGACAATGCCTCGGAGTACACTTTTTCGTCTGCGGGAACGATGAGCCAGCGTTCGTTGCCCAGAAGGCTTTCGAGGACCGCCCACCATTCGTCGTCCTGTAAGTTCACCTCGATCTCTCGGCCCAGTTGTTTGACTTTGTCGCCAAATTCTTCCCGGAGGGCCTCGTAGAGTGGAAAATCCCCGGGCGTCTGCTCTTTTTTCAAGCGGTCGAGGTCTTTGTCAATTTGGCGAAGGCGTTCTTGGATATCGCTGTGCTCGACCTTGAGGGGCTCCAAGGCCTTCCAAGTTTCCTTCCAGATTTCGCTAAATTTCTCGCCCAATTGTGCCACCATGGCAAGACGTTCGCCTTCGCTTCCTTCAGCCAGATCCGCAAGGGTGGCCCCCGCTTCTTCCAAGGAGGTTTTTAACTCGCCGAAGCCCAGGGATTTTCCGTGCCGCAGCCAATCGCCCCAAGCCTGTTGACGATCCCGCAGAAACTGTTGGATCGATTTTCGCGCCTCCGTCAAAACGTGCAGTTCAGCTTCGAACTCCTCCGTCCGCTTTTTCAATTCAGAAAGCTTTCCCGCCTCCGGATCGGCATGGACCAGACGGTTGGCTTCTTTCAGCAGATTTGCGACCGACTTCGCTTTATTCTCTTTTTCCTCCAGCTTCCGCCGGTTCCCGGCGTGCGCTTGTTCCAGGCGGGTGATTTCCGCCTGGTGGCGGTCACGGATTTCCTCTTGCTGGCGCGCTTTCAGCATCAATTCCAGATGCCCCAATATGGCCGACTGTTTCGCCGCGGCCAGATGGCTCTCGTGGTGCCGGACGATTTCGCGCAAATGATGTGCCTCGTCCTCCTGTTGACCCAAGCGGCGGCGGACATCCTCATACGCCTGGAGCGATTCTCGCACTTCGGAAATCTGGAGCGGACTCTCCTCCAAAATAAACTCCCGGATGAATTTCTCAACGTTGTCTTCCGGCTCAAAAGCAATGGCTCTGGCAAAAGTCATGCGGAAGGACTTGCTGTCGAAATAGAGATGCCGCGCCGTGGCCATTTCTTCCAGGTAATCTCGCTGCCGGGCAAAGAGACAGTCCGTCCCGTACTCGCGGCGGATCCACGACCGGAACCGCTCGTCTTCGAGCAGGGATTCGCCGTTGGTGAGCGAGTCATACTCCAACCTATCGGGGAGACAGAAGTGAGTTTTTTTGGGTGTGGCGGTGGGATTGGAATATTCGATGCGCAGGCCCCAGGTCTCGCGTTCCGGCTCTTGGTTCCGTGCGGCAGGCTTGGTGAATTCAAGAGCGATCACCGTAGCACCGCTAGGGCGCAAAAAGTGGCGCTCGCCGTTCTTTTCAAAATTGGTGTCGCACAGGCAGTAGCCGACCAAATCGCGCCCCCTGGCTTTGCCGCTGGCAGCCCGATTCGCCTTCCATCCATCGCCAAGCATGACGTGTTGGATCAAATCGAGAAGGGCGGATTTTCCCGTGCCGAAAGCGCCAGAGATGAGGGTGTTTCTTTCCAGATCAATGATCTGGGTGAAGCCGTACCAATTGACGGCGATGATCCGCGTAAGCAGGATGCGGTCGCTCATGATTGGTCCTCCGTTTTCGGATCAGATTCATCTACTTCGACCTCTTCGTTGGCACCGCGATACAGGGCGCATTGGTCTTCCCAGTCGGAGGGGTCATCAAAAGGAATGGCCCGGTGCAGCGTGGGAAGGATTTCAATTGTCGAAGCGTCGAATGAATCATCGTCGGATGCCCGCTGGGTGCGAACCATCCGATGATCCCGCAGGCGCCCCAGAATCTGCCGCA
>CAZDRT010000093.1:0-12928 GCA_964507815.1 uncultured Puniceicoccaceae bacterium
CTCATCCCCGCAATGCGGCGGCTGAGGACCCGTCTTCGCAAAACTTCGTATTGTTTTGTGACCGCCCCCCAGACAAATCCCGCTGACAGCAACCGACCCGAGATCTTGCTACGCCGTGGCACGGCAGCCGCCCTCCCTCAGCCGCCGTGTTACGCCGGAGGGGTATCCGATCAACTTCCGGAAGATTCCCGCGCCGCCGAATTTATTCCGTGGCTTTCCATTCTCATCCCCGCAATGCGGCGGCTGAGGACAGCCGCCCTCCCTCAGCCGATGGAATATCGGCCCATTTCAAAATCGCGATTTTTTACGATTTTCTCCACGCACTTGTGGTTTCGGTGCCCCCCATCTCCGGAGTTGCCAGGGGCGGGGGACACCTTCATCTTCCGCAGCTCGGATGAATTGGGAGATTTTCTTCGTTTTGGCTCTGCTGGTCGGGGCCATCCTCAGTTTTACCCGGGAGAAAATTCCGGCGGACCTGACGGCGCTGAGCGTGTTCGGCTGTCTGGCGGCGGCGGCGGCCCTCTTCCCGGGATCCCGCCTGCCCGCGATTCCGGATCTCCTTGATGTTTTCGCCAATCCGGCCCCTCTGACCATCGCCTCCATGTTCATCATCAGCACCGGGCTGGAGCGCTGCGGCGTTATCTCCTCTCTCACGGGCCTTCTCCAGCGGACCACCCGCTTCGGCTACCGCCAGTTCCTTGTTCTGCTGATCCTTCCGGTCGCGCTGATCTCGGCCTTCATCAACAATACACCGGTCGTGGTGATCCTTCTCCCGGTGGTGATCAGCCTGAGCCGCGACCTCGGGGTTCCGGCCTCGAAACTCCTCATCCCCCTGAGCTACGCGTCCATTTTCGGGGGAACCTGCACCCTGATGGGGACGAGCACGAACATCCTCGGCTCCTCCCTTCTCATGGAAGCCGGGTACGAGCCGTTCGGCATGTTCGAGTTCGCGGCGGTCGCCCTGCCCATCGCGGTGGTGGCCACCCTTTACCTGACCCTCTTCGGAAAATGGCTCCTGCCGGACCGGGAGAGCCTCGGCGCCCTGATTCCGGAAGAGGCCCGCAAGGAATACCTCGCCGAGGCCTTCGTCCGGGGGGACTCGCCGCTCGTTGGAAAGCGAGTGAAGGAAACGCGCATTCTCAGGGAAAAAGGAATCCGCCTCGTCGAATTGATCCGCGGGGGGTCTCCGGTGCCCGGCAACCTGCACGAGGTCATCTTCCGCGGGGGGGACCGGGTGCTTCTGGCCTGCCGCCCGTCCGGCATCGCGGAGGCCCGCGAATTCGAGGGGATCATCCTCACGGCTGAGAAAGACGCCGACCTCGAGCCGATCGCGGCCCGCCAGGGGTCGATCATCGAGGCGATGGTCGCCCCCAACTCCCCGGCGGCCGGGCGGATGATCGAGGATTTGAATTTCCGCCAGCGCTTCCGCACCATCATCCTCGCCGTCCACCGCGAAGGAAAAAACCTCCGGACGGAAATCCAGAAAACCGTCGTCCGGCCGGGCGACACACTCCTCCTGCTCGGTCCCGACGAATCGCTGGACGCCCTCCGCCGGAGCGGCGATCTCGTGCTGCTCGACCGCCCGGCGGTGCCGGCGGACACGCGGCGGCGCAAAGCCCCCATCGCGGTCGGAGTCATCGCCGGAGTCGTCGCCCTCGCCACGTTCGACCTTATGCCGATCGTGATCGCCACGATTCTCGGCGTGTGCGTGTTGTTCCTGACAGGGTGCCTCAAGCCGCAGGAGGGCTACCGTTCGGTGGAGTGGAAAATCCTGGTGCTCATCTACGGGATGCTCGGTCTCGGCGAGGCGATGGCGACCAGCGGCGCCTCGCGAATATTCGCCGATTTCGCCAGCACGACCGTCGAAGCGTTCGTCGCCCCCGGCTGGCGGCCGCTCGTCCTCCTGGCCGTGGTTTACCTCACCAGCAGCGTGTTCACCGAATTCCTTTCGAACAACGCGACGGTGGTCCTCATGGTCCCCCTCTCGATCACCCTCGCCCTGAGCATCGGGGCGGATCCGAGGCCGTTCGCGATCGCCTGCTGCATCGGATCGTCGGCCAGCTTCGCCACGCCGATCGGCTACCAGACCAACACCCTCGTTTACGGGGTGGGCGCGTACCGGTTCACCGACTTCCTGCGGGTGGGCCTGCCGCTGAATCTGCTCTATGCGGTCGGAACCGTGATCCTTGTCCCGCTGTTTTGGGAATTGTGAGCAAGGGGCGACAGCCGGGCCCGGGCGATCCCTGATGCGGGATCGGTGAAGAAAGTACCCTGGGAGCGGGTCTTTTTCTGGCGCTCTTCGGCCTCTCTCCCGTGGCCGGTGGCCTTCCCGTGTTCTGCGATTCGAACCGGTTCAGCCTTCCGAATTCTTCACCGCGCCATACCCGACGAGCCGTTGCTCCCCGACATTCCACACCTTCAGCCGGAGGCAGCGGAGCACGTCCCCGGGGGCGAGGCTCGTGCGCTTGGCCTTCTGCAGGTCCGGCAGGGCCTCGTACACTTCCGGGAGGCGGTAGAAGGGAATTCTTGCGTTCAAATGGTGGATGTGGTGGTAGCCGATGTTTCCCGTGAACCAGTGGAGAACGCGCGGCATCTGCATGAAACTCGAGGATTCGAGGGCCGCGCCTTCGTAGGTCCAGCCGTCCTCATCCATCAGCGAAACGCCCGGGAAGTTGTGCTGGGCGTAGAATAGATAGGATCCCAGGGCGCTGGCCGCCCCAAAGGGGAGGACGATGGTGAAGAGCACCCCCGCCCAGCCGAAGAAGACGCCGACGGCGGCAATGATCGCCGCGTGGACCAGGAGGGAAAGGAGTCCGTCGAAATGGCGCCGCCGATCTTCGAGAAAGGGCTCCAGGCACATGGCGAACGCGAAGGAGGTCAGATACCCGCAAAGAATCGTCAGCGGATGGCGGCTGATCCGGTAGCGGAGCCGCTCCTTCCAGGAGGATGATCGGTAGCGCTCGCAGGTCATGGTCGGAAACGAACCGAGGTCGTTGCCGTGAAGCTTGGAATTGTGCGCGTGATGGGCGTCGTGGGAGTGCTTCCACGAGCTGGGAGGCGCGAGAAGGAGCACGCCGACCACCTTCATAAGCCGGTCCGCCGCGACGGATTTGGAGAGGATCGCCCGGTGCTGGTGATCGTGGTAGATGACGAAGACCCGCACCATGAGCAGCGCGGCCAGAAGCGAGGAAACGAGCCGGAAAGGCCACGCCCAGACCGGGAAGGTGCCGGCCAGAGCCAGCGCGAGCAGAGTGATCGAGGAGAGCACCACCCACCAGCTTTTGCCTTTGCGCTCGCGGGCGAAAGACGCGGTCGCCCGCATCGCCCGCTTGCCGGCCGCCGCCAGGCCGCGGTCTTTCTCCGCCGCCGGCGCTTCCTCCATGGGGGCGGTCGCCGTAGTCATCGTGCGGACCTCCCCGCCGGGCGGTTGTTCGCGCCCGCCCGGCGCGGCCCTTTGGCGAACCCCTTGCGACCGTTGGAAGGCCGGGCCGAAGAACCGCCGCGATTGTTCCCGCCACCGCGGCGGTAGGGATCCCCGCCTTTCTTGCCGGGCTTTCCGCCGGCTTCCGGGCGGAAGGCCTTTTTGGCCATCCCCGCGTGGTGGTAGGGGTGCTCGGACTGCAGCCGGATCGCCCGGCCGAGGTGGCGCTCGATCTGGCCGAGTTCCGAAAGGGAACCGTCGTCGCAGAAACTGATCGCCCGCCCGGAGGCCTCGGCCCGGGCGGTGCGCCCGATCCGGTGGACGTAGGTGTCGGCCTCGTTGGGCAGGTCGAAATTCACCACGAGGTCGATGTCCTTCACGTCAATCCCGCGCGCGGCCACATCCGTGGCGACCAGCACGGGCACCTGTCCGTCGCGGAAACGGTTGAGCGCCCTCTGGCGGGACGCCTGGGTCTTGTTTCCGTGGATCGCCTCCGTCGAAAAACCCATCCCGTTGAGCTTTTTCGAAAGCTTGTCGGCCCCGTGCTTGGTCCGGCTGAAAACGAGCGTCCGCCCGTTGGTCGGAACACCCGCCTTGTCGGAGAGAAAAAACCGGAGCAGGGGAAGCTTGTTCTCCGCCCGGACATGGCAGACCCGCTGGTCGATGCGCTCGACCACCGGCTGCCCGGGATCGATCCGCACTTGGACGGGATCATGCACGAACCGATCGGCGACCGCGCGGACCTCTTTGCTGACCGTCGCGGAAAAGAGGACCGTCTGGCGCTTGGCCGGCATTTTCGCGGCAATCTTCCGGACATCGTGGACGAAGCCCATGTCGAGCATGCGGTCCACCTCGTCGAGAACGAGAAACTCCACCTGCTCCAGGGAAACATGCCCCTGGTTCATCAGATCGAGAAGGCGTCCGGGCGTGGCCACGAGAACATCCACCCCCCGGCGCATCGCTTTGACCTGGTGGTGCTGGTTCACGCCGCCGTAAACGAGGGCGTGGCGGAGGTCGAGGTGCCGCCCGTAGCGGGAAAAGCTATCCCCCACCTGCACGGCGAGTTCGCGGGTCGGTGTGAGGACGAGAGCCCGCGCGCAATTCGCGTAGGCCCGCTCGGGCCGGGTGGAAAGGTGGTGCAGAATCGGCAGGGCGAAGGCCGCCGTCTTGCCGGTTCCGGTCTGCGCGCAGCCGATCATGTCCCGACCCTCGAGCTGGGGCGGTATCGCCTGGGCCTGGATCGGAGAAGGTGTCTCGTAGCCGAGTTCACGCAAAGCGAGTTTGAGGGGCTCCGCCAATGGCAGGGCCTCGAATGAGTTGATGGTCATGTTGAGAAAGGGCGAGAAACTCGCCGGGGTTCGATGAATGTGGTTGGAAACCCCTCCCAATCTCTCATCGATGAAGACCGTTCGGGAACCCGGGCCTGACGACCCGGGCGGGATTTGAAATCCCAAAGACTTCCAGCCTGAACAACCCACCCTGAAAAGCAAGGACAATCAAATAATAAATACGATGGGCGGGGTGGGTTGACCGGCAGGGGTTGACAGATTCCCCGGAAGACTCCTCCCTTTGAACCGTGAGAGTAGAATTCCCCGACGGCCGCGAGGTCGAGTTTAACCCATGGAAGTACGCGTGGATCCCCATCGTGCTGATCGTGGGTTTGGTGTTGGCGACCAGCATCGACCAGGTCGATGCCGAGGAGGAGGGCGTTCTCCTGCGCTTCGGCAAGCAGGTGAAGACGGTCGGCCCCGGGCTGCATTTCCACCTGCCCTACCCGATCGACCGCCTGGTAAAGGTGAAGACCCGGCGCGTCGATGTCTCCGAGTTCGGCTACCGGAGCGGAGCCGGGGGGCGCATCTCCGAGCGCGGCTACGAGGACGAATCCTCCATGCTGACCGGCGATCTGAACATCGTGCTGGCCGGTTGGGACGTCCAGTTCAGCCGGGAAAATCCGGAGGATTTTCTCTTCAACGTCAAAGACCCCATCGCCACCCTCCGCGACATCGCCCAGTCGGTGATGCGGGAGATCATGGGCGACCGGGCCAGCATCCCGATCCTGACGATCGGCCGCGCCGAGATCCAGGAACAGGCCCGCAAATTGATCCAGGCCCAGGCCGACCAGTTCGAAATGGGGATTCGCGTCAACGAGGTGAACCTCATTTTCGTGAGTCCTCCGGAGCAGGTGCAGGCGGCCTTCAACGACTTGAACAAGGCCGAACAGGACGCTGTACGCTTTTTCGAAGAAGCCTCCCGGGAATACCAGGAGAAGGTGCCGCGGGCCGAAGGCCAGGCCGAGAGGATTGTTCTCGAAGCGGAGGGCTTTCTCGAAAGCCGGGTCAACCGCTCCCGGGGCGACGCCGGCCGCTTCCTCGAAATGCTCCGCGCCTATGAAGAGGCGCCCGACGTGACCCGGCAGCGGCTCTACCTCGAGACCCTGGAAAAACGCCTTCCAACCGTCGGCGAGGTCTGGGTGGTCGATGAAAACCTCGAAGGGGTGCTGCCCCTGCTCAACCTGACCGAAGGAGGCGCACGATGAACGATTCCAGCACTAACAAAACCGTCCGTTACGGGGTACTCGCTCTCGTCGCGGCCGTTCTCCTCGGAGCACTCGCGTGGACGAGCCTCTACACGGTCAACGAATGGGAACAGGCCGTGATCACCCAGTTCGGCGAGGTTGTCGGCGATCCGGTGACCGACGCCGGACTGCATTTCAAGATGCCTTGGCAACGCGTCGATCAGTTCGACGCCCGGCTCATGCGATGGGACGGCAGCCAGACGACCACGATCACGCGCGACCGGAAGACGCTGAACCTCGACGTAACCGCCCGGTGGCGCATCGACGATGCCAAAAAGTTCCTCGAGGCCATTCGCTCCACCGACCAGGCCGACACACGGCTCAACGGAATCATCGCCGGAGCGGTCAAGGACGAGATCGCCAAATATGATCTCTTCGAAGTCATCCGGAGCACCAACGGCATTCTCAACCTTAAGACGGAGGACTTGGGAATCTCCCTTAATTCGGACGACATGCCGGATATCTCCGTCGAGGAAGTCGCCACCCTCGGGAGTGATCTGCCGGAACTGCCCGAGAGCGCCGACGGCACCTACGAAGCGGGGCGTCCCATCGTCCTGAAAGGCATCCTGACCGAGGCCCGGAAACGGCTGGAGCAGATCGGTCTCGGCATCCAGCTGGAGGACATTCTGATCAAACAGCTCAACTACACCAAGGAAATCGAGTCGAACGTCTATGCGCAGATGAATGCGGAATTGCAGAAGATCTCCGCCGGGTTCCGGTCCCAGGGCCAGAAACGGGCCGAGCAGCGCCTCGGGGAGATGGAACGCGAGCTGGCGCGGATCAGTTCCGAGGCCGAGCAGCGGGCCCAGCTCATCCGCGGGCGAGCGGAGGCCGAGGCCATCGCCATCTACGCCGACGCCTACAACCAGGATCCCGCCTTCTACCGTTTCCTGCGCACCCTGCAGGCCTACGAGGCCGGTCTGGGCGGAAACAGCCGCCTCCTCCTCGGCACGGACAGCCCCCTCTTCCAGCTTCTGAAAAAGATGGAGGACGAGCCCCCGGCGCAGTAGGGCGAGTCGCGGGAGGGCGGCCAAAGGGAGGGCGGCTGTCCCCAGCCGCCGCGTTGCGGTAATGACGATCCAGGACGCCGGAGATTCCTCGGCGGCGCGGCAATTGCACCGGAGTGTTTCAGGTTGCCCGGCGTATCCCGGCGGTTGGGGACAACCGCCCTCCCAAACGCCGCGTTGCGGTAATGGCGATCCAGGACGCCGGAGATTCCTCGGCGGCGCGGCAATTGCACCGGGGTGTTTCAGGTTGCCTGACGTATCCCGGCGGTTGGGAACAACCGCCCTCCCGAAACCTTACAGCGACAATGCCTTCTACGGCCCTCGCCATTCCAGAACATGCAGCTCGCCTTGATACGGCCAATCTTCCGCACGGCTTACCAATCCCGCGCGCACCGGATTTTCCCGCACGTAGGCCCATTTTTCGGCATAATGCCGTCCGGTCCGGATCTGCGTATCCCAAAAATCCGGCAACCATACTTCCTCTTTCCGCCGCACGGTTCCGGACCGGGTGACCAGTCGCTTCCAATATTTCACCCACGGACGAAGCGGGGAGGCCGGAGAAGAACCGGGCGCGGCAAACAAATGGATATGGTCAGGCATAATCACGTAGCGACCGACCCGCCAGAAAGCCGCCTCGACCCACGCCTCCCGCAAGGCCTGGTGGACCTCATCCGAATTGAAAATCGCCAGACGCACCTTCGCCGCAGCCGTCAAGAATATGATGTTGGAACGTCCCTTTACTTCCATTATTTCGTTGCGCGACGGACGGGAACGCTGTGGGCGGAGTTCCATAAACTCTTGGATAATTCCATTGCCATTCACGGCAAGCCCAAAGGGAGGGCGGCCAAAGGGAGGGCGGCTGTCCCCAGCCGCCGCGTTGCGGTAATGACGATCCAAGACGCCGGGGATTCCTCGGCGGCGCGGCGATTGCACCGGGGTGTTTCAGGTTGCCCTGGCGTATCCCGGCGGTTGGGGACAACCGCCCTCCCCAACGCCCTGCGGCGCTTGGCGGTACGGCACTCTTATTGGGACGTCAGTCGGTCAGCCGCCCGCATTCATCCGATCTCCATGTCTTGGTCCCGGGAAGGCGGCTGTCCCCAGCCGCCGCGTTGCGGTAATGACGATCCAGGACGCCGGGGATTCCTCGGCGGCGCGGCAATTGCACCGGGGTGTTTCGGGTTGCCCGGCGTATCCCGGCGGTTGGGGACAACCGCCCTCCCGATCGCTGTTTGCGCTCGCCGCGACAACGCCCCTATGATTTGACTCTGTTTCCACTAGTCAGCCCATGCGTATCGCCTTAACCCATGCCATGCCGGAGGAGACTCCCCGGTGCCCTCTCCCCGATCACTGCATACCGGTGGTAACCGGGATCGGAAAAGTGCTGGCGGTCGCCCGGGTGGCCCGGCTCCTGGCCGACGGCCCGCTGGACATGATCCTCTCGGTCGGATTCTGCGGGGGGCTGAACGGCACCCCGCAGGGGGCGCTGGTCCTGCCCGACGAGACCCGGCAATGGGATCTCCACCTCAACGACCTGGACATACCCCTCGGTCACGGATACGCCATGCACTGTCCCCTGCGGTTGCCCCGGATCGAGTCCGGTTCCATCTCCGATCCGGTGCGGGGCCGGATCATCAGCGGCGACCGCTTCGTCGATAGCACGGTCCACATCAGCCGCGAGGCGGTCGCCGTCGATATGGAGACGGCCGCTCTGGCGCTCCTGGCCGCCGAACTCGGGATCCCGTTCGTATCGGTCCGCGAGGTCTCCGATGTCGCCGACGGCCCGCAGGGCATCCCCCACCGCCAGTTCATGGACTACATCCGCGACCAGGGCCCGGCCTACTCCGAAGCGGTCGCCGAACTGATCGACCGCGGGCCGGAGGGGATTCCGCCCCCGGAAAAGATTGCCTGACTTGATCGTTGACAAAGGGAGCCTCTCCGGGTCTTCCTTTTGTCCTCGGCGGAAACGAATGCCACCGGAATTCCGGCGATTCCGCGGTTTTCTCCACCGAATTCTCACGGGCGAGGGCTTGCACAGGAAAATTCCATCGTCCGCCCCGACTCCGCCGTCCACCCGATCACCTATTTTTCAAAACGGATGTCCGAATCCAAACCACACGCAGACGAGGTTACCGTCGAAGGGGTCCTCGAGATCCTCCGCAACAAGAACGGCCAGCTCCTCCAGACCGCCTACAACGGGCGCCAGCGTCCGGACGACACCTTCGTGCCGAAGGAACTAATCCGCCGGTTCCATCTCAAGCCGGGCAGCTGGCTCCGCGGCACGGCTCTGCGGGACGGGCGCTTCCCCAACCCCAAATTTCGTTTTCTCGAAAGCATCGACGGCGACACGCTCGAAGACCGGCGCAAGCGCTTCGCCTTCAACCAGCTCACCACCCTGACCCCCGACGAAAAACTCGACCTGGAGGTGAAGGACGGGCGGATGACCACGCGCATCATGGATCTTTTCTGCCCCATCGGCAAAGGTCAGCGCGGCCTCATCGTGGCCCCGCCCCGCACGGGCAAGACCACCCTGCTCAAGGACATCGCGGCGGGCATCCAGGAGAACCATCCCGAGTGCCACCTCATGGTGCTCCTCTGCGACGAGCGGCCCGAGGAGGTGACCGACTTCCGCCGGACGGTCGAGGCGGAGTTGTACGCATCGTCCAACGACGAAGAGATCCCCAACCACCTCCGCATCGCCGAACTCGCCATCGAGCGGGCGAAAAGACTCGTCGAAGTCGGCAAGGACGTCGTCCTCCTCGTCGATTCCCTGACCCGGATCTCCCGCGCCTACAACGCCGGCAAGGGGGGAGGCGGACGCACGATGACGGGTGGTCTCGACATCCGCGCCCTGGAGAAGCCGCGGCAGCTTTTCTCCGCCGCCCGCAAGACCGAGGAATCCGGCAGCCTGACCATCGTGGCCTCGGCCCTCATCCAGACCGGGAGCAAGATGGACGACCTGATTTTCCAGGAATTCAAGGGCACCGGAAACATGGAGATGGTCCTCGACCGCAAGGTGGCCGAGCTGCGGCTCTGGCCGGCCATCAATGTGAACGCCTCGGGAACCCGCAAGGAGGAGTTGCTCCTGCCGCCGGAGATCCTCAACAAGTCCCAGTTTTTCCGCCGGGCGATCGCCAGCCTGAAACCGGAGGACGCCGCCGAAACCGTTCTCTCCCGGATGGGAACGACGGAGACGAACGCGGAGTTCCTGCGGCTCTTGAAGGTGTAAGGGCATTCTTCCGCGTTTCGGTATTGCCAACGCCTTCCCGAAAGGCCATCAAGGAACTTTTTCTTCGCCGCCAAACCGGCGGAATTCGAAACCGACCAACGCAGACACGAGAACCCGAATGGACCACCCATTTGCCGAGCAGTGCCAGGACCTGGCCAAATCCATCCTCTGGAATAATCTGGGGGCTATCAACGAAGACGGCAGCGTCTCCCCCCTCGACGCCGAGGACGGAGCCTCCAACGAACCGGGCCACGCCGCCCTCGCCATCGGGGAATACTACCGGGCCACGGGCGAGACCCAACTGGAGGAGTTCGACCTGATCGATCTGGCGGCCCGCACGATCACCGCCCAGGCCTTCGATGAGGAGCAGAGCGAGAACGGTCTGGCCTACGCCGGTCTCGGGCTCCTCTCCTTCGGCCCGGCCAAGGACCGGAACGCCGTCTGGGCGCGGCTGGTCGATGAGACCCGCGAGGCTCTCGACAAGCGCATGCTCATGCGCTCGGAGTTTTCCGACCACCGCCAGGCCTTCAACATCGCCAAGGCGGTCACCCGCTTCAGCTTCGGGCTCACGAAAAAGGACGAAACCGGCAAGTTGATCGAACGCTTTCTCGAACGGATCAAGAGCGACAGCACCTCCGGCTTTTTCGATGACGCCGGCGGCGACGGGATCGGCGGCGCTTTCGACATCTACGGGATCCTCTCGTTCGTGATGATCCGGCAATCGCTCCAGCTCCACGCCAACCTGCACCTCCGCGACCGCAAACTCCCCAGCCTGCGCACCCACGCCGAGAAATACGTTCGCATGATGCCCGACCTCGTCCGCCAGGACGGCCTCGGGTGGGCCTACGGCGAGAACATCGGCGCCTACGGGCAGATGCACTGCATCAGCATCATCCTCCAGGCCCTGCGCGACGAGTGGATCGCCCCCGAGAAAAGACCCGTCTATATCGACATCCTCCGGCGGCTCTTCCAGTTCTTTTTCGAAACCTACGTCGATCAGGAGCAGGGCCTCCTCGTCATCCGCGACGGGGAGCGGTCCACGATCCAGCGGCACACCAGCCGCATGGCGAACTTCGACGCGGCCCGGTACCTCAGCCAGTGGTCGCGCCTGGCCCGGGCGACCGGCGGACGCCTCCAGGACGCCCGCCCCATGCCCGGCAAATCCGGCGGCAAGTTCACGCTTTTCGACCGGGGCCGCCGCGAAAACGGCCTCTTCAGCTACGGCGACGCCTCCACGGGCCTCCATCTCCAGATCCCGCTCGTCGGCAACCGCGCCCGGGCCAACTCGGACTCGCTCGCCTTTCCGCACAGTCCCGGTGTCTTCGACTGGCCCTGCGGCCGCTACCTGCCGGTGCTCGTTCCCGAACTCGATTTCGGAGGCCATCGGGTGATCCCCTGCTACTACGGCAAGGGCTGCGTGACCGGCCTGGGCCGCCGCAATTCCATCTTTTTCTCCTACGAACAGCCGGACCTGATCACGGTGGAGGAGAAAATCCTCCCCGGTCTCGGCTCCTGCAAGGTGCGCTGGGAATTCAACGGCTCCAAAATCCAGAGCGAATTCGCCTTCGAGGTGAAGACCCAGACCCGCATCGAGGGGATGCGCTACGTGATCCCCGTGGGCACCCCCCACTCCCGCCACCGGATGGGCACCTCGCTCAAACTCGGGGAGGAAGGGCTGCGCCCGAACGTCCTCAAAGACGACTTCCAGGGCGAGTGGCAGGAAAACGAAATCGTCTCCCAGGATCCGCGGTGGCGCACCTACTGGGGCCCCCTCTTCTACCTGCAGACCATCGCGCGGAACCATCCGCTCGTCCTCCGGCCCGGGCAGATCTACCGCTTCGCCATCGAATTCGATCCGGACCTGACCCTCGCCGATGCTTAGCATCCGGATCATCCCCTGCCTCGACGTCGCCGAAGGGCGGGTGGTCAAGGGAGTCAGGTTCCAGGAACTGCGCGACGCCGGCGATCCGGTCGAATCCGCCAAAGCCTACGAAGAGCAGGGGGCCGACGAGCTGGTCTTCCTCGACATCACCGCTTCGAGCGACAACCGCGCCATCATGCGGCGGGTCGTCGAACGAACCGCCTCGGAATGCTTCATGCCCCTGACCGTCGGCGGAGGGCTGCGCACGGTCGAAGACATCCGCGCCATGCTCAACGCCGGAGCCGACAAGGTCAGCCTGAACACCGCCGCCATTCTCGACCCCGATCTCATCCGCAAGGCCTCGACCCGCTTCGGCAACCAGTGCGTCGTCCTGGCCATCGACGCCAAGCGGGAACCCTCCGGCGACCGCTGGCGGGTCCACACCCACGGCGGCCGCCGACCGACCGACCTCGACGCGGTGGAATGGGCCCGGCGCGGCGTCGCACTCGGCGCCGGCGAAATCCTGCTGACCAGTATGGATTGCGACGGCATGAAGACCGGTTACGACCTCGCACTGACCCGGGCGGTGAGCGACGCCGTCGAAGTGCCCGTGATCGCCTCGGGCGGCGCCGGCGAACTCTCCCACCTCGCCGAGGTTCTCGACCGGGGGCGGGCCAGCGCCGTCCTCGCCGCCTCGATCTTCCACTTCGGCACCCACACCATCCCCGGGGCCAAGCGCTACCTCGCGGCGCGCGGTATTCCGGTGCGCGAAGTTTGAAGCGCCTTTTCCGCCAAGCCGCTTCGGGTTGGACGACTGAAGTCATCCAACTACGGAATC
>CAZDRT010000094.1:0-12875 GCA_964507815.1 uncultured Puniceicoccaceae bacterium
CCGTGGTTTCGTAGAAACGGCTGTCGCCGCTCCTCTCCGATCCAGGGAGATATAGGACACCCAAAGAATTTGCGAATAATCCTTGACGAAGCCAGTAAAGTGAACAGATATTCACTTTATTATGACTCAGGCACGCAGAACAGTGGTCTCGAAGGAGGAGACCGGGGTGTATCACTGTATGAGCCGCTGCGTCAGGAGGGCGTTTCTGTGTGGGGAGGATTCGTATTCCGGCTGCAATTACGAGCATCGTCGGGAATGGGTGCGCGAACGACTGGAGTTTCTCAGCGGCTTATAGCAAAAGAAAGCCTGATCGATTACTGATTTAAATCTTTGCAAGAGCGAGGATTTTGGTTGAAAAATATTATGCTATTTATGGGTGTCCGTAATTCCCCTTGTGGCCGGATTGGAAGAAGGTGAGTTGCTTGTTCGACACAAACGTGCTCGTGTATCGCTTTGATCCGAGGGACGTTCTGCGACTACTGGCAGGCTGTTAGATCCCTTTGGATTTCCGCGGAGAGGCGGTAGACGAATCCGGCGAAGTAGTCGGACGGTTGCAGGGTGTCGTCTGAGAAAAGAGGGGTGAGGTCGACCGCGTACGCCGCCCGCTCCATGGAGTCAATTGCCAGCGGGTCCCCGAAGGTGGCGTTCGACCGCCGTCTCCCCTCGACGGCCAGGTCGTAGCGCTTGCCGCCGGTGATCTGGGAGTCGAAGACTCCGTTCAGCGAGGCCGAGAGGTTGGGGTGGGGGGTCAGGTCGAGTACCACTTTTTCATCGTCCGGGATCCAGTCGAGGCTGCGCCAAACCTCGCATCCATAAATCCGGCGCGGGCGCTCGCTCGGATCAATGCGGCGGGTGGCTTCGAGTACAGCTAGGAAAACTCCGATGTGGGCGGTGTGCTTGTCCATGCCGTGGTGCGTGTAGAGCACCTCGGGACGGGTCGCGCGGAGTAGTTTTTCGAGATCATCGACCAGGGGAGTGCGATGGGCCGCCTGTTTTGCGACCCGGCTGGGGTGGGCGAGCTGGGCGATAAAGCCATATTGCCCGATCCGGGCCGCGGTTCGCTGCTCTTCGGCGCGAACGCCAGTTCGTTGAGCATCCCGGTAATGTGGCCGTTTCCGTCGATGTAGCCCACCGCCTCACTTGTGCCCATGGACAAGCCGAAGACGGAGCCCGAACCGATGGCCATTGATCCGGCGAGACTCCAGGTTTCCCGCTGGCGTTTGCGGGAGGAAGAAGGGCTTTGGCTCCGCGCGCGAGGCGGCCGAGTTCCTTCCGGAGTCCCCGGCCATTCCGACCGAAACGGCACGAATCTACCGGACGGTGCTGGACGATCCCGAAAAGGCCCGGGAATACTACCGGGAGGCCTGCGGGAAACCCCATGCATCCGCTCTCTATGCGCGGCTCCGGGCGGTGATTTTGATGGATCTCGGTCGCGATCGGGAGGATCTGGCCTGGTTGCAGGAGGTATTGGACGGTCTCGATCCGGCTACCTCCCCCGGGCTGTATGCGTTGATGATGGAGTATGTGAAGGAACTGCGGGCCGGGTGGAATCCGCGGGCACCAATGATTCCAACCAAGCGGTTGTCCCAGTTGATCGTGTCATACACAGAGCGAACAAAGTCGGAGGAAAGGCCCTCGGTGACTCTGCGATGAAGGTCGAATAGATCGTTCAACATGGGACTCGATTTCGTTGGTTCTGGTTTCCACAGGGGTGCGATTTGCAATAATTAAAGATGTAACCGATAAAAAAAAGGTTATTTTGTCAATTGCAATCGACAAAATAGCAAGGGAGCGAGTGCTTTTCGCTCATTTCCCCGAGAATCTTCTGTATGGGAGGGATATAGGCAGGAAGAGATATAGGACGCCGTAATTTTGGTCGCTGGCAATGCGTTCGCCCCGTTCGAGGGCGTTGCCGACGAACATCTCTGTTTTTTCGAACCCCCGCGCTTGCCCGAGGGCCGTTGGGAAAAGCTCCTGGAACGCGCCCCATGGCTGGAGCCGGATAATCCCGATTGGCGCGGTCAGCCGGGGACGTCCCGCAAGGGGCTCCCCGCAAGGGTTTGGGAGCGGCGAGCTTCAGCCGCCGTTGCATGGGTTCGGTGGATTCGTATTGGCTTGGCGGATCTCAAACCGCGGCTGAAGCACGCGGCTCCGTGTTGAACGGGCTTGGTATCGGCAACGAAAACGGCCCGGCAGTCGAAGAACCGCCGGGCCGTCGCCAAAGGAACCCTCGATTCGTGAGAACGGCTTTCGCATTTCCATTGAACTCTACCAAGATATCTGTAACCGCTTGTAAAAGATATTGAACTTTCGGCGGGGCGGCTTTTGAATCCAAAGCTTATGTCATCGGAACCCCTCTGCCTCGCCGCTTTTAAACATCCGCCGTCCGATTGTCGCCCGGCACTCCAATGGTCCTGGAATGGGGCGGTCGAAAAAGCGGGGATTAGCGAGAGCTTGGCGGATTACGCGGCGAAGGGGATCGGGGGATTCTTCATGCATGCGCGGCCGGGTCTGGAGCTGGGCTACCTCTCCGAGGAGTGGTTTGCGCTCTGGGAGCACGCCGCCGTCGAAGCCGGGCGGCTCGGGCTGCACTGGCACATCTACGACGAATACACCTGCCCGGGCGGTCATGCCGGCGGACACGTCGTGGCCGACGCTTCCCATGTGGCGGGGCGCGAGCTGCGCCTGGTGGAAACGCGGCAGCGCAAAACCCTGCGCAAGGGCGAGTCGGCCCTGGCCTGGTTCGATGCGGAGGGCGCTCCGGTGGACGCCCCGGACGGTGCCGAGTTGCGACTCGGGGCGGTCCTGACGCCTCTGCCGGGCAATCCCGCCAAGGGCGGTTTCCCCATGCCGGACCTGACCCACCCGGATGCCGTTAAGGCCTTCATCCGCAGCACCCACGACCGATACCGGGAGGTCTCCGGGGCGCATTTCGGCCAGACCGTGCGCTATTGCTTTTGCGACGAGCCTTCGCTCTATCACTCTCCGGATGGAGTCACCCTGAGTCCGTCGATCCTGCGCGCCTTCGAGCGGGAGCACGGCTACCGCCTGGAGGACCGGCTCGACGCCTTCTGCATGGGGGCGGCGGGCGCGCCCGAGGTTCGCTACGATTACTGGGCGACCATGCGTCGGCTCTTCGACCAGAACTTTTTCAAAGCCCTGCACGACTGGTGTGCGGAGAGCGGGCTTAAATTCACCGGGCATGTCATGGAAAACCAGTGGCCCAAGCCGCTGTCCAACCCCGATGCCATGGCCACCTACTGCTGGATGCAGGCACCGGGCAACGACCTGCTCGGCTTTCAGTTTGTGCGGACCCGTTTGCGCGACAACGGACTTTATCTGCTGAATCTCAAGGAGCTGGCCTCGGCGGCGGCTCAACTGGGGCGCGACCGCGACGTGATGGTCGAGTCCTCGGGTGCCGATGGCTACGGCGCGGCTTTCGCCCTGTTCAAGACCTGCGAGGACTTTTTGCTGGCTTTCGGCATCACCGTGATGGACCCGCACCTCAGCCACTGGACACTCGGGGGCTCACGCAAATACGATTGGGCGCAGACGCTTTCGCCGCACAGCCCGTGGTGGGAGTGCTACCGGAGCCAGGCCGACCACGTCGCGCGGGTCATCGCGGCCCAGCGCGAGGGCGTGGAGCGCAACCGGGTGCTGGTCTTGCATCCCACCCTCAGCGGTTGGCTGGACGGGCGGCCCGATTCCGGCGGCTGGAAGCCCTCGGGCGAAGTCACGGCTGCCGAGCTGGGGAGTGCCACACAATCCTTTTACCTCGATCTCTACGCCGGGCAAATCGACTTCGATCTCGGCGACGAGATCCTGCTGCGCGACCTGGACGCGCAGACCACGCAGGGACGTTTTGCGGTCGGCCAGCGCGCCTACGACCTGATCGTGCTGCCGCCCTTGATGCGGACCTGGACGGCATCGACGCTGGAAAAGATCACCGCATGGCTGGAATCCGGCGGGCGCGTGTTCGCCGCCGGAGAAGCCCCCGCACGGGTGGACGGGCGGATCGATTCCGCCCCTGGCGAGCTGGCCGAACGCTTCGCCGGGCAGTGGCGGTGCTTCGATGATCGCGGGGCATTGGTCGCGGCACTCCGCGAAACGATCCCTCCCTACCTGGCCGCCCCCGACGGCGCCCCCCTGCCGGAAAACCTCGTCTGGCGGCGGACGGAGCTGCCAACCGGTGGCGTGCTCTGGTTCTTTTGCGCTCCCTGGGAAACAGGTTTGAAGGTAAAGGCGAAGGTCGGGGGAAATCGGGTGGCCGAGTTGGATACGGCTACCGGGGACGCGGTGGCTTTTGAATCGGAGCCTGCCCCGGAGAGTGGGGGAGACGCCTCCGTCGTGATTGAACTCGATCTGCCCCCGCGCGGGCATCGCTTCCTGCGGGTGGATGGCGGAACGGACGCGGTTGCGGAAGCGGCTCCCGCCGCCTTGCCGCAGATTGGCCCCGACGATCTTGCCTTCGTGTCCGCCGAGGCCGCCGAACCGAATTTGCTGCTGCTCGACTACTGCCGCCTGGCTCCCACGGGTGATTCCGGCGACTTCGGCGAGGCGGTCGGCACCCTGCACGCGGATGCGGAGAACTGGCGGCGTCACGGCTTCGACGGCAATCCCTGGCAGATGGGGCACATGTTTCAGCGCAACTGGCTGGAGTATCCTTTTTCCCAGGACGTCGGCTGCACGGTGGCCTACGATTTTGACATCGCCCTCGACGGCTTGGACCCGACCGGGCTGGAGATTGTGATCGAGCGTCCCTGGCTCTACCAGATTTCGCTAAACGGTAAACCCCTGGCGGAGGAGGCCTTCGTCCAGTGGTTCGACCGCGAATTCGCGCGGGCACCGGTGGGCGAACTGGTTCGCGACGGTGCCAACCGCCTGGTGTTGCAGGCCAGGGCGATGACCGCTCTGGTCGAGATCATGCCGGTGTATCTGCGGGGCGATTTTCATGTGCTGCCTGCCGCTGCGGGTTTTCGGGCGGTTGCGCCACAGCCGCTCGCGGAAGGTGATCTCACCGCCGCCGGGCTGCCTTTCTATCGCGGCTGGGTGCGACACCACTACCGGTTCACGCTGGACGCGGCGACGGAGGGCCTGGCCCTGCGGCTACCGGACTTCACCGCCGCCGCCGCACGGGTGTCGGTGGACGGCGGCGCATCTGTCGAAGTGCTCCACCCGCACTATGTGGCGAACTTCCCGGGTCATTTTTCCGCGGGCGAACACAGCGTCTGCATCGAACTGGCGAGCAGCCTGCGCAACATGATGGGTCCCCACCACAGCCGCGGACTCAGCGGTCCCTGGTCCTGGATGGCCGCACCCGCTCCGCAACCACCGGGTCCGTCCTATGTGCTCGACCACTACGGCATCGGTGCCCCCGCCAATCCAATCACCTCCGACGCCTCAAAGTGCCCCTGATCGTCCGGCCAGCCGGTTGCCGCGAAAGCAACGCCAGGGTGGTGCCCGCCGACTCCCTCGTTTGCACGGGGCTCGACCTGTTCCCCACCTTCTACGAACAGGCCGGCCTGTGGGCGGCGAAGTAACTGTAATCTTCATTCGGTATCCACCTCAATAACCCACCCATCATGACCCGATTCATCCCCTCCCGCATTTCTTTTTCTCTTTTCATCTGCCTCATCTTCGCTGCGGGTCCTCTTGCCATCGCGGAGACCGATTACGCGGCAGCGGAGCCCCCGCAGGAGGACGAGAAAACCTTCATTCGGCTAAACCTTGTCTCCACCTGTCTGGCCTCCGACCAGTGCTCCATCTTCCTGCGGGTGATTGAAGCCTCCAGCCTTCAGACCTTTTTGCGGGAAGAGGGGCCGTTCACCCTGCTCGCCCCCACGGACGCGGCCTTTGCGCAGATGGATGCGGCCACGGTCGAAGCGCTCACCGATCCGGAAAACGCCGCCGCCGCGGACACATTCATCCGGAATCACCTCATCCCCGAGTTCCTGCCCGAAAGTCAGCTCCTGGCCGAGGAACAGCCGACCTGGAATGAGAAATCCCTGCACTTCGAACGCAAAGACGGAAAGCTGCATGTCAACGGCGTTGCCATCCGGAAAGGCCCCGTGCCCGCCCGCAACGGGCAGGTCTTTTTTCTCGAAACGGCCTTAGCCGAAGGGAAATAGGGTATGTGAAAAGAGAAAAAAAAAGAAAAAAAGACTTGCAGTCCGGTGCCCGCCTCCCTAATGCCCTCCATTAGTTCTCTTTAAATGCGCAGGTTTCGACCTGCCAAGCCTGTTGCAACCCCGTAATTCAACCCTAATTATGATGTTCCCCCGCCCCCTCCCCACCTCCGCATGCGGTTCGGCCTTCTGCGTCGGCTCCGCTTCCTTCCCCTCCCGCGTTTCGCGCCTCGGTGCGTTCGCCGCCACGGCCATGATCGGGCTGTTCGCCGCAACCACGCTGCACGCCCAGCAGCCGGGGCCGGGGATTCCGAATCTTGAGTATAACGTGGACGTCACGGACATGGCGGCGATCAATCAGGATCACACGCCGATCCTGCTCAGCTCCGGCCATCAGGAGACGCACCAGGACAACAAAGGCAACCAAATCACTCACGCGGACGGGGTCTTCGCCGGGAATATCGGGCGCACCACCGTCATCGACATCCATCGCGGTTATCTCGTGATGGCGGCGGAGTCACCCGGAAGCCTGGGCCTAAATGTAAGCTACTCGACCATCGACCACCGCCTCTACGACATCAGCAACCCCGCAGCCCCGGAACTCCTTCAAACGACCGGAGGCCAGGCGGGTTACAATACTCACGGCTCTATGAAGTCCGGCAATTCCTGGCGCTCCGCCGCCGGATGGACCATTGATGATGATAACAATTTTGGCGGCGGCTCGGAATTCACGGCCCAGCGAGGGAACTCCTCCTGGACCGGCTGGCAGCGCAAGTTCGAGTGGACGTATGACGTAACCACCGATCCCTACTGGATCGAACGCTACGATCCCGACACGAACTCGTGGACGCGCTGGGGCGACGATCCCAACGATCCCTGGAATGTGATCGGGGAGACCGGGGTGATCGGCATGGGATTCATCATGGGCAACCTGCTGATCAAAGCCAGCGATCACTCTATGACCGGCGTGGCCGCCTACGACATCTCGGACCCGGGCAATCCCGTCCTGCTGGATTTCATCCAGACCGAGGCGGGCATCGGCTCCTACTGGCCCGCGATCTGGAAGCACTGGGTCATCACCGAGCGGTTTGATGTCCTGCACGCCGTCGATTTTTCGGACCCGACCGACCTCAAGGTCACGAGCATTCCCATGACCGATGCCGGCCTGGGAGGGCCGGGAGAGGGCACCTCCCACAGACAGCATTACATGTCTTTTCAGGACGATTTCCTCTTCGTGGACCGTTTCAAGGTCGATTTGTCGCCGCTCGAGACCGGCGGCGATCCCGTTATCGTTCAGGCACTGCCGCTCCAGAGTACCGGCGTCACCGGTGACAAGCCGGGCACCAGCCAATGGGCGCTCCCGGCGGGCAACCTGTGGATCACCGGGGGGTACGCCGCGGCCCAGGGCGCCGCCATCTGGATGCAAGACCCCGATCCCTCCACGCCGGAGGTGGAGGCCGACAGCTACGAGCCCACCATCGGCTACCATGTGCCTCGGGACGGCGATCAATTTGTTTCGACGCTCACTCCGATCGTCATGCTCATTCACGAGACCATCGAGACCAATAACCTGCGCTACGGGAAAACCGTCTTCCTGCGCGAGGTGGACGGCAGCGACCCGGTCAATGGGGCGTCTTTTGTGCCCGCCATGGACCTGGTTTACTCGATGGATGATTTCCTCACCATCAATCCCAACGATCCCTTGCAGCCGGGCGTCACCTATGAGGTGATCCTCACCACCGATGCCCTGACCGATGCGGTCGGCAACCCGCTCAAGGATGAGACCGGCCCCGGGGACAAAATCACCGTCGAGGGCACCGACAAAGAGATCGCCTACCGTTTCAGCTTTACCACCGACGATGGCACCCAGAGCCTGCCCACGCTCACCAATGTCGTTTTTTCGCCGCCCGCGCCGATCGAGCTGGACGGTAACGGGGAGGCCATCGTCGATATCACCGCCACCGCGACCGACGCCGACGGGGATGCGCTCGAATACCTCGTGGTTTTTGGCGACGGCACGGATGCCAGCCCCAGCGAGAGCAACGGGGGCGTCTGGACGGATGTGCCTGGCAATGGACAAATTTCCGTTTCCCATACCTACGAAAAGCCGGGCAACTTCAAAGCCCTGATCCGGGTGCGGGAGCGGGACAATATCTCCCTGGGTGCTTACCGGGTCGCTTCGGAGACCTTGAACTTCCTGGTGCATGAACCCATCCCGCTCGACGGTGGCGGCAATCCGCTCCAGGCGACGCAGTCGAGCACCATCGCGGTTGATAACGCCAATGACATCGTCTGGTCGGTCAATCCCGACAACGATTCGGTGGCGCGGATCGACGCTTCCGATCCCGCCAACTATCAGTTGATCGAGGAGTTGGGCATCGGCCAGCATCCCACCGGCGTGGCCGTGGATGGCCAGGGCCGTGCCTGGATCACCTGCCGCGACGACGACTCCGTCTGGGTGCTCAATTCCACCGGAGGCGGGATCGCGACCTTCGACGTGGCCAGTGGTCACCTCGCCTACGGAGACCGCCCCACCCAGATCGTGTTCGCGCCGGACGGACAGACCGGCTTTATCACCCTTGAAGGCCGCGGCACCGTGCTTGAAGTGAATGGCGGGGCGGGCAGTCCGCAGGTCGTGGGACGTCTGCCCGAACGCAACGGCCTAAATGTCGAGTTTTACACCTTCGCCGATGGGGCAGACATCGCCTCGGTCGATGATTTAACGGCGCAATCCTTATGGGAAAAGCAGACGGAGCGCAATTTCAAGGTCAGTAACGGCATCTGGCACGGGAAGCTCGATGAGAGCATCCGCAAAGAATTTTATCATGACAACATCCGCACCGACGAAACCCATAATCTATTCTTCAGGGGAAGTAACCGCGACGGGCCGCTTCGTGATTTTGGTGCGATTTACCGCGGTTACTTGGAAATTGCGGATGGCGACGTCGATCCCGCCGGCGGTGATGTCACCTTCACGGTTTCGGCAGGGGGGCCGTTCCGCCTCGAAATTAACGGATCGCTGGTGGTGGAGAATACGACCGAGATCGCTGATGGCGATCCGAATAATACAGGCAGTGGCAGCATCGTGCTGGCACCCGGACGGCATTATTTCGAGTATCGCTTCTATACGGAAAAAAAGAAGCCACCCATGAGCGTTGAATACTCGACTTCGCAGATCGCCCAGCAGGAGATTCCCGCAGCCAGGTTCTATCCGGCCAACGAGACCCGCCGCCTCGGTGCGCTCGCCGTGAACGCGGTCGGCACCGATCTGCTGGTCGCCCAGCAAATCTCCGATGATCACGCCGGGCGCATTGCCCGCTTCGATATCGCCTCCGGCGACTGGGCCGAGCAGCCGCTTTTCCTTTTCCGCGATTGGTTTTCCAGGAACACCGAAGTGGCATCCACCGGGGTGCCCAACTACATCTTCGGACTGGCTTTCGGGTTTAATAGCGACCGCGCGTGGTATGCCGGGCACAAAGCGAATACCCACACCGGGCTGGTCCGGGGTGACGAAACTAAAGGAGAGGCCACCAACTCCTTCCAGACCACCATCCGCATGCAGGCCGGCATTGTGGACCTGAACGAACCCGAATACCTGCATGCCGAACCGTGGAACGGGGATGAGCCGTTGCTGCGGGTCGATATCGACAACCACAGCCAGCCGCGTAATATCGCCTTTTCTCCGCTGGGCACCCAGGTGGTGCTGGCGATGCAGTCCACCAACAAGGTGCTCGTGCTCGACGCCTTCACCGGGCGGGAGCTGGACGCCGCCGAGGTCGGGCTGGCCCCTCAGGGACTCGCCATCCGCACCACGTCGAGTGGCGACCGCGAAATCTGGGTGCAGAATTTCACCGACCGCAGCGTCACCGTGCTCGACGCCACCGCCATCCTCGACACCGCTCAACGCACTCTCGGCAACAGCGAAATCGCCAACTTCAGCACGATCGCCAGCGAGTGGAAGTTCAGTGCCGAAGAGGTCAAAGGGCAGCAGTTCTTCTACTCCGCCGGGGTGGTGGACCCCGCCTTCGCTCCTGTCGAAATCTCCGATCCCACCCGTATGGCTCAGGACGGCTACCTCGCCTGCGCGGTCTGCCACGACGATGGAGGCCACGACGGGCGCACTTGGGACTTCTCCCACCGCGGCGAAGGCCTGCGCAATACCATCGACCTGCGCGGCCGCTCCGGCATCAGCCAGGGCAACGCCCACTGGTCCGGCAATTTCGATGAAATCCATGATTTTGAGAACGACATCCGTAACCACTTCGGTGGGGCTGGGCTTCTTTCCGACGAGGATTTCGCGGACACCTCCGATCCCCTCGGCAATTTCAAGAGCGGGCGCAACGCCGACCTCGACGCGCTGGTGGCCTATGTCACCTCGCTCGGGAACGAAGACCTCCCGCGCAGCCCCTACCGGGACGACGACGGCTCGCTGACCACCGAAGCGATTCAGGGGCGGCAGGTCTTCGCCAGCATGAATTGCGCCGACTGCCACAACCCCGCCAACGGCTACACCAACTCCGAACGCGGCTCAGGCACGACCAGTTTGTTCGATGTGGGTACGATCAAAGCCAGCTCCGGCGAGCGTCTGGGCGGCGGCCCCGGTTCTCTCACCGGGATCGACACCCCTTCGCTGCTCGGCCTCCATGCGAGTGCGCCGTATTTGCACGACGGTTCAGCTTCGACCGTGGATGCCGTCTTCGAGCAGGCCACATCCGGTGGCCCCCACGATCTATCGAGCCTCACCAGCCCAGCGGACCGCCGCGCCCTGATGGCCTATCTCTTGCAGATTGATGGTCGGGAAGACGGCGGCAGCGTGCCGAGCGAGACCCCGGGCAGCTTTAGGGTCAAAACCGCATCCGTCGATGTCAACGAGGACGGAGGCTCCGTCCAAGTGGTCGTCGAGCGGGTCAACGGCACGGAGGGCGAAGTTTCCGTCTCCTGGAGCACCGCCGAACTCGACGGTGCGGCCACGGCCACCCCCGGCGAGGACTTCACCGCCGACAGCGGCACCCTCACCTGGGCCGACGGCGAAAGCTTCGATCAGGTGATTTCCGTTTCGATCCTTAACGACCAGGATGCCTTGGAACCCTCCGTCGAATCCTTCGGCGTGTTGCTGGGTTCCCCCACGGACGGCGCGACCTTGGCCGAGCCATCGCTGGCTCAGGTGAATATTTTGAACAACGATAGTTTATTCGACCAGGCAATCCTGCTGGCAAGTAGCTCCGCTAAGATCAGCGATACCACTGATGATGGGGCCGGCGATTCGCTGAGTGCCGGACCGCATTCAGATTTGCGCGCCGGTAATTGGTCTGGTGACCGGATCGCAAGCATTATTGCTTTCCAGTTGTCATCGGATTTTGATCCGGCAACAGCCTGGGGAATTGATCTGGCGCTTTCTCGGGACACCACGGGGTTTTTGGGTAGCACTTCGCCGTCTCTGAACGTGGATCTCCTGCGTATCGCCAATAATGCCACCATCGCGGCGTCCGATTTTGAGGCCACAGCTCTTGGAACCGTGGGGGTCGGCAGTGTCCAATTCTCCGATGAAGCCGATATTCCTCAGTCCTTTACTGCAACGGAACAGCAGGATTTCCTCCAATTGGTCAGCGATAACGGCGGATCAGCCAGCCAATATCTGGTTCTCCGCATCTACACCGACGGTGCTCCGAATAAGGGATGGGAGCATTACCGCTTGAATGGCGATAGCGATAGCATTCCTCCTGAATTGAGAATCCTTGAGTTCAACGAAACCGACACGCTTCGTATCGACACCACCTCATTACCCGGCGCCACCGAGGGCGACACCTACAGCACAACCCTCAGTGCGGTCAACGGCAGCACCCCCTATAGCTGGAGTCTGGATGCCGGACCCGCCTGGCTGGCCATCGATTCCGGCACCGGAGAACTCTCCGGCACGCCAGGAGCCAGTGACACCGGCAACAGCGCGGTCACCATCACTGTGACCGACGACGCCTCCGCGACTCACACCCAGACTTATACGCTGACGGTGGCGGAGAGCGGCGGCGGTACCACGGTGCTTGTGGACTATCGCCTCGACACGACTTCGGTGGACGCATCGACGAATTTGTTGGCTGATGCTGCCATCGGAACTGCCCTCTCAAGCGCAAGCGACTATGCATCCGCGCCCGTCAGTCCGGACTTCCGCGGCGGAATTGCCGGGCCAACGGAAGTTTCCCTGATCAACGATGACACCAATGGCGATTTGCTCAACTTCAAACAGCATCCCAGCAAATTCACCGGTCTTGCGGCATACGTGGCGTTTTGGGACTTCCCCGCATCGGGTTCCATTACGGATATCACCGCGACGGTGGCGAACAAGCCATGGAACCAGCGTCCGGGATATCTCTTGGTTTTGAACGGCGGCACCTATTACATCGCCCAATTCAGCGGGGGCGACCTCTCCGATGTGATGACCGAGTATGTGCTCGACGAGTCCGCCTTGCTGGCGCTGAATTGGCAGCAGATCAATCTGGCGGGTAGCCTGACCAGTGCGCCTGCTTCGACCGGCACCAGTGCGGCTGACATTCTCGCTGATGCGGAGGGGGCGGGTCTTTACTACGGCACACTCGGGACGAGCGGTGCGATCCGGCAGTTTATGATCTCCGAGTTCGTCGTCACTGGAGGCGGCGGCGGCGGAGTCACCGTTATCGCCGAGGACGACAGCGACAGCGTCAATGAAGGCGGCAGCCAGGCGGTCGCGGTGCTCGACAACGACACCAACGCCACCCA
>CAZDRT010000095.1:0-12826 GCA_964507815.1 uncultured Puniceicoccaceae bacterium
TCAGGTCTCCGCCCTCATCCCTCTCTCCTCCCCCTTCCCCCTCCGTGTCTCCGTGTCTCCGTGGTAAGAAAAATGCATTTCACCACCCGCTCCTTCGTCGCCGGAGGCACGGAGACACGGAGAGGGGGCGCCGAGGCGGCACGCCGCAAGCGGCGGCCCTACGTTTGTTCCCGTAGGCCTCGCGCTCTTGACACGGCGAAGCTCGTACAGCGTCGCGGAGAAGCGAAGACGGTTGCGCGACGCCGTGCGAACGCCGGGACCGAACGCCACCCCGCCGAGACGGCACGCCGCAAGCGGCGGCCCTACGCTGTCAGATCTCCACCACTCTCGAAGACCCTCCGTAGCTCGACCTGTCCTCCGTAGCTCGCAGAGCGAAGGGGGAAGAGCGAAGGACGGGCACCACTCCACCACTCCATCACTCCATTACTCCATCACTCCATTACTCCACCCCTCCAACACTCCTCTCTACTCCAACACAATCCGATGAATCGACACGCTGCCGCTGACTTCGTGGGTCACGACCATGAGCGGTTCGCCGGTGGGGCTGTCTTCGGCCTGGATGATGAGAACATATTCGGGGCCGAGGTCGCTCTCGGGGCAGGTGGCGGGGTCGCGGTCAAAGCGGCGGTTGTTGGTGTAAGTGACAAAACGCGGCTGGCGCACGTCGGAAACATCCACCACGACAATCCCGCCGAAACGCTCGAAAGTGATGAAGGCGTAGGGTCGCCCGCCCAACTCCGCGACCGTCAGACCCTCGGGCTCGACGCCGTGGTCGTCGCTCCGGCTCTCGAATTGGTTGTCGCGGTGATTGGTGTTGAAGTAAGCGGGGGCTTCGCGGGCCGCCACCCGGGCAAAGGCGTCGCCGCTTTCGTAAACCAGCTCCAAATCCTCGGTCCAAATCGCGAACGAACGCGCGCCGAAACTGTAGAGGGCCTTAAAGTGGCCATTGCCATTTTCGTTCCCCAGACGGCTGGAAACTTTGAGCTGCCCGAGGTTGTTCCTGAGTTGCAGCTCTCCCGCATTGGGGAACGCGGTCCGGTCGAGCTGCAGATCACGCACCCGCGCCACATCGCTCCAGCCGGGATAGTCGCGCGGGTCGCCCTCGTTGGCGGTAAAGAGATAGCGCCGCCCGCCGATCTCCGCAAACGTGAGCGTGTCGGGCTGATACAGGCCCCACACCGGCCAGGGGCGCAGGCGAATGCCGCCATCCTCGTCGCTCGCGTCAATCGGGTGGCGCAGGTGGTCGGAGTGGCCGAGGCCGCGGACCGTGCGGATGCGCTTTTCCTCCAAATCGACGATGGCGACGGCGTTGGTGCATTGCAGGGAGACGTAGGCCCGGCGGCTGTCGGGCGTGATCGCCACATGTTCCGGGTCAAAATTCCGGCTGTTCGGGAAATCGGGGTGCCCGGGGTGGCCGCCGTCAATCGTTTCCCCGTCCCACTCCTCGAAGCCGAGGGTCGTGACCAACTCCTGCGAGAACGAACGCCGGTCCTCCGGCACCTCGATAATGGACACGGTGCCCGGCGGGTTGGTTTGGTAGAACGGGTCCGCCTTCCCCTCATTCGCCGTCACAATAAACCGACCGTCGGGCGAAAACCGGATCGAGTCGGGGTAAGCGCCCACTTCCAACTCGGCGAGGAGCGTGCGATCGGGCAGCGTGAACAGCAGAACACTGCCGGGGTCCGTGTGGGGATAGGCGACCACGCCGACCGCGAGCAGGTCGCCATGGATATCCAGACCATGCACTGACGCTCCGTAGGGGCGAACCGAGAGGGCGGCATCCAGCTCCGGGGCGGATGGATCGGCAAGGCTCACCACATCGACCGAACGCAGGGCCGCGTTGGTCACATAGAGAGACTGGGAAGGCGCGTAATACGCGACGATCTCCGCCGCCCGCTGGTCGAATATCCCGGTGGTGTAGCGACCGAGCAGTTCCAGCCGCATCTCCGATTCGTCCGCCGCCGCGAGAAGAGAGAGGGGAGCCGTGCAAAATGTGAGCCAGTGGTATTTCATTGCGGATGGATGAAATACCAAAAAAACCCCGTTTGTCGCTAAAAATTTAGCTTGCAATTCCCCCGTCACGAAGATGTAACAATTCCCCATGCCTCGAAAACGGAAAGATTCGAACGCCCTCACCGACCTGGAGCTGGCCATTATGCACGTGATCCGGGATAGGAAAGCGTTGCTCGAAGAGGCCGCCGCCCGGGGCGAGCGCTGAGGGATTTTCCGGAGGCGGGCATGAACTGGATCGACGACACTTTCGCCTTTGTGCTGACGGCCGCCTGGCAGGGCAGCCTTCTTCTGCTCGTCGCCTGGCTGATGGAGCGGTGCTTCCGCCGCAAAAACGTGCTTTGGCGGCGGCGTATCTGGCTCACCGCCCTCGCCCTCATGCCCCTGCTGCCGATCGCCTCGTCTCTCGCGATCCGCTCGGGCGCGCCCATCGACGGCCTGGTCCTGCCCGCGCCCGAAGCGGTCACCCGGACGGCTCTCCCCTCCGAAGGGTTGCCCGCCGAAACCGGAACCGCACCGGTGGCGGTCACCACCGGCGCGGGGCTCTCTCTCATGCGGTTGCTGGGCTTGCTTTACTTCGGCGGCCTGGCCGCCATGCTGATTCTGCTCGGAGTCGGCGTGTACCGGCTGCGGCGCTGGACGATCGCCGCCATGCCGATCACGGATCAGCGGGTCGTCGGCGCCTTCGAAACCGCCAGTTCCTGCGTGGGCCTGCGCTCGCCGTGTTTTCTCATGAGCGGCGACTCGGTTCCCGCCCCCCTCTCGACCGGTTGGTTCAATCACCGCATCCTCATTCCGAAGCATCTGGTGCGCGATCTGACCGACGCCCAGTTGCGGGACCTGCTCCTTCACGAAACCGTTCACATCCGGCAGTCCGACCCGTTGGTTCTGGG
Source organism: uncultured Puniceicoccaceae bacterium (assembly GCA_964507815.1). Taxonomy (GTDB): domain Bacteria; phylum Verrucomicrobiota; class Verrucomicrobiia; order Opitutales; family Puniceicoccaceae; genus Puniceicoccus. Next base: position 2,904 of record CAZDRT010000095.1, read on the forward strand.
GTTGCTCGGCTTTTACCGCGCCGTGTTTTTCTTCCACCCGCTCGTCTGGGTCGCGACCCGGCGTTTCGCCTTTCTCTCGGAACAGGCGGCGGATGCGACGGTCGTGGAGACCACCCGCGAGCCGGTCGGCTACACCAAATTCCTCATTCAAGTCGCCGAGACCATGCCGCGCATCCGCACGGCCCACCTCGCCTCCGGCATGGCTCTGGGCAAATCCGTCTTCCTGGAACGCGCCGAATGGCTTCTCCGGGACCGCCGGGAGATGGTGTCCGGGACGCGCCGCGAAACCCTGGCGGTTGTCCTGGCACTCGTCGCAGCAACGGCCATCGGCTTCGCCGTGCCTTTGCGCGAGTCCCCGCAAGGCGCTTTCGCCGGACTGCTTTCGACGCTGAAAACGGATCCCGCAGCCGGGGACAGCGCACTCTACCCGCGCCACGGAAACCAACCGTTCATCCAGCAGCACCACGTCGTCCAAACCCTCCCCACTGTGGACGAGACGGCTCCGCCCCCGGTCGGCGGCACGACCATCCTCGGTTTACGGGCGCCGATCGCCATCCGCGAATTCGGTCAATGGGACAGCCAACGGGACGAGAGACACACCTTCTACTTCGGCGGAGTCGATGCCGTCGGCAGAGCCTGGGTGGCGGCCCGGGAGATGGACAACCCCGGAGGCGACCGATGGATCTTCAACGGCCGCCACCCGGACGCGCCCGGTGCGATCCCCCTCGCCCCCGGATCTCCCGAGGAAGCCGCACTGCAGTCGCTCTTCAACCACTGGATCGCCGAGCGCATCGCCCCCTCCGAACGTGCGTCGCTGCGCCGCCATCCGGACGACCTGTGGAGCACCTGGACCCGAAGCCCCAGTGAGCAGAACATCCTCATCGGCCTCCTGATGGTCGTCGAATAGAAGGATCGGCCGGAGCAAGCCCGTCTTCGGCGGTTGCTGGGTTGACGATCGGGCGGGAAGGCTCCTCAATCGAAGGGATGCCCCGTCCGGGGCTTTGAGACCGCAATCGATGAAAACACTGGACGATCCGCTTTTCCGGAGGGTTCGCGCGCACGCCGAATCGAAGATCCGTTTCTCCGGGGAGATCCCTTCCCGGGCCGAGCGGACCGAGGCCTACCGCACCTTCTACTCCCTTGAGCAAAAGATGCTCGAGCGGTATCACCGCAAGGGGGATTCCGGCCTGCGGGTGGCGAAAGCCTGCGCCATCATGATCGACGTGCTGGTGTCGGAAATCTTCGACGCGGCGGGGCAGGTCCTCCGTCCGCGTTTCCGCGACCTGCACACGGGGATCGCCCTTGTGGCCCTGGGGGGCTACGGACGGGGGGAGATGTGCCCTTTCAGCGACATCGACATCCTCCTCCTCTACCCGGACGGAAAGGAAACGCCCCGGCTGGCCGAGTTCCAGAAGCTCTTCGCCGAGGAAATGCTCTATCCTCTCTGGGATCTGGGATTCAAGGTCGGCCACGCCAGCCGGACGGTCCGCCAGGCGCTGGAGGAGGCGAACCGCGAGCCCAAGTCGAAGAACGCCCTCCTCGAGAGTAGGCTGGTCCGCGGGAATCCGGCCCCCCTGAAGCGATTCCTCCGCAAGTTCCGCCCGCTCTACCACCGGCGGAACCCGGAGGCCTACATCGCCGACCAGATCGAGCTGCAGCGGGCGCGGCGGAAAAAGTTCGGAGACTCGATCTACATGCAGGAGCCGGACATCAAGAACGGGGTCGGCGGCCTGCGCGACTTCCAGAACGCCCTCTGGATGGACAAGATCAAGTACGACGGCGGCGACCTCGGATCCCTCTGCCGCCACGGCGTGCTTTCCCCGGACCGCGCGGACCTCTTTCTCGGCGCCTACGACTTTCTCCTCCGGGTCCGGCACGAACTGCACTTTTTCTCCCGACGGCCCACCGACCTTCTCGCCCTGGACCGGCAACCGGTGATCGCGGAGAAGCTCGGTTACCGGCAGGAGGACTTGTTCGCCCGGGTCGAAGCCTTCATGTGCGACTACTACGCGGCGGCCAAGACCATCCTCCGGACCGCGCAACTGGTCGAAGACCGCATCCTGCGGCGGAACATGCCCATCCGCTCCGACCGGTTCGGGCTCCGGGACGCGATCGACGCGCGCCGGCACCATCCGGTGCGCCATCTCGACGGGTTCACGCTGGCCGACGGCATCCTCACCGCCGCGGCTCCGTCGGTCTTCGAGGAAGACCCCGTGCGCCTCCTGCGCGTCTTCCGGCTGGCCCAGCAGCACCGGGCCGCCCTCCACATCGATCTCGAGGAGAAAATCGAGGAATCGCGGCATCTGCTCGTGGTCGCCGACCCGTGGCCCGAGCCGGTCCGCAAGTGCTTCCGCGCGATTCTCCAGGAGGCCGGACGCGTCTTTCCCACCCTCGAGAAAATGCACTCTCTCGGAATGCTCGGCCACCTCATCCCCGAGTTCGGACGGCTCACCTGCCTCGTCCAGCACGAGTACTACCACCGCTACACGGCCGACATCCACACCCTCGACACCATTCTCCACCTCGACGAAATCTTCCAGCGCACGGAGGACCCGTTCCCCTCCTACCTCGCGGCCGTCCGCCGCACGGCGTTTCCCACCCTCCTCTACCTCATTCTTCTTTTGCACGACATCGGAAAAGCGGACGGAGTCCGCGGACACGACCACCGGGGCGCCGTCCTCGCAAAACCGGTTCTGGACCGGATGGGGATCGCCGACAGCCAGCAACGTCAAATTTTGTTCATAATCGAAAACCATCTGGAAATGGCACGATTCTCGCAGAAGTTCGACCTCGATGACCCCGTCACCATCCAGTCATTCGCCGACATTGCCGAGGAGGAATCCCAGCTCTGCTACCTCTACGCCCACACCTATTGCGACGCCCGCGGAACGGCCGAGAGCCTCTGGAACAGCTACAAGCAATCCCTCCACGAAGCTCTCTACCGGCGCACGCTCCGGGTTCTGGCCGAGGGCCGGGATCCGGGGGAAGACGAGAGGAGGCGCCGCGGCATGATCGAGAAGGATCTGCTCTCGCGCCCCATCGCCCGGGATCTTTCGCGGGACGAGCTGGAGGCCCACTTCAACCTCCTCCCCGACCGCTACTTCGCCCACAATTCGATCGAAGAGGTGGAAATCCACCTGCGGATGATCCACCGGCTGCTCGCGCGCATCCAGTCCGCCGATTCCGTGGGTGCCCTCGCCCCGGTCATCGACTGGCAGAACAACCGCGAACAGGGGCTGACGGTCGTCAACGTGGTGACATGGGACCGGGCGGGCCTTTTCTACAAACTGGCCGGGGCACTCAGCGTGTGCGGGCTGAACATCCTGAGCACCAAGGCGATCACCCGGACCGACCACATCGCCATCGACACTTTCTACGTGGTCTCGCCCTCCGGCGGCGCCGTCGCCGACAAGGCCGTCGAAAAACGCTTCGAGGAGAATGTGCGGGACGCCCTGATCGATGGAAAGGATCTCCTGGATGCCATCGAGCGCGAGGCCGGGAAGCACGAGTCGGATCTCTTCAGCAAGAGCCCGGGCCACCTCCCGATCCGCCTCGAGCCCGTCGTCAACGTCTATCACGAACTCTCCCTCAAGCGGACGATCATTGAAGTGCAGGCCCCGGACTCGCTGGGACTTCTCTACCGTCTCGCGAAAATCATCACCCTGCACGACTTCGACATCACCTTCGCGCGCATCGCCACCGAAAACGGGATCGCCAACGACACTTTCTACATCGAGGGCATCGAGCGCGAGGGGATCATCGAAAACGAGAACCTCCTCGAACTGCGGCAGGCCCTCTCCGACGCCCTGCAGGCCGACGGCCTCACGGCCGGTTGAGCCCCGCCCGCGCCAGCAGGGCCTCCGGATCCGGGTCCCGGCCCATGAAATCGGCGAAAAGCACCTCGGGAGGTTCGCTGTTGCCGCGGGCGAGAATCTTGCGCCGGAAGTCGCGTCCCGTTTCCCCGTTGAGAACGCCCTCGGTCTGGAAGCGGCCGAACGCGTCGGCGTCGAGCATTTCGGCGTACTTGTAGCTGTAATAACCGGCCGCGTAGCCGGTCGGCGACCCGAAGAGATGGGTGAACCGGGGAAGCATGGCCGGCGGCTTTGTCGCCAGCGGGATCCGGTAGTCGGCCAGAATGTCATCGAGGAAGCCGAACATCTCCCCGGGCGAGGCGAACCTCCGCCCCCGGTGCAACTCCAGATCCATTTTCGCGAAGGAGAGCTGGCGCATCGTGTGCATCGCACTCTGGAAGTTGCGGGCTTTTCCCATTCGGTTGAAGAGAGGTTCGGGCAACGGCTCGCCGGTTTCGTGGTGGCGGGCGAACAGGTCGAGACTTTCACGCTCCCAGCACCAGTTCTCCATAATCTGGGAGGGCAGCTCGACGAAATCCCACGCCACGTTGGTCCCCGACAACCCGCGGACCGGGACCGTGCTACAGAGATGGTGCAGAAGGTGGCCGAACTCGTGAAATATCGTCTCCACCTCCCGGTGTGTGAGCAGCGAGGGCCTCTCGCCGGCGGGGGGGGTGAGATTGCCGCAGATCACGCCGTAGTGGGGCTCCGGCGCGACCGGAGAAAACGGCGAGCCGGTGAAAAGAGGATTCATCCAGGCACCGTCCCGCTTGCCTTTGCGGGGATACCAGTCCGCATAGAAGGCACCCAGAAGATTTCCGCCCCCGTCGAAAAGCTCGTAGAACTCGACGTCCGGATGCCAGAGCCCTCCGGGAACCCCCGGATCCGCCGGCACGATCCGCACGTCGAAGACCCTCTCGGCCAGAACGAACAAACCCCGCTGAACCGACTCGATGGGGAACCATTCGCGCAGTTCCTCCTCGTCGAAATCGTAGAGCTTCCGGCGCAGGCGCTCGCTCCAGTAGGCGACCTCCCAGGGCTCCAGCCGACGGGAGGCCTCCCCCGTCTCCGCCGCGCGGAGCCCCTCCAGGTCGCGGACCTCCTCCAGAAAGCGCGCCCGTATTCTGCCGTGGAGCCGTTCGACGAAACCGAGGGCCTCCTCCCCGCTCCCGATCATGCGCCGCCGGGTCGCGTAGTCGGCGAAGTCCGGAAAGCCGAGGAGGGCGGCCTTTTCCGCGCGCAACCCGAGAATCCGGAGGATCAGGGGCGCATTGTCGTGCCCGCCGTCCGCCCCGATCCGACAGGCGGCCTCCCACACTTCGCGACGGAACTCATCCGAATGCGCGTATTGCAGGACCGGCTGGTACGAAGGCGCTTCCAGGGTGAACTTCCATGCCGTCCCGGCACCGGCATCCCCGGCGTCGGCGCGAGCCCTCTCGCGGGCGGCGTCCATGGCCGAGGCCGGAAGCCCGTCGAGGAGGGACGGGTCGGCCACGGTTTTCGACCAACTCTCGGTTGAATCCAGAACGTTTTCGGTGAACTTCTGGGTCAGGGAGGCCAGTTCCGCGCCGATCGCCAACAGGCGCTTCTTGCCCTCTTCATCGAGATCCGCGCCCGCCTCCTCGAAATCCCGCCGGGTCTCTTCCACATGCCGCCGGAAAACCGGCTCGCCGGGCGGAGGCGTGTCGTCAGCCACTTTGCGGACGCGCGCCCAGAGGGAATCGCGCAGGCAAATCCCGTTGAAAAAATCGCTCACCTCCGGAAGCACCTCGTTGAAAGCCTCCCTCAACTCCGGGCTGGTGCGGACGCTGTTCAAATGCGAGGCCAGGCTCCACGCATCCGACAACACGGTCAACGCCCCGTCCATTGCCTCAACGGTATTCGCGTAGGAGGCTTCCCCGGGAGGCACCTCTCCGATCCGGTCAAGCCGTTCCCCCGCTTCGCGGATCGCGCGGCGGATATCCCCGGGAAGATCCGCCGCGGTCAGCGCCTCCCAATCGACCGGGCGAGACCGGGAAAGAAAAGTCTTCGAATGATCACTCATCCCGCCAACACAAATGAAACCGCCCGAATTGATAAGTTTATTCGTTCGCGATCCCCGATAGTCCCGGATTGAACCGGGCGCGGATTTCGGAAAGACTCCTCCCCCATGAGCAAGCCCAAGGTTTTGATCGTCGCCGGCACCCGCCCCGAGGCGGTAAAGATGGCTCCCGTCCAGTTCGCGCTGGCCGAATCCGACAAGCTGGAACCGGTTTTCTGTTCAACGGCCCAGCACCGCGAGATGATGGACCAGACGCTCGGGGTTTTCGGAATCACGCCGGACATCGATCTCGATCTCATGACGCCGGGCCAGACACTGCCCGGCCTGACCGCCGCCGTGATCGAAGGGGCCACCCGGGCCCTCCGCGAGGTGCGCCCGGCGGCGGTCCTCGTCCAGGGCGACACGACGACCGTCCTCGGCACCGCGTTGGCCGCCTTCTACGAGCGCGTGCCCATCGGCCATGTCGAGGCGGGCCTTCGCACGCACGATTTCGAGGCTCCCTGGCCCGAGGAAATGAACCGGCGCCTCGTCGATCCGATCGCCCGGTGGTGCTTCGCCCCCACCGAACACAGCCGGGAGAATCTTCTGCGCGAATCGGTGCCGGAAGGACTTTGCGCAGTCACCGGGAACACGGTTATCGACGCCCTGCTCTGGATCCGCGCCAAGCAGGAGGCCGAAGGAACGAACGCGGCGGAGATCGCGGGCCGTTGCGGGATTCCCGCCGCTTTCGCCGGGGAGTTTCTCGAGGGGGAAAAACCGTGGATCCTCGTGACCGGGCATCGCCGCGAGTCATTCGGAGCGGGTTTCGAAGGAATCTGCGCGGCCATTCTCGCTTTGGTCGGGAAATGGCCGGATCTCGGCGTTCTCTACCCGGTCCACCTGAATCCGAAAGTCCAGGAGCCGGTCCTCCGCCTCCTCGGCGGCCACCCGCGGATCTGCCTGGCCAAGCCCTGCGGGTATTACGACTTCGTCTGGCTGATGAGCCGCTGCCACTTTCTCCTGAGCGATTCCGGGGGAGTGCAGGAAGAGGCCCCCAGCCTGGGAAAACCCGTCCTCGTCATGCGGGAAACCACCGAGCGCCCCGAGGGGATCGAAGCCGGGACCTGTCGGCTCGTGGGCACCGATCCGGAGCGGATCGCGGAGGAAGCGGGGCTCCTGCTCGGCGACGCGGGCGAATACGAAAGACGGAGCGAGCTGCGAAACCCCTACGGAGACGGGCGGGCGGCCATGCGCATCCGCGAGCGTTTGGAGCGGGATTTGTAGTCCGAACTTTCCATCGCTTTCCGGAGGCGAATCGGCATTCTACCCGGATGGTACGAAAGAAATTTTCCGAATTGGGGCTCTCCCCCGAATTGTTGCAGGGCGTGGAGGCGATGGGATTCGAGGAGGCCTCGCCGATCCAGGCGGAGTCGATCCCCCCGCTCCTCGAAGGGCGGGACGTCGTCGGCCAATCCATGACCGGATCAGGCAAGACCGCCGCCTACGCCATTCCGGCGATCGAGAAGGTCGATCCGTCCGTGAAGGCCACGCAGGTTCTGGTTCTCTGCCCGACGCGGGAACTGGCCGTGCAGGTCGCCGAGGAAACGGCGAAGCTCGCCTCGCGCAAAAAGGGGGTCCGCGAATTGCCTGTCTTCGGCGGACAATCCTACGACCGCCAGTTCCGCGGCCTGAAGCAGGGCGCCCACATCGTCATCGGCACGCCGGGGCGGATTCTCGATCACATGAAGAAGGGAACCCTCAAGCTGGACCAAATCCGCACGATCATCCTCGACGAAGCCGACCGCATGCTCGACATGGGTTTTCTGGAGGACATCCGGTATGTGTTGAGCGAATTGCCCGAAGAGCGGCAGACCGTGCTCTTCTCCGCGACAGTCCCCAAGCCCATCACCGAACTGATCCGCACCTTTACCACGAATCCCGCCTGGGTCCGGATCAAAGGCCAGGAACTGACCGTTCCCGCCATCGATCAGATCTGGTACGAAGTGGACCGGCGAACCAAGCTGGAGGTACTCTGCCGACTCATCGACATGGACGACATCCGTTTCGCCATTATCTTCTGCGCCACAAAGCTCATGGTCGATGAATTGACCGAGCACCTGAACGCGCGCGGATACCAGGCCGACAAGCTGCACGGAGACATGGCCCAGCCGATGAGAACCCGGGTCATGAACCGCTTCAAAAAACGCTCCATCGATTTTCTGGTCGCCACCGACGTGGCGGCCCGGGGATTGGACGTGAAGGACATCGAAGTCGTCTTCAACTACGACCTTCCCAACGACGGCGAAGACTACGTCCACCGGATCGGCCGCACCGGGCGGGCGGGAAGCGGGGGCAAAGCCGTCACCTTCGTAGCCGGGCGGGAACTCTACAAAATCCAGAACATCATGCGGTTCACCAAGGGCAAGATCCGGCGCGAGAAAGTCCCCACCCTTGAAATGGTCGAAAAACGCCGGGCGAATGTCTTCTTCGAAACGCTCCGCGAGACATTGGACGACGCGAAATACCGGCGCTACGACGAATTCACGGACCGCTTGCTCGACCAGGGCTACCTGCCGACCGACATCATCTCCGCCCTGCTCCATCTGCGCGAGGGTGAGGCCGCGAACCGGTCGACCGAGGAGATCCCGATCCCCGATTCCGGCGAAGCCCCCTTCGCAAAACGGAAAAAAGGCGGAGAACCCGACAAATACTCCCCGAAGGGACGCGCCAAACCCAAGGGATTCAAGGGAAAGAAAGCTTTCAAAAAACCCCGCCCGCCGCGCAAGGGATAATCGGTGCGTGAGCGGCCGACTCCTCCATCCATTAGGGAATTCTACCCGAGCCCGCGGGACAGGAGTGTCCCACCCCCTTATCCAGTGGTTTCCCGACTCAGGAGAATGTCTTTTCCGCCAAGCCGTTTCGGGTTGGACGACTGAAGTCATCCAACTACGTAAATCTGACCGGGTCGGTAAGGATTGCCGACACGGCTGCCGCGTCGCCCGAAGCCGTTGGAACGCCTTTACCGCCAAGTCGCCTGATCGACCCACAATCCATGCGAGATTCGAAAATCGCACGATTTCATCGAACTTGCTCCACGCACTGGTGGTTACACCCCAAAACCCCGGGGGATCGTTCAAAGCCTCTTGTCTTCGCGGACGAAACATGCGATCCACTCCTGATGATCGATATAGCCAAAATCGTATCTTTCTGCGACCGGCGGACACGCCGGGCGGAAATCACGGACTTTCCGTCGGCGTGCAACGGGCTCCAACTCGAGAACACGGGCAAGGCCACCAAGATCGGCGCCGCCGTGGACGCCGGGGAGGAACCTTTCCGGAAGGCAGTCGAGCAAGGAATCGATTTCCTCATCGTCCACCACGGTCTCTTCTGGACGCCGCCGGTCCCGATAACCGGCCCGGCCTACCGCAAAATCCGCCTGGCGATCGAGAACAACCTGGCGGTCTATTCCAGTCACCTGCCGTTGGACTGCCATCCCGAGATCGGGAACAACGCCCTCCTGGCCAAGGCGCTGGACCTCAGCCGCATCGAGACCTTTCTTCCCCACGAGGGTACGCCCATTGGCCTGGTGACGACGGCACCCGAGTCGCGGAGTGAACTCAGGGCCCGCCTCGAACGACTTTTTCCGGGAGGGGTGACCGCCATTGAGGAAGGCTCGGAACGACCGGCGAAAATCGCCATTCTCACGGGCAGCGGCTCCAGCGCGGTGGAACACCTCGCCCCGATCGGAGTCGATACCCTGATCACCGGCGAGTTGAAGCAGCATTTTTTCAACCTTGCCCAGGAAAACGGACTGAACCTCTTCGCATGCGGCCACTACCGGACCGAAACCTTCGGCGTCCGGGCGCTGGCCGAAGAAACCGCCAAATACTTCGACCTTCCCTGCGAATTCGTGGCTACCGATTGCCCACTGTGACCTCCCTGGCGGCGCGGTCGGCTTTTGGATAAAGGGGAGGGCGGCTGTCCTCAGCCGCCGCGATACGCCGGAGGGGTATCCGATCAACTTCCGGAAGATTCCCGCGCCGCCGAATTTA
>CAZDRT010000096.1:0-12792 GCA_964507815.1 uncultured Puniceicoccaceae bacterium
GCACCAACGGCGCAACTGTCGAGAAACGCTATTTCCCTCAGGGAGTGGAGATCGCCGCCGGAACGGAAGCGGGAACGTACACCTATCGCACCGACCACCTCGGAAGCATCCGCGAGGTCGTCGACGATCAGGGAAATCTTGCCGCCCGGTATAGTTACTCGCCGTGGGGCGAGATCGAGACCGTGTCCGGCAGTTTCGATTTGGATTTCGGCTACACGGGGCACTTTATCCATCAGCCAACCGGGTTGTATCTCGCGTCCTTCCGGGCTTACGACGCAGGATTGGGGCGATGGTTGTCTCGGGATCCAATTGGAGAACAGGCGGGCATTAATCTATATGCGTACGTATTAAATAATCCTATTACTTATTGGGATCCCCTTGGACTGGATATTTCTCGTGAGAAACTTAACGAAAGGATCGAGGCAACGGATGAACAAGGTTCGGATGTGGTCCAAGACTTCCTAGATTTCAGAGACAATTTCGAGTACTCATGGCCTACAAACGACTGTGGCGAAACTATTGACCATGCCCGTAGATTTCTGGAACAGCATGAAAAAGAATAGAAAACTTTTTCCTGTTGGTGTTATGTTGGCGGTGCTGCTAATACTTGTAATCAACAATATTTATAACGGTCTCTTTGTGACAGGAATCATTTTTGTTTATCTGGTGCTTTCGCTAGCTGTAAATTTTGCTTTTATGGGAAACTGGAAATTTTTTCCAATTACGTTATGTTTAATTGTTTTATTTTCAGTTGTGGCGATTCGAATTCTGCAGCCACCAATCTATATCGATAAAATCAGCTTTTCTGCTGAGACTCTCGGGCAATTGGATCGAGAAGTTTGGGAGAAACCCTCAGGCCGAATTCTTTTCTCGCCAATGCCCGATCTCTGGGACTATCCATTGGCAATGTCCCTTACCGTTGAAGATGAAGTTTCCTCCCTGTCCGAAGTAAAAGCGATATTCGCAGAATCCATTGGGCGAGAAGTCTTTATCACAGAAAGGCCCGGGTATTATGACTTTGGCTTCCGGGAGCGCAGCTTCGTTGTTCAAGTGAGATGAAGTTTACTTGATCACCTACAAAGTGGTGTATTGTAATTTTTCTTTGGGTCGGTATCCTCGGATATGTTATCGAGAGTTTATCATGCACGACAGTCCTGTAAGATTTTCGTACGGGACGTGGTTCCAGCCGGAAGTAAAAAGTGAAAACGTGTTGTTGTGTTTCGGTTCTTGCGGTCATCGTCTTGACCCTTCTTTTGTTTTTTCAAATGGATTCGAGTAGCCTACAAGATGACCGACGATCCATTGTATTGAGAAGGGTGAATACGTCGCTGATTGTAACGGATGTGTTCCCCATGATTCTCGGTGAAAGTGAAAACCCAAATCGAAACGAGATAGCGGAAAGAGAGAGAATCGTCTCAATGATAAAGAAGCGAACCGGCAAGGATTTTAAACTCCATATCTATACTTTAGATGGTATTGATAGAGATAAGATTGATGTTGCATTAAGCGATAAGAACGCCTTTGCATTGTCGGTTTTTGAAGATGGGAGGAATTTTTATTTTTTCTCGTTTCCGGTGAATACAGGTGATCAGGAAAATCTTTCAAAGGAGATAGATTTTGAGGAGTTCTTGACTGAGCTAACATCGAAGAATTTTAAGATGATCCTAGCATTGTAAGCGTCCGTTATCTGCCTTCCGGCCAAGCTTGCCAGATTCTATTGGACAAGTTCGAGATGGTGACGATTGGGAAGTTTTTAGTGGCGTCGGGGCTTGCCCGATGATCTCCCGGCCCGTTTGATCGTCCAAGTCGTTCTTCATCGATGAAGCATCGATGCTGCGGGAGAAACCACTTCCCGATGTCGAAAACAATCGATCATATGGTCATTGACCATTCCGACGGCTTGCATGAAAGCGTAGCAGATGGTCGGTCCGACGAAATTGAAGCCGCGCTTTTTGAGAATGGTCAACCAACTGAGTCCGGCTTGGGCACCCTCAAGAATCAGAAACTCGAAGAGAGCCCGGTCGTCGTGGAGGGGAACTCCCCATTCGCGGTCGTGATAGTCGACGTAAAGCGGATCGGATCCGCACCATTCGCAGCGAGTCTTCATTCAAGGAGACGGAGTAGGGGTAAGTTCATTTCAATTTTGGTCGCGGTCAAGCCGTCCAAGCTCCGGATGCGAGTTCCTTCAACCTCTCGACGGAGGTGGCCGAGCTTTTGGCGATAAACCCGCGGGCGTGAGCGAAATGGACGTCGGGCTCGCTGTCGATTCGGGTGAAGTCGAGGCGAGGGTCATCGTTGAATCGGCGGAGTCCGTAGCCGGCACCACGACTGTCGGGGTAAATCATGACGAGGATATCGCTATCGAGCCCCTTTTCCTGGACGAAGCGGAAAAGACCGACTGCGGGATCATTCGGAAGGGGATCGGTCCGGGGCATGAAAAGGGCTTGGAAGGACTCGGATACTCCCTCAATTGTCCAAATCTCCGCGTGTTGGCCGACGAAATCCAGTCGCAGAATTGCCGGGCATCGTCGTAAAGTCCGAGGTATTGGAGGACGAGCGAGAGGGCGCAGGTCGGGATATGATCGCGCGGGAACTGGTGGTGATCGAAGTTGAGGAGGCCGGGATCGTGCTGATGACCGATGTCCACAACCGCGACGCTTGGGTCCGTCATGTCATCCCCGGTGGGGTCTCGACGCTGGATGGTGACCGGGTGTGCCGCGAGGAGTGCGGCACAAGCGAGAAATTCGTCTTTGTGGGCACCCCCTGGGTGCGTGACGATGGATCGAACTGGCATTCGCCCAGTGGGGAGGGTGACGGCACCCGGGGCAAGTGCGAAACGCACTTCTTCGGCCATCTTGGCAGAATGTAGCATCGGGCCTTGTCCGATGAATTCCCGGCCCGTTTGATCGTCCAACCCGTTCTTCATCGATGAAGCATCGATGCTACCGCGTAGCGTCGGGCCTTGCCCGATGAGTTATCCGATATGCTTCGAATCCCCGTGGTCCTTCGTCGCGTAGCCGGACTCCTGGCGGGCGTGGTTGACCTTGTTCTTCGCGATATAGGCGCGGTGTACGTCGTCGGCCGACATGCCGAGGACCTGGGCGGCGGAGATCAGGAAGTGAAAAAGGTCGATGATCTCGACGCGGGCGTTCTGCTCGTCGAATTCCTGGTATTTCGCCCACCACTTCCAGGGGACGGAATCGATGAGTTCGGCGATCTCCTGCTGCATGGCGCGGGTGTAGTTCAGTATCCATTCCGTCCGCTTTTCGGGCGGAAGGTCCCGCAGCGAAACCCCGATCCGGGAATTCAGTTTTTCCTGAAGGTCGAAAATCTCTTCCAGTTTGTCCATATCGAGAGAGTAAAACGGAAGCTTTGCCCGGGGACAATCTCCGTTTTCGACCACCCCCGCCGACCGCCCAGGGTGGATCGCTGATTGACTCATGGGGGGGATTGTGTTGGGGTCGAAGAAAGAGTGATGGGGATTTCCTTCCAGGTGGCGGCGGTCGGCTTCAAAGTCATTGGCTTTTGTTGGGCCTGCTTCGGGGCGATCTCCTCCCTGGCCGAAGAGGCTGGTTTCCGTGAGTGGGAATCGGCGGACGGTCGGACCCTCGAGGCCAGGATTCTTTCCGTGGGAGACGACGGGGTACGGATGAAACGCGCGGACGGACGAGTTTTCAAGATTCCGATCAGCCGGTTCGCTCCCGGGGCGAGGGAGCGGATACTGGCCTGGACTCCGCCTCCGGTCGAGATCGTCCCCCCGGATGAGGCGGTCCTCACCCTGGAGAACGGCGGAGCGAGGGGATCCGGGTTTCTCGCGGAGGAGGGAGGACGGGTCTGGGTCTATACCAACCAGCATGTGATCGGCGATTTGTCCGCTCTCCGGGCCACGGATACGAAAGGCGGGGAGATTTCTCTCGGGGAACTGGAAATCGCCGCCGACCGGGATCTGGCGCGTTTTGCGACCGAGGTGCGCCGGGGGTTGCGATTTTTCCCGGGAGGGTCCACCGGACAGTCGGTCGCCGTTTACGGAAACAGCCGGGGCAGCGGCGTCATCACCCGGAGCGAGGGAGAGATCGTCGGCGTGGCACCGGATTTTCTGGAGGTTTCCTCCGAAATCGTTTCGGGGAACTCGGGTGGTCCCGTCGTGGATGCCGAAGGCCGGGTTCTGGCGGTCTCCTCTTTCGTGACGTTCGAGAAAATGTCCGATGGAGACCCGACCATCGCGGGCACCCGCTACGAGCATCCCCGCCGCTTCGCCCTCCGCGTCGGGAACGATGTGGTTTTCAGCGAAATCGCCAGGGAGGAATTCCAGACCGCCTACCAGGCGTTCCGGGAAGCGGTGGAGATCTTCGACGAATCGGTGGCCCTCCTCGAGGTGATTTTGCGCAATCCCACGGAGAAGGTTCTTCCCGGGCGGTTCGCGCGCGCTCCCGTTGAATCCGTGGCCGAGGATCACAACAAAAACCTGGATCGGGTGCAACGGGTGATCCATTCCGGGATGCCCTACCGAACCAAGTTGCGGAAGGTGGCGGCCCGGATTGTGGATTCTTTGGAGGACGCCGCGGAGACCGGGGCGGAGGCGCTGGAGGAGGGCGGGGGTGCCTTGACTGACGAGCGGCTGGGTTGGATGCGTTCGGAATTGAAGCGTCGGTCCGAACTCCTCGAACGGTGGCGGGAACACATCGTCGAATTCGAGGAAGCCTACGACTGAAGGGGCGGATAACCCGTCGATGGGAGGTCCGCTCGGTAAGTGTTTGGAAGAGGTGTGAGCTTTCGGCTTTGGAGAGGAACGGCGGAAGCCGTTTCTACGGATCGGCCGGGAAATCCGGACTCTTGGCGAGGCTACGGCGCCACGGGGAGCGCGGGGAGAAAAAGCAGGTTTACGAAGGATAGCAGGTTGAAATAGAGGTGGAAGAGGATGGGGGTGCGGATGTCGCGGGTGTCCTCGTAGATTTTCACCAGGAGGAGACCTAGGAAGCAGAGGGGGAGGAAGCTCTGGAGGCTGGCGTGGAGGAGGGCGAAGAGGACGCTGCTGGCGATGAGGGCGAAGCGGGCGGATCGCCGTTCGGCGAGGAATCGGTAGAGGAAGGCCCGGAAGAGCAGTTCCTCCGAAAACGGGGCGCCGAGGACGACCATGAGACCCATGGCGGCGACAAAGAGCAGGGATTTTGATTCGGCGATCCAGACCACCGCCTCCTGGGGGCGCGGTTGGATGTCGATGCCGAGTTCGCGGAGACCGAGGAGAAGCCCCCCCCAGAAGAGGCCGACCAGCCAGACCAGGGGCAGATAGCGGAGGAAGAGGTGGCCGGAATGGCGCGCGGCGGCGGCCCAGGGGGTGCCGTCGGTACGGAAGAAGCCCGTAACCGGCCAGCCGCGCCTCCGGATGGCGTCGAGGACCACGGCGACGAGGCCGAGCTGCATGAGGAAGGTGGCCGCGATGGAGTGGAGGCGGCGGTCTTCGGTCGCGCCGGGGCGGACGAGTTCCGCGAGGGCACCCCCGGCCAGCGGGGCGAAGAGGATGATCATTAGAATGAACCAGAGCAGGAGGAAGAAGGAGGTCAGGGGAAGGTTCCACCGTTCCCAGGGGCGGCTCGCGGACGCTCCGCGGGGATCGCGGACGGGGCGGGCGTAGGAGGCGATGGTCCCGAAGAGCGCTCCGAGAAAAAGCAGGATGTTGCCCAGGCTGACGGGTGTGTCGGGAGACATCGGGCTTCAGTCCAGGAAGCGGTCGGCTGCGGCGGGGTCGGGGAGGGCGCAGGAGTCGTCCGTTCCGAACCAGCGGTGCCGGCGGGCGGCGATGCCGCGGTAGAGCGCGTCGGTCCAGGACCGGGGCAGGCAGGAGGCCCCGGCGAGCCAGCGCCAGGGGGCGGGCAGGCGGCGCAGCACGCCGAAGACGGCTTCGCCGCGGCCGACGAGGGTTTCTCCGTCCCAGAGAATGACGGTGTCCTCCCCGCGCAGCGGGTGGTCGGCGGGGATGACCGTTTCGGCCGCCCGGGAGTCGAGGCCGGCGAAGGAGAACCGGTCGTGCTTGTCGTGCCGGAGAATCCAGCGCACCGACCGGTGGCAGAGCAGGCAGCGTGCGTCGAAGAAAAGGACGGGCGGGCGGGGGTCGTTCATTCGTCCGCCTCGCGGATTCGGCCGTCGGCGAACACTTCGCGGCCGCCCACAATGGTACGGGTGGCACGGCCGTGCAGGGGTACGCCGAGCCAGGGTGAGTTGTGGCTCCGGCTTTGGAACTCCGCTCGGGAGGGCGTCCACTCCCGGTCGGGATCGAAGACGGTGACGTCCGCCGGCGCGCCCGCGCTCAGGGTGCCGGCCGGAAGGTTCATGAGCCGCGCGGGTTTGTGGGTGAGGAGGGCGACCACGGCCGGGAGCGTGAATCCGGCCCGTCGGTGGAGGGTCTCGAGGCAGACCGGCAGGGCGGTCTCGAGGCCGACGATGCCGAAGGGGGCGGCGTCGAACTCGACGTCTTTCTCGTAGTCCCGGTGGGGGGCGTGGTCCGTGGCGATGCAGTCGAGCGTTCCGTCGCGCAGGCCTTCGACGAGGGCGAGGCGGTGTTCCTCCGACCGCAGCGGCGGGTTCATTTTGAAGAGGGGGTCGTAGCCGCTGAGGTACTTGTCGGTCAGGGAGAGGTGGTGGGGACTGGCCTCGCCCGAAACGGGGATGCCCCGGCGGCGGGCCTGGCGGAGCAGCTCGACCGAGTTGGACGAGGAGACGTGCTGCATGTGGATGTGGGCCCCGGTCAGGTCGGCGAGGAGGATGTTCCGGGCGACGATGATATCCTCGGCGGCGGACGGCCAGCCCTTGAGTCCGAGCCGGAGCGACCAATCCCCCTCGTGCATGACGGAGCCCTCGGTGAGCGCGCTGTCCTGGCAGTGGTCCATGACCGGCAGGCCGAACATCTTCGAATACGTGGCGACCTGGCGCATGAGGGCGTTGTTCTGGACGCATTTGCCGTCGTCGGTCACCGCCACGATGCCGGCTTTTTTCAGGGACCCGATGGGGGCGAGGGCCTCCCCGTCCATGCCCCGGGTCAGGCAGCCGGTGGGATAGACGCGCACGACCGCCTTTTTCGCGATCGCGTCGTGGATGTACTGGATGGTGCCCGCGTTGTCGCAGGGGGGGGCGGTGTTCGGCATGCAGACCACCGAGGTGAATCCCCCGGCGGCGGCGGCCATGGTGCCGGTGCGGATGTCCTCTTTGTGGGTCTGGCCGGGCTCCCGGAAATGGACGTGGATGTCAACCAGGCCCGGGCAGACGACCTGGCCGCCGACATCGACGACGGTGGCTCCCGCCTCGTCGAACGGCTCGCTGATCCGCCCGTCGCGCAGGAAAAGGTCCCCGGTTTCGTCGCGGTGGTTGGCGGGATCGACGATGCGGCCGTTCCGCAGGATCATCGGGTTTGGCCGGGTGGCGTCGCTTTTCATTGGACACCTCCTTTCTTGCGCCATTCATGGGCGCTCGCGCAGAGGTAGAGAACCGCCATGCGGACGGCGATTCCGTTGGTGACCTGGTCGAGGATGACGGAACGGGGCGAGTCGGCGAGGTCGGAGTCGATCTCCACCCCGCGGTTGATGGGCCCGGGATGCATGATGACGGCGTCCGGCTTGAGCCAGGCCGAGCGTTCCTGGTTGAGACCGAACATGCTCGTGTACTCGCCGAGGGAGGGGAAGTGCATCTGCGACTGGCGCTCGTGCTGGATCCGCAGGAGCATGACCGCGTCGGCGTCGGTCAGCGCGCGGCGCAGGTCGTGGCTGACTTCGGCACCCATGGAGGTGAAATTCTCCGGGACGAGGGTCGAGGGACCCACCACGGTGACGTGGGCACCGAGCTTGCGGAGTGCCCAGATGTTGGAGCGGGCGACCCGGCTGAAGAGAATGTCGCCGAGGATGGCCACCTTGCGCCCGGCGAGATCGCCGATTTTCTCGCGGAGGGTGAAGCAGTCGAGGAGGGCCTGGGTCGGGTGCTCGTGGGCGCCGTCCCCCGCGTTGATGACGGGAATATCGACGACCTTGCTCAGGTAGTGGGGCGATCCGGGGGCCGAGTGGCGGATCACGATCATGTCGGCCTTGAGGGCCTCGATGTTCTGCGCGGTGTCGCGGAGCGTCTCCCCTTTGGTGATCGAACTCGAGGAACCGGAGACGGTCAGAACGTCGGCGCTGAGCCGGTTGGCGGCCACCTCGAAGGCGACCCGGGTGCGGGTGCTGGGTTCGAGGAAGAGGTTGGCGACGACCTTCCCGCGCAGGGACGGAAGTTTTTTCACGCTTCGGTCGAGTGTGTTTTTGAAAGAGACGGCGGTGTCGAGGATGAAGGTGACCTCCCCGGGGCTGAGGGGTTCGATTCCGAGCAGGTTGCTCCGGGTCCATTCGAATTCCGCTTTCATCGTGATACGAGTTCGATCCGGTGGGCGGAGGGGTTTTCCTCGTCGATGTGGACCTTGAGAAGCTGTTCGGGAGCGACTTCGACCCGTTCGGCGAGATAGTCGGGCTGCACCGGGAGCATCCGCCCGCCCCGGTCGAGCAGAACCGCCAGACGGACGGCGCGCGGCCGCCCCTGGTCGAAGAGTTCGTTCAGGGCCGCCCGGATCGTCCGCCCCGAAGCGATCACGTCGTCCACGAGCAGGATGTTCCGCCCCTCGGTGCCCACCGGCACATCGGTCGGATGCGCGACGATGGGGATCGGGCGGGCACCGATGTCGTCGCGGTGGAAGGAGGTTTCGAGAATCCCATAGGACAGCGGGAGTCCGGTCTGCCGGACAAGAAGACGCTGGAGCAGCTTACCCGGGGCGATGCCCCCGTTGGCGATCCCGAGCACGACCGTGTCCCCGTCGATTTCCCCGCTCGCGAGGATCCGGTCGGCGAGGATTGACAGCAAAGAAAACACCTCCTCGCCGCGATGGAGAGTTTCGGATTGTGTGGATTTGCTTTGGGCGTCGGCTGGCACGTAATCAATTGATGAGCAGGCGGGAGCGGTTGTCCAGTCCGGTTTGGCAGTGTCGAGACTAAAATCGCCGGGTGGCACTTTTGAATTCATCGGTGAAATCGCCCGTCTGCGGGTGGATTGCCAAGGATTTTTCACAAAACTCAATGAGACTCTGAGAAGTTTTTGCCAATACGGGAGCCAGTTCGTGAAGGGTGTTGAAGTGAGAAGCGGTTGCTTGCGGATCGGTTGAGTATTCGTGAGCCGACAGGTTTCGAAATGCCCGGCAGGTTCGCCAAGCTTCTTCGTCCGCGATGACACCGATCTTTGAGAAGAATGCGATGACACGCAGAAAATCTCTCGTTTCCTCTCCAGCGAGTCCTGCGGATTGACGCATGGCTGAGGCAAGGAGATCTTGGAGTTTCGAGAACCGTTCGTTCATAGCAGCCAAGGACTCGAAAAGATCGACATTCTTTTTCTCTTCTTCCAAGGTAGCGGTCGTGATCGGCCAATTCAGTTTCTCGACAGAAACCGATAGAAAATAGAGGCAGCGCATGATCGCATCGAGCCTTTCGCTCAGGAGGCTCCTTTGCTCTCTCAGTAGATCCGAAGGACTCATGATTCGATACTGACCGCAGTCCCTTTCGCAATAGCAACAATAGCTCGGTCCGGAGACCCCGGCTCAGCGGCGATCACATCAACGGGAATCATCAGCCGATCCTGAAGTCGACTCACCAAACGGGATTTTTCCAGTATGTTCAGCGGGGGGATCGATTCGACGAGTAAATCAAGGTCTCCGCCCTTGGCTTCATCCCGGATTCGCGAGCCAAAAACCGAAATGTGGATCGGGCGGCCCGCCACATCGTTGGCGGTGTCGCTAACGATACGCTTCTGCTCGGTCGATAGTCGCATGAGGACGAGATTGGTTGAAAAATCCTCCCGGGGCGAACCATTTCGACCCGCTCGTATTCATTCCCCCCAAACGGCGGAGGTGATCCGGGCGACCGCTTCGTCCTCGCTGACCCGCTCCTGGGCGCAGGTGTCGCGGTCGCGGATGGTGACGAGGTTGTCCTTCTCGACGGTGTCGAAGTCAACGGTGAGGCAAAAGGGGGTGCCGATCTCGTCCTGCCGGCGGTAGCGGCGGCCGATGGCCCCGGACACGTCGAAGAAGACGGGGAAGCGGCGCTGGAGCCGGTCGTGGAGGGCACGGGCGCGCCCGACCAGTTCCGGCTTGTTTTTCACGAGCGGGAGGATGGCGGCCTTGACCGGGGCGAGGCGCGGGTGGAACTTGAGGACGGTGCGCTTCTCGCCGCCGATCTCGTCCACCCCGTAGGCCGAGCAGAGGGCGGCGAGGAAAATCCGGTCCACGCCGACGGCGGGCTCGATGACGTGGGGGATGTACTTCTCCTTCCGGGCCTCGTCGAAATACTCCATCGACTTGCCGGAGGATTCCTGGTGCTGGGTCAGGTCGAAATTTCCGCGGGCGGCGATGCCCCACAGTTCCTGCACGCCGAAGGGGAAGCGGAAGGTGAGGTCGGTGCAGGCCCGCGAGTAGTGGGCGAGCTTTTCCCGCGGATGCACGTCTTCGGCGATCCAGTCCGCGCGCAGGCCGATCGAAACGAGCCAGTCGCGGCACCAGTCGATCCATTCGCGGTGGACCCGGGGCCACTCGTCCTCGTCGGGCGAGATAAAGTACTCCATCTCCATCTGTTCGAATTCCCGCGAGCGGAAGATGAAATTGCGCGGGGTGATCTCGTTGCGGAAGGACCGGCCCACCTGGGCGATTCCAAAGGGAACCTTGACCCGGCCCGTGTCCACGATGTTCCGGAACTCGCAGAAAATTCCCTGGGCGGTCTCGGGGCGGAGGTAGGCGCGCGAGGAGTCGTCGCGGATCGCCCCGACGTTCGTTTCGAACATGAGGTTGAAGTCGCGTGGCGGCGTGAGGCTGCCGGGCTTGCCGGTGGCCGGGGACGGGATGAGGTCGTATTCCGACGGGTCCGCTTCGGTGTAGTCGCGCAGCCGGAGCGGCTCCATTCCGCCCTGGACGGCGAGCTTGCGCTTCAACTCGGCGGCTTTCCGGGCGGCCTCTTCCTCCATCGCGGCGTCCTCCAGGACCGAGACGTAGCCGATGGTCTCCCCATCGACGGCGACCGGGGCGAAAAACAGCTGGTCGGCCCGGTAGCGCATTTTCGACTCCCGGCAATCGACCATCGGATCCGAGAACCCCTCCACGTGCCCCGAGGCCTGCCAGACTTTGGGGTGCATGATGATGGAGCAGTCCACCCCCACGACGTCCTCGCGCCGGTGGACCATGTCCCGCCACCAGGCGTCCTTGATGTTTTTGCGCAACTCCGTGCCGAGGGGGCCGTAGTCGAAAAAGCCGTTGATGCCCCCGTAGATTTCGGAGGATTGGAAAACGAATCCCCGCCGCCGGCAAAGGGCGATCAACTCGTCCATGCCGACCGTTTGCGGAGCCGTGGTTGTTTCTTGTGCCATAGAACCGCCATTCAGTGGGATTCGAGCGGCGGCATCAAGCTCGCGATTCACCAAAAATTCGTCTCGTCATGTGGCGGCGGAGAACTGTAAAAAGAGATCGTGCCGAGAATGCTAAAATTTCGCTAACCCATGGAGCCATCAAACCAGTCCGCCCCGCGCCCCGACGCGGAAGACCGGGAGAGGGATGTCTTCCTCCACGATCTCAAGAATGTGATGACGGGTGCTCTCGGTCATCTCTCCCTGATCCGGCGCAAGGTCGGCGACCGCACGGAGGTTTCCGACTCGCTGCAGACGGTCGAGAATATCCTGCGGGGGGCCTGCCGGATGGCCGAGGGGGCTCTCGTTCCGCCAAGCTTCGGGACGGGCGGGCCGGTTTCCGCGATTGATGTGGCCGGTGCCTGCGGGGGTATTTGCGTTCCGCCGGAGAGCGCGGGGCTGCGGATCACCCACGAAGAGGAGATTCCGATGGTACGCGCCGACGAGGCCGGGCTCCGCCGAGTGTTCAACAACCTGCTGACCAACGCGGTTCAGGCGCTCGATGGAAGGGGCGGGATCGAGGTGCGTCTCGAGCGATATCGCCCCGACCGGCGCGAGGCCGATCCCCGGATGCTGGTTGTGACGGTGAGCGACGACGGCCCGGGGGTTCCGGAGGATTTGCGCGGAGAAGTGTTCGAATACGGGTTCACTACCCGCGAGGGGGGGAACGGGGTCGGGCTGGCTTCGGCCCGGGAGTGGCTCACCTCCATCGGCGGGGACATCTCGCTCGATTGCCCGCCGGAGGGGGGGAGCCGGTTTCGGGTAAGACTCCCTGCGGCGGACGGGATCGACCCGCGCTCGAAGGTTCCGGAGGCGGCCCACGCCCGGAAGGCCGGCCGCGT
The DNA here is from genome assembly GCA_964507815.1 of uncultured Puniceicoccaceae bacterium. Classification (GTDB taxonomy): domain Bacteria; phylum Verrucomicrobiota; class Verrucomicrobiia; order Opitutales; family Puniceicoccaceae; genus Puniceicoccus. Next base: position 12,294 of record CAZDRT010000096.1, read on the forward strand.
GCTGGTGCTGGACGACGAACCGATGGTTCTGGAGATTCTGGAGGAGATGCTTCTCTATCTGGGCTTTGGGGTGGTCGCGACCACCGACGGGCGGGAAACGGTCCGCCGCTACGAGGAGGCGGTCCGGGCGGGGGAGCCCTTCGATCGGGTAATCCTCGACCTGAACGTGCCCGGGGGTCTCGCGGGCGCGGCGACGGCGGAAAGGCTCCGGCGGATCGATCCCGGCGCGCGCCTCTACATCAGCTCGGGACAACGTTCCGGCGCGCTGATGACCGCCCCAGCCGAGCACGGCTTTGCCGGAAGCCTGAAAAAGCCCTACAGTCTGGAAGATCTGGCGGGGATTCTCGGAGAGTAGGGGATTGGGACACTCCTGTCCCGCGGCGTCAGAGTGGAGTCGGATTGGATGCCGGGGAAACGGTGGACAGGAGTGTCCACCCTCCGGCAGGGGGGCGCGGCGATAAGGGATTGGGACACTCCTGTCCCGCGGCGTCAGAGTGGA
>CAZDRT010000097.1:0-7556 GCA_964507815.1 uncultured Puniceicoccaceae bacterium
GTGCTCGGGGCCAGACCGAGCCGGCGGGCCGCTCCCCTGGGGCCATCGACCGTTCCGTTGCAGGCCTGGAGGGCTTCGGCAATCGCCTGTTTCTCCAGGTCTTGCAGGGTGGTCGGCACTGCCGCGCCCGCAGGCTCGGCCCGGGCCCCGGCGGGCGAGGCGGTTGGAAAACCGGACGAGTCGAGGACCGGACCGCTTGAGAGAATCAAGGCCCGCTCGATGACATTCTCCAGCTCGCGGACATTGCCCGGCCAGGAGTAGTCGCGCAACCGCTCCGTCCCGGGGCCGTCGATTTCTCTTGCCGGACTGCCCACCCGGGGCGCGTGCTTTTCGATGAAATGCCGTGCCAGCGCGGGAATATCGGACGGTCGCTCCCGCAGCGGCGGCAGGCGCAGGGGAAAGACGTTCAAGCGGTAGAACAAATCCTCCCGGAAGCCGCCCGCCGTCACCTCCGCGGCAAGGTCGCGGTTCGTCGCGCTGATCACCCGCACGTCGGTCCGCTGAGGCGAAGAGGCCCCCACCCGCTCGAATACTCCCTCTTGGAGAACGCGCAGGAGCTTTGATTGCAGATCGAGGGGCAGCTCCCCGACCTCGTCGAGAAAGAGGGTTCCCCCGTCGGCAATTTCAAAGCGGCCTTTGCGGGCCGCGTGCGCACCGGAAAAGGATCCTTTTTCGTGCCCGAACAACTCGCTCTCGATCAATTCGGACGGGAGCGCCGCGCAGTTCACCTTGACGAGGGGGCGATCCCGGCGCGGGCTGTGCTCGTGAATCATCCGGGCGACCAGTTCCTTGCCCGTGCCCGTCTCGCCGGAGAGAAGTACGGTTGATCCGGTCGGAGCCACCTTTTCGGCCATCGCCAGGACACGCCGGAAACCCGGATCCTCGGTTACGATCCCGGACGGCCCGGGTCCGCCCGAGCCGATTTCCTCGCGAAGGTAGCGGTTTTCCTCCGAAAGACGGTTTTTCAGCGATTCAATTTCCGCGAAGGCTTCCCGCAACTTCTTTTCCTCGGCCCGCCGTTTGGTGATGTCGCGGACGAAGACCGCGGCAAAGTTGCGCTCCTCCTTTCCCGGAACGAAAATCACGGTCTCGTCGGTGGGGAACCGCGATCCGTCTGCGCGCAGGTGGAAGCTCTCAACCCGCAGGGTTTTTTTCGCCCGCATCTTCTTCCAAAACTCCTCCCAATCGCTTCGCTCGAACTCGTCGGTCAGATCGAAGACCGTTTGCCGGAGCATCTCCTCCCGGCTGTAGCCATGCATCGCGAGAGCGGCCTCGTTGACCTGGATGACCCGGGCTCGGTCATCGACCCAGAAAACGGCATCGGGCGAGAATCGGATGGTCTCCCCGGCCAAAGTCCTCTCGATCTTCTCCGCCTCCGCGTCATTTTCTCCCGCTGTCCATCGCACCGGTAAAAACTCTGCCAAATTCGGCTTCCGATGCAAGGCAGTGTGGGAAAAGTTCTGCTGTGGACCGCAGATTCCCGGGCCGTCGGATCAGGGGGCGACCGTCTTCGCTCCACGAGCTTCCTTCTACGCCTCCCCTCTATGCCGAGGCTACAGAGGACAGCTCAAGCTTCGCAGGACAAGTCGCCGAGTCAAGAGCCCCGCTGACCACGAGGAGAGCGGACGTGGTCGGATGGCTTGCCGTCCGATCCCCGGTGGCAAGGACAACGACCTTGATTTTCACGAACGCGCCATGTCGGCCCAGAGGGGTTCGGCGGCTTCCGTAACCAGCATAACCGTCGGATCAGGGGGCAAGCCCCGCTGACCACGGGAGAGCCGACTCACGCCCGAACCGATCAACCCTTCGACCAGGCCCGTGGCTGGAAGGCCTCATCGAGAGGAGTTTCCGCCGAGTGATTGATGTAGTTGCTCTGCGTCTTCAGGGCCACGATCGTGATCACGTCGAGAAACTCACGCTGACCATAGCCCGCGTCGAGAAGGGCTTGCTGCTCCTCCTCCGGCACCCAACCCTCGTGGGTGAGGAGGGCCTTGGCGAATCGGACGAGGGCGGCATACTTCGGGTTGTCCGGTTCCCTGCCCTCGCGCAGTGCATCGACCACATCAGTCGGCACCGCGGCCATTTTTTCGGCCACCGTGCTGTGCGCGGCCATGCAGTAGTCGCAACCATTGGCCTCGCTCACCGCCAGCATCACCACCTGCTGCTCCTTGGCGTCAAGCGCGGCCTCGGCGGCGATCAGGTCCGAAAGCATGGTGTATGCCTTTAGCGCGAGCGGAGACTCCGCCATTACGCCGAACAAGTTCAGGGCGAAGCCGTATTTCTTCTCCGCCTGTTCCAGCACCGGCTTCGATGCCTCCGGAGCAGTTTGCTTATCGTGTACTTTGAATTTCATAGCGTTTCGTTTGGGAGTTCTCACGGTGACTTACGATTCGTCTGCAAGGGCTTCTTTCAGATGGGCCACGTACGCCTCTGCACCTCCCCGGCGATACCCGGTCCTCGCAATCAATTCACCTTCGGGAGAAAGGAGAATGATCGTCGGGAAACCCCGGACTCCATACTTCTCCGCCAGCGCCTGGTTCTGAGCCTTCAGCTCCTCGGATTGCGGTTTGCTGCGGGGAAAGTCCAGCTCGACCAGCACCAATTCCGACTCGGCATACTCTTGAAAGGCCTCTTTCGAGAATACCTCTTTATCCAGTTTGATACACCAGCCGCACCAGTCGGAACCGGAAAAATCCAGCAACATCGGCTTCTCTATTTCCGCCGCTTTGGCCTGAGCCGCCTCAAAATCGGTCATCCATCCTTCGGCTCCGAAGGAGGGAATAATCGACAGAAGGAAAAGCAAGCCTGTTAGACCAGGCGCTTTGAATTTATTTGATTTCATTTGCATAGATCGTTTGGGACGAACAAAAACCTGCGATATTCCCGAATTTCGCGCCGAAGAATTTCGGCCTTGACGCAGGCAGTGAAACCGACTTTCACGGACACTCTTTCACCTGTTGCCCGCGTCTCGGGCGGTCGTCATGATTCTCCCTCTAGCAGTAGGTTTTAGACACGCCGAATTGCCGTTTCCGTCGAAGCGTTCATGAAAAATTCAAGCTCATGGCATCAACCGCACCCTGAACCTTTCCCCAACCCAAACCGTAACCAGGAAGCAAGCAAAAGTGAGGGCCACGCCGCAGCATCCAGGGGATGAGGAGTGTCATGTGGGCGGATTGCGTGAGAACTGCAGCCAGGGGTTAATCAATTTTATGCCGCAGGAGTCAAAATCAGTGGTATTCCGAGTCGCCAGGCTGGCTTGGTATTCTTTCGCAATTGCGGCGATGAGAAGATCGAGTTCACCCACACCCAGGCCCGACTGAATTCTCGCACGGTAGATCGGTTTGCTGACCGACTCGTCCCCGAGGTGAAAGGCAGGATGCGATCGTGAAGCCCCTGATTGAGAAATTGTTGAAAGGCACCTTCCAACTTTATTCTCCGTTTTCCCTCCGGGACCAAGGCCAATCCTCGGCGAATCTCGGCCACCGTCAGAGCGGTCAGGTGAAAAAAGCCAAACTGGTATTACTCCTCTCCATCGTTGTTTTGCTGGCTGTTTTCGTGCTGCAAAATCGTGAGCCCTGGCAAGTCCGCTTCCTGTGGCTATCGGGAGAAATGCCAGCGATCGTCGTCCTCTTTTTAACGGCGGCGGCGGGACTTGTCGCCGGCATCATTTCTGCGCTTCTGGTAAGGCGCGGTACGAAAATAAAAAGCGAATAAAGACCGCTACCTCTAGATGCTCAAATCACAAATCGGCGAGACACACTACCTCTACCACGGCTCGGACGACGGCACATTTTACACCAAACGAAACTGGCTCAGCCTATCCACCACCTTTCCCCGCAAGCGCGAGGGCACAAAAAAGCCGTGAATATAGGAGCCCGAAGACACTCACGGCACGCGACCGAATTTCATTCACAGCATCTATAGCTAATTCCAACGATCCCCTCTTGTCAAAAAAATCCGCTACGATAACCGCTTCCAGAGGGACGGAGCGGCGAGGACGAGGAGTGCAAAGAGTTCGAGTCGCCCCGCAATCATAAGGAGGGCGAGGAGTATTTTGGCGGGGTCGCTGAAGAAGGCGAAGGTTTCGGTGGGACCGACCGCGCCGAGCCCGGGACCCACGTTGCCGAAGCAAGTGATCGCAGTGGCGATTACGCTCAGCGGGTCAAGCGTTGGCTCGAGCGTGGACAGGGCCAGACAGCTGATGCCGACGAGAAATCCTCCGAGCACCAAGAAGGTCGTCACGTCGTGGACTTCCCCCTGGCTCAGTGAATGGGCACCGACTCTTACGGAACGGACCACATACGGGCGGAAGGCATGTTCGATCTGGTTCCGCATGGTGCGCATCGCGACAACGATCCGAAATACCTTGATGCCGCCGGAAGTGGAGCCGGAACAGCCGCCGATCAACATGAGGCCAAGCAGCAGAATTTGCACGGGCACCGCCCAGAGGGCGTAGTCCCGTGTCACAAATCCGGTCGTGGTCAGGATGGAGGTTACCTGGAAAACCGCCCCGCGCACCGCTTCGCCCGCCGCCCAACTCTCTCCCGAAGCGATCAGGAAAAACCAGGCGAAGAGCGAGGCCGCCGCGAGGAGGGAAAGATAACAGAGCGCCTCCGTGTTGCGAGTGAAGAACCGGACGCCGCCTCGGCGCACCAGTCGGAGCAGGAGCAGGAAGCTCAGGCCGCAGGTGATCATGAAGAAGATGGCCACCCACTCCAACGCAGGATTGCCGAAACTGGCCAAACTGTGGTTGCGGGTACTGAAACCTCCGGTGGAAACGGTGGTAAACATGTGGCAAACGGCTTCAAACCACCCCGGCCCGCACAACCGGTAGGCAGAGGCGCAGAGGAGGGAAAGCACGACGTAGAGAGCGAGAATCCGCGCGGCGGCGGTCTGTATGCGCCCGTCGAAAAGATCCTTCGTATTGCCGGAATACTCGCGGTTGAGTAGTGTTTTCGCCCCAGAGTGAAAGGTCGAAAGAATGGACAAAAAGAAGATGACCACCCCCAGACCGCCGATCCACTGGGTGAGGCCCCGCCAGAAAAGAAGAGCTTTCGGAAGCGACTCCACGTCGTCGAACGTACTGGCACCTGTAGTGGTGAAACCGGAGGCGCTCTCGAAAAAGGCCGACGCAAAGGAAAGGCCGTCCACGGTCGAATAGTAGGGAATGGCCCCGATCAAGCTGGCGGTGATCCAGCCAAGACCAACCACGGCGAGGGCCTCCCGCTGGAAAAACCGGTGCGAGCCACCCCGCCCGCACCAGAGAAACACCAGTCCGAGCCCCAGCGCGATTCCGGCGGATAGTTCGAGTCCGTGAACCGCCTCCCCTTCCTCGGGTCCAAAGGTCCCGGAGAAGACTAGCGAGACACTGAAACTGCAGGCGAGGCCGACGGCCAGAACGAGCAGGATGATCGCCAGCAACCGCAAGAGAATCCGGTAGTTCATGATTTTCCGGTCAATCGACGTACCACTTCATCCCGACTCGACTGGTCGACCGCCAGCAGAATGCGGTCACCCTTTTGAATACCGTCCCCCGCGCCCGGAACAAAGGCCTCCGCCCCGCGCAGAATGGCCACGACGACACAGTGCCGGGAAAGGTCCGAATCCGCGAGATTGCGTCCAATCACCGAGCTGTCGGGGGACACGGCAATCTCGAGCAGCCGGGCCTCGGATACCGACATCGACTCGAGTTCAACCACGGCGTCCCGCTCCAGGTAGCGGATGAGTTCGTCCGCCGAAACCTGCCGTGGGGACACAATGGAACTCAGGCCCAGCGGCTCCCGCAGATCGTCGAGGAGATCCTGGTAGTCGGGCTTGTTGATGACGAGGTGCACATGGCCGACTCCCAGTTGCGCGGCTTGGAGGCAGGCCATCACGTTGTGTTCGTCCTGCTTGGTGCAGGCAATGAAGTGATCGGCTCCGGCCACCTGCTCCTCCTCCAGCAGGCGCTTTGATCCGGCGTCGCCCGCGATCACCGTCACCGCCGGATAGCGACTCGCCAATCTTTCGCAGATTCCGGGATCGGGCTCGATAATCCGGATCCGGAAACGGGGATGGGAGAGCAACCGGAGCAGGCATACCCCGATCTCCGTCCCACCAAAAATAACCACCCGGGCCGTTTCCTTCGCTGCGGCGGTTTCCACCAAACGCCGAAAGTCGGACACCGCAGCCGCCTTGCCGAAAACAGTGAGTTGATCTCCTTCCGCCAGCACGCTGTCGGGGCCGGCTACGGTCGTTCCGGCGGTCCCGCTCACAAAACCGATCCGCACCCGTGGATCCATCCCAAGATCCCGAATTTTTCGTCCGGCGACCTTGCTGCGCCGGGGCACGGTCATGTTCTGCACCTCGATCTGTCCCCGGGCAAAGTGTTCAATCGCGACCCGTCCCGGGTGACGAATCCTCTTGGCCAGTTCAACCGCGCAGAGCATCTCCGGGTTCAGGAAAAAATCGACGTCGAACAAGTTCTGATAGTTGACCTTCTCGTTGTCGAGGTAGGTCTGATCATGAATGCGGGCAACCGCGAAAACTCTCTCTCCCAGTTGTTTTGCCACCTTGCAGGCGACAAGATTGGTGCGGTCGTCGCTGGTCAAAGCCAGGAAATTGCGCGCACTCCGGACATTCGCCTCCTCGAGCATTTCGGCGGAACTCCCGTTCCCCGCCAAAGCCCGGACGTCCAACTCCCGGTCGATGCGCTCAACCGTTTCTCCCGACAGATCGATCAGGGTGACGCTGTGGCCACGATCCGTGAGCAACCCGCCAATAAACCGCCCGACTTCACCGGCACCAACGATTATGGTTTTCATTTCGTTCCCGCCGCGGCTATCCGTTCAAAACCCGCCCCGCTCTCAGCTCAATAGTCGAGGCTCAGGATGCGGCCTTGGGTGAAGGAGAAGAATTCCTTTCGGTCCGCAATTTTGATTCCTTCCAGGAGATGTTTTTCGGTCTTTCCTATCACTTTAAGGCAACCGGGGCACGCCATGAGAGTCGCCCCCTGGTCGAGCAGATTCCGGATCTGCGTGCGCGAAGAAGGGAAGTGGGCAAAAGTGATATCTTCCGAATCCGATAGCACGACGTTGGCTGCCTCGATGTCGAAATAAACCAGCACATCATACTCTTCGACCATCATCGCCGCCATGCTGAGTGCCATCAGCAGGCGGTGCGGATTGTCGGCACCGGTGGACACATGGATGAAGACTCCGTCTTTAGGTGGGGCGGTAGGAGTTTCCTCGGCCCCAAGCGAGGCCGCACCCAAAAGAACAAACAGGCAGGAGAGAACGATGGATTGGATTTTCATGGTGGTAGTTTTTAGATGGTGGTAACTGGAATCAACGCGATTCACTCCGAAGGAAAAAGCAAAACCCCGGCTTATGCGAGCAAAAGCGCTGTCCCTCCCTCAATCCGGGTGTAACCACAACTACGTGAAGGAAATCGGTGGAATCGTGCGATTTTCGAATCTTACATGGATCGTAGGGCCGCCGCTTGTCGGCGCGCCGCAACCCCGTACCGGAATACCGAAAAATCGTAGGCCCGAACAGCGGCTTCGAGACAAGTTGTTA
>CAZDRT010000097.1:7656-12536 GCA_964507815.1 uncultured Puniceicoccaceae bacterium
ACGCCGCAAGCGGCGGCCCTACAATGTTTAGCAAGCTCGAATTAGAATTCGGAATACGGAAAAATCGCGAAAATTGCTTCTATTGCTCCCCGCACTTGTGGTCAAACCCCCTCAATCCAATGGAGGATTTTTTCGGAGTTTCCGCTGTAGGGAGCGGCGTTCGATTCCTAGGGTTCGGGCGGCCTCGCTGATGTTTCCCCCGCAGTCTTTGAGCACGCGCTGGATATGCTCCCACTCAACCCGCCCCAAGCTGGGGGCCGCGGAAGGGGGGCTGGTCTGAGGTGGGTCTGGTTCGGCGGATGGATGGCGTTTGGAAAGTAGCGCCTCTTCGATCCGGTCCGCATCGACCGGCTTGGTCAGATAGTCGTGGGCCCCTTGGCGGATCGCTTCCACCGCGGTGACGATGCTGCCGTAGCCGGTCAGGATCAAAATCCGAATCCCCGGCCGCAAGCGCAGGAGTCCGGACAACAGGGTCAGGCCATCGATTCCCGGCATCCGTAGATCGACAATCGCGGCATCAAACTCTTCCGCCCCGCAGGCTCGGAGCGCCTCCTCCCCATCGGACGCCGTGGCGACGTCATATTCGCGCCGCCGGAAGGACACCGCCAGGCGCTCACGGAAGGTCTCGTCGTCATCAACCACGAGAATGCGTTGGATACTCCAGTTCACGCCGCTTGGGGAATGTGGAGGGAAACCGCGCACCCCCGGCCCTCCGTCGAATCAACGGCAAATTCACCCTCCAGAGTTTCCACCAAGGATCTCACGATAAAGAGCCCCAGCCCCATACCGGAACCGGGTGGCTTGGTGGTGAAGAACGGCTCGCCCACCCGGTGCAGATCGCTGGCCGGAATCCCATGCCCCGAGTCGATCACCACGACCGAAAAAGCCCGATCCGTCCGTTCCATTTCGACCCGGATCGCACCGCCCGGCGGACTCGCCTCGGCGGCGTTGGTCAGCAGGATGGCGAGCGCCCGCAGAAACGAAACACGGGGGATGCGGACCGTCGCTTCCTGATCGGGCGCGCAGTGCCACTCCACCACCCGCAGCAACTCGGTTGGGACATAGTCTTCGATCTTTTTTTGTATTTGCGATAACCCTACATCCGCCACCACCTCATGACCGCCATCGACCGACCCGCTCATGCGGTCGAGAATGGCCCGGCACCGATCCACTTCCTGGCGCAACAACCGCGCGTCTGCTCCGCATTCCTGACAGGAACACTGGGTGCCCGCGTGCTTTTCAAGATCCTTTCCAATCACGGCGAGAGTGCCCAGCGGGGTGGCCAGCTCGTGTGCAACCCCGGCCGTCAGCGTGGCGAGCCCCGCGAAGCGTCGCTGCTGGTCCTCACGCGTCCGCAACCGCGCCAAACGGCTCCGGTGCCGTTCCCGATCCGCCCGCAGTTGGGTGACAAAGTAAGCGACGCCGGAGCCCGTAATGACCAGGGCGACCCACATCCCCGTCAGGTGAAAGTCCAGATCATTGCAGCAACGCTCCCCGGCCAGGTTGATCAAGTAGTGTTCGGATTGAAACAGGGAAACGTAGGCCAGCCCGCAAAGCGCCACCGCCGTCCAGGCCATCCAGGGGGCCAGGAGCATGGCCGCCACCGTGAGGTAGAGGATGTAGATGCTGGAAAAGGGATTGTGCGCACCGCCCGTAAAATAAAGCATCACCGTGAGAATGGCGATATCCAGCACGAGAACGGCGGGAACGACCCACCCCGGCTGGTCCGTTCCGAGCCCCGCCAACCGGGAAACCGCCAGATTTGAAATCGCCGTGACCGCGAGACAGCCTCCCAGCAAGCCAAGCGGCAGTTGGAGTTGCAGCCAGAAGACGCCGAGCGCGATGACGATGAGCTGACCGACCAGCGAGACCCAGCGCAGCCGAACCAACCACGCCAGTCCAAAGCTCCGGATGGAACTCGTTTCCGCCCGGTCCGCTCCGGCGGAATCATAGACCGGAAACAAGCGGGAAGCCTTACTAGCAGCAAAATCCATGCACGGAGTTTCGGTCAAAAGAGACGTATTGGCAAATCCCCAATCTGCGTCAATTTGCCGCATTCCGCGAGAATTGGCAGCAGGCTATGATGAGGGCGCATGAACAAAAAACTCTTATCCTCTCTTTCCCTCCTGTGGATTGCCTGCCAGTGCGGGCTCAACGGACACTCGGCACCGACCGTCGATGCGGAAACCTCGTCCGATGCGCCCGCTTCCGCGCTGTACAACCCCGGTCGTCCCGACGCCCATGCCCCGATCGGAGTTATGCGGGATCACACTCACCGTGCGGGCGAGTGGATGGCCTCTTATCGCTACATGTATATGGATATGGGCGGTTATCGCGCCGGGACCGACAACCTCAGCTCCCAGGATATTTTCGACCGTGGGTTCATGGTGGCTCCGACTGGCATGGAAATGCAGATGCACATGTTCGGGCTGATGTATGCCCCGACGGACGAGCTAACGTTGATGGCAATGATTAACTATCAGGAAAAAAACATGGATCATGTCACCCGCCCGGGCAGCATGGCGCGCATGATGCGCGGCGAGAGCTTTACCGAAACGATTAATGGCTGGGGCGACCTTTCCGTCTCCGGGCTCTACAAAATCTATGACGCAAATCACCAGCGGGTGCATCTCTCGCTGGGACTCAGCGCACCGACCGGCAGCCTCAACGAAAAAGCCTATCCGATGCAGGTCACCACCGGCACCTGGGATCTCTTGCCGGGTGTGACTTGGCTGTGGCAAAGCGAGCGCTTCTCGGGCGGAGCCCAGTTGAGCGGACGTTTTCACCTCGACGAGAATGAAGATGGCTTCGCCTACGGAGACACCGTGGAGGGGACAACCTGGGCGGCTTATGAAATCAACCAATCGTTCAGCTTCTCGGGCCGTGTGACCGCACAATACGTCGGCGATATCGACGGGGAAGACCGCGACTTGGTCGGAATGGCGATGGCCCCTCCAATGGAAGCGGAGAACTGGGGCGGGACCTTTTCGGAACTCGGTGTCGGAATCAACTTTCTCATGGGCGAAGGCTTCTTCCAGGGCAACCGCCTGGCCGTCGAATACATCGTGCCGATCTACCAGGACGTGAACGGATTGCAAATGAGACGCGAGTGGACGCTGGTCGCCGGCTGGCAGCTGGCCTGGTGAGTTCGCTAGAAACGGCTCTCGCCGTTCCTCTCCAATCCCGGGAGGTGGGAATTTCTTGGAGCGGAAGCGCGCCGCGATTTCGATATCTTCCCCTTCCCGTTAGGGGGAAGGAAAAGTTTTTCTACTTTCGGGTCGCGAAAAGGGGGTTTTTGAGGAGGGTTTCGACGCATGAACTCACCTACGCAAATCCCCTGGCAGTGGGAGCATTCCTATGCAGAGCTTCCCTCACACTGCTTTAGCGAGGCACCGCCCAGTCCGGTGCCGCAGCCGGTGCCGGCGGTATTCAACGCTGCCTGGGCTGATGAGCTTGGTCTTGGCGAACTGAACGATCTTCCGCCGGAAAGTCTCGCCGAGATCTTTTCCGGAAACCGGGTCCCCCCTGGGGCCAAGCCGATTGCGATGGCCTATGCGGGTCATCAATTTGGTCATTTCAACGTTCTGGGCGATGGCCGCGCGATTCTCTTGGGCGAGCACATCGACCCGAAAGCGCACCGTCACGATATTCAGCTCAAAGGGGCCGGACGCACCCGCTACAGCCGCAATGGCGACGGTCGCGGAGCACTCGGACCGATGTTGCGCGAGTATTTGATCTCCGAGGCCGTCGCCGCACTCGGTATCCCGACGACGCGCAGCCTCGCCGTTGTTCAAACCGGCGAGTCCGTGCGGCGAGAGGGGCCCCGGCCCGGCGCCGTCCTTGTGCGCACGGCCGCCAGCCACCTGCGAGTGGGCACCTTTGCCCTGTTTGCCGCGCTGGAAGATCATCAATCCCTGCGGGCCCTGCTGGACTATACGATCACTCGTCACTACCCCGATCTCGCCGATGCGGACAACCCGGCCCTCGCTCTACTGGAGGCGGTCATGCGGAAGCAGGCGGATTTGGTCGCCAGCTGGATGGCCGTGGGCTTCGTCCACGGCGTGCTCAACACCGACAATGTCGCGCTCTCCGGCGAAACCATCGACTATGGCCCCTGCGCCTTTGTGGATCGTTTTCATCAGGACGCGGTCTATTCCTCGATCGACTCAGGCGGTCGCTATGCCTATCGCAACCAGCCGTCGATTACGGCCTGGAATCTGGCGCAGTTTGCGGCAAGTCTGCTGCGCTTGATCAATCCTCAACCGGAAGAAGCGATTGCCCGGGCCGAGACGGTTTTGGGCGATTTTCAGGCGATCTACGAAAGAGCCTGGTTGAACCGCATGGGCGCGAAGTTCGGCCTGGCGGATCCGATCCCAAACGATGCGGCATTGATCCGCGACTGGCTCGCGCTACTGGAGAAGCATCGCCTCGATTTCACCAACGCTTATCGCGCACTCTCAGGGGACGCCGTTCCCGAGCAATCGACTTTGGAAAAATCGGATTTCCTCCAATGGCGTCAGCGCCTCGAAACACGTCTCGCCGAGGCCGAGGCCAGCCCGGAGGAAATCCAAGCACTTCGCGACCGCACCAACCCCCGCCAGATCCCGCGCAACCACGCGGTGCAAGCGGCCCTCGACCAAGCCGAAGCCGGCGACCTGAGCGCCTTCAGCGAAGCGCTCCGCGTCTTGCAGAATCCCTACCGACTCGACCCCGCGTGCGACCTCTACGCGAAAACGCCGAGCGAAGACGAACAGTGCTTTACCAGCTTCTGTGGCACCTGATCCACCTTCGCTCGACTCTTCCGCGGGATCTTATCGGAAGCCCACTATTTCCGATTTAATCGATTTTTTAAAGGGTGGGTGTCCTTTAACCCCTCTTTT
>CAZDRT010000098.1:0-12426 GCA_964507815.1 uncultured Puniceicoccaceae bacterium
TCAGTTGGATGCGATCCCCGTGCCCGGGGCTCTTCCCTGTGATGATGCCGCCGGACTCCCGCCCGATCTCCTCGATCTCCTCGATACTCCGCAAGAATCCCCTCTCGACCGAGCAGACTCCGCGGTTCACAGTCCCGTGAGCGGAGAGGGTTTGGTTGAGCCGGTAGGCGACGAGGGCCACCGACGGCACGCCGGGAATTTGGTTCGTGAGCCATCCGGCGATTCCGTGGTAGGCCCCCGGTCCATAGAAGTCGTCCGCGTTGATCACCGCAAACGGCTCGGCGATCCTTCCGCGGGCGGCCCGGACGGCGTGGGCGGTGCCCCACGGCTTCGTCCGGCCCGGAGGCACCGCGTGCGGAGGCGGGAGGTCGTCCAATTCCTGGAACACGTAGTCCACCGCGAGACCGTCGGGCACCCGGGCACCGACCGTATTCCGGAAGGCTTCCTCGATCTCCCGTCGGATCACGAAGACGATTTTCCCGAAATCCGCTCCGGCGGCGTCGGCGACCGCGTAGTCCAGCATCGTCTCGCCGTTCGGCCCCATCGGATCAATCTGCTTGAGGCCGCCGTAGCGACTGCCCATGCCCGCCGCGAGAATCAATAAAGTCGGTTTCATGGCCGGACGTTCTTCCACAAACGACACGACCAACGCAAGTCCCGGAGTTCGATCAGGCGAAGGTCTCCCGGATCGCCTCGTCGGTCAGCACCTCCGCCGGGGGGCCGAAGGCGAGCGGACGGGTGCGCAGGAGCAGGATGCGGTCGAAAAGGGTGCCCACGGAATTCAGGTCGTGGTGGGAGGCGAGGATCAGGGTTCCGCCGGAGGTCAGATCCCGGAAAATCCGCCCCAGCTTCTCCGTGGCCTCCCGGTCGAGGCCCGCGAACGGCTCGTCGAGGAGAAGAATGCGGGCGCCGCCGGCGGTCGCCCGGGCGAGAAAGGCGCGCTGTTGTTGCCCGCCGGAGAGTTCGCCGATCCGCCGGGACGCGACGGATTCGAGACCCATCCGGGCGAGGGCCTGTGCGGCGAGATCCCGGTGCCCGGACCGGAAGCGGCCCCAGTTTCCGATCAGTGGATAGAGCCCCATTTCGACCATACCCCGGACGGTGATCGGGAAGTCCCAGTCGATCTCGCCCCGCTGGGGAAGATACCCGATCAAGCCCCGCCGTTCCGAGGAGGCGAGAGGGCGGCCGCACCACGAAACCGTGCCGCTGACACCGGGGAGGAGACCGGCGATCGCTTTCAGCAGGGTGGTCTTTCCGGCCCCGTTGCGTCCGACCACCGCCGTTGACGAGCCGACCGGCAGATCGAGGGAAACGTCCTTCAGCGCGCAGATTTTTCCGTAGTGGACGTGGAGATCTCTCACCACGAGACGTTCTCCGGTGTCCGTTGTCATTCGACTTCCCGGGGCACGACCAGGGTAAACGGATTCGCGCGGATCCAGAGGATTCGCTCGAATCCCGGAAAGCCGTGCCGGTCAATCTCGACCCGCAGGGCGGCGGGAAGGGTGCCCTCCGCCGTCTCTCCCTGGATGACGAGCGGTCCATCGCCGGAGGCCGATACCCGGGTTGACCACGAACGAAGGAATTCCGGGGGAGTCCCGACCTCCTTCGACCCCCAGCGAAGGGCTTCGATCCGGAACGGAACCGTGCCCGCGAACCGCAGGTCCATGGTCGCGACCGCCGCCGATGCCGGATCGGCTTCGACGGCGGGATCCCCGGCCCCGGCCTTCGGCCCGCCGACGTACCGGAGCGTCCACGCGGCCCCTCCGAGAAGGAGAAGCGCCAGAAGGATTTGGATCGGTGGCCACGCGCGCATGAAGAATCAAGTCATCCAACTACGTGGTCGCATGACTTTAGGCAACCCACCTATTTTTTCGCGGCGGCTAGTTCGGCGGCTTTTTTGATGACCTGTTCGGCGACGTTTTTCGGAGTCGAGGCGTAGTGGGAGAACTCCATGGAGAATTGGCCCCGGCCCGACGTCATGGTGCGCAGGGCGCCGATGTAGCCGAACATTTCGCTGAGGGGGGCCTCCGCGCGGATCCGGACTCCGGTCGCGTTCGGCTCCTGCGAAAGGATAACGCCCCGCCGCCGGTTGAGGTCGCCGATGACGTCACCCATCTTCTCCTCGCCGCAGAAAACATCGAGCTTCATGATCGGCTCGAGAATCTCGGGAGAGGCTTTCGGAATCGTCTGGCGGTAGGCGGCGCGCGCCGCCGTTTCGAAGGCGACCGCCGAGGAGTCCACCGCGTGGAAGGCTCCGTCCTGCAGGGTGACCTTGAAGTCGAGGCAGGGATACCCGGCCAGGACCCCGCGTTCGATCGAGTTCTTGAACCCTTTCTCGACGGCGGGCCAGAACTCCCGCGGGACGTTTCCGCCGACGACCTGCGATTCGAACTCGAATCCCGATCCCGGTTCGAGCGGGGAGACGGTGTAGTCGATCTTGGCGAACTGACCCGCGCCCCCGGACTGCTTCTTGTGGGTGTAGGAGTCCGAGACCTCGGCGGTGATCGTCTCCCGGTAGGCCACCTGGGGCTCGCCGACCGTCACCGCCACATTGTGGGTGCGCTTGAGGATATCGACCTTGATGTCGAGATGCAGCTCACCCATCCCCTTGAGAATGGTCTCGCCGGAGTCCTCGTCGGTCTCGACGCGGAAGGAGGGGTCTTCGGCGACCATCTTTCCGAGGGCGACCGAGAGTTTTTCGGCGTTGGCCTTGTCGTTGGCCTGGACGGCGATCGAAATGACCGGATCCGGGAAAATCATCGGCTCGAGCGTGGCCGGATCATTCGGATCGCAAAGCGTGTGTCCGGTCTGTACGGTCTTCATCCCGAGGAGGGCGACGATGTCTCCGGCCTGGGCGCTGTCCACCTCGTTCCGGTCGTCGGCGTGCATCTCGATGATGCGTCCGATCCGCTCGGTCTTGCCGGTCGCCGTGTTGAGTACGGACTGGCCCTTTTCGATCGTGCCGGAATAGATGCGGGTGAAGGTGAGGGCGCCGTACTTGTCGTCCATGATCTTGAAGGCCAGCGCGCGGAGAGGCTCGCCGTCGGCGACGATGGCGAACTCGCCGGTCTCGTTGCCCTCGAGGTCGATCTCGGGCTGGGGCGGCACCTCGGTCGGGGAGGGGAGGTAATCGACGACCCCGTTCAGAAGCGGCTGCACGCCCTTGTTCTTGAAAGAGGAGCCGCAGTAGGTCGGGAAGAAACTGAGGTTGATGGTGCCTTTGCGGACGCACTTCTTGATTGTGTCGATATCGGGTTCCTCTCCGTTCAGGTAGGCCTCCATGACCTCGTCGTCCTGCTCGACGGCGGTCTCGATGAGCTTTTCGCGGTATTCCTCGACCTTGTCCACCATGTCGGCGGGAATGTCGCGGATATCGTAGTTCAGGGGGTTGCCGGTGTCATCCCAGACCCAGGCCTTGCGGGTGAGCAGATCGACGATGCCCGAAAGATCGTTCTCGGTGCCGATCGGCAGGACCATGACCAGGGGAGTCGCGCCGAGAACATTCTTCACCTGCTCGACGACGCGGTAGAAATCGGCCCCGACCCGGTCGAGCTTGTTCACGTAGATGATCCGGGCGACCTTGGAGTCGTTGGCGTAGCGCCAGTTCGTCTCGGACTGGGGTTCGACCCCGCCCGAACCGCAGAAAACGCCGATCCCCCCGTCGAGAACCTTCAGCGAACGATAGACCTCGATCGTGAAATCGACGTGCCCCGGGGTGTCAATAATGTTGAACCGGTGGTCGTCCCAGAAACAGGTCGTGGCCGCCGACTGGATCGTGATGCCGCGCTCCTGCTCCTGCTCCATGAAGTCGGTCGTTGCGGCGCCGTCGTGGACTTCGCCCATTTTGTGGATCCTGCCCGTGAGCATGAGAATGCGCTCGGTCGTGGTCGTCTTGCCGGCGTCCACGTGGGCGAAGATGCCGATGTTGCGGTATTTGGATATGTCGCTCATGGTTGTGAAAAGGTGTCTGAAATAGGTCTGGTTGGTCTCCGCACCGGACCGTCGTTCGAGAAGGCCCGGCGCTGAAAAAACGGCTGAAGATACGGTCGGACGGGCCGACTGCAAGGAAAGAAAACGGGAAAGAATTTATTCCCGCTCCCACCGACTCTCGCTGTCCACCGCGGGCCCGCCCTGCGCTTTCGCACGGGCCCGGAGGCGGAGGCCCTGGAGACGGATGAATCCGCCGGCGTCGTCCGGGTTGTAGTCGCTGTCCACGCCCTCCATTGAGGCCACGTCCGGATCGTAGAGAGAGTGGGGGGACTTGCGTCCGGTCGTCGTGATCCCGCCTTTGTACAACTTGAGCCGGACCGTTCCGGTGACGGGTTTCTGGCTTTCGTTGATGAAGGCCTGGAGCGCCTCGCGCTCCGGGGCGTACCAGAAGCCGTAGTAAACGAGATCGGCGTAGCGGGGCATGAGGGTGTCCCGGAGGTGGGCCAGTTCCCGGTCGAGGGTGAGACTTTCGACCTGCCTCCGCCCGTGGAGCAGAATCGTTCCGCCGGGGGTTTCGTAAACCCCGCGGCTCTTCATGCCGACGAAACGGTTTTCGACGAGGTCAACCCGGCCGATTCCGTGGATGCCGGCGATCCGGTTCAGTTCCTTCAAAATACCGGCCGGAGACCGCTTTTCTCCGTCCACGGCCACGCAATCGCCGTTTTCGAAAGAGAGTTCGACGGACTGCGGCTCGTCGGGGGCGAGCTGGGGATCGGTCGTCAGTTTATACATATCCCGGTTGTCGGGGGTGGTCGGGTCGAACCAGGGATCTTCGAGAATGCCGGCCTCGTAGGAGATGTGCAGGAGGTTGCGGTCCATCGAGTACGGCTTTTTCGAGCTGGCTTCGACGGGGATGTCGTTCTCCCGGCAGTAATCGATCATTTCGGACCGCCCGGGAAAACTATCCCGGAACCGGGGGTTGCGCCAGGGAGAGAGAATTTCGAGATCGGGGGCCAGCGCGGCGTAGGTCAGCTCGAAACGGCACTGGTCGTTGCCCTTGCCGGTGGCTCCGTGGGCGACCGCCGTGGCTCCCTCGCGCCGGGCAATCTCGATCTGTGCCTTGGCTATGAGCGGGCGGGCGATCGAGGTGCCCAGATAGTACTGGCCCTCGTAAAGGGTGTTCGCCCGAAACATCGGAAAGATGAAATCCCGCGCGAATTCCTCGACCAAATCCACGGTGTAGTGGGCCGAGGCACCCGTGGCCTTCGCCTTCTCGGCGAGCCCGTCCAACTCCTCCTCCTGGCCAACGTCGGCCGCGAAGGTGATCACCTCCGCCGAATACTCGTTTTTGAGCCAGTGGACGAGGACGGAGGTGTCGAGACCCCCGGAGTAGGCGAGAATAATCTTCATAGCCTCCCAGTTTCCCGCGGCGGGATGCGTTGTAAAGAGGAAATCAAGTCATCGGAAGTTCCTCCGATGCGGGGACCCGGCGCGCATACGGGGTCCGGCCCCACGGGGACGGGGCGGAAGTCGTGCGAACGGTCAGCGGGCGTGGCCGTGCTCGATTTCCTCAGGAGAGGCCTGCCGCACATCGACGACTTTCACGGAGAAATCCAGATTCTCTCCGGCCAGCGGATGATTCGCGTCGATGGTGACCTGATCGCCGTTCACCGAATCAACCCGAACGACGACCGGACCATTGCTGCCTTCCGCGCGAAACTGGGCACCCGGAGCGATCTCCGCGCCTTCGGGGAATTGCGCGCGCGGCACCTCGAATTTCTTCGCCGGATCAACCTCGCCGTAGGCCTCCTGTGGAGGCACCTTGACGTCCATTTCCGCGCCGGCGCTCCCGCCTTCGATACGGGTCTCGAGGCCTGGAATCAGGTTTCCGTGGCCGTGGAGATAGGAGAGCGGATCCTTGCCTTCCGATGAATCGAGAACCTCTCCGTTCCCGCCCCGGAGCGTGTAGTGAATGGTGACAACCTTGTCTTTTTCGATTTCCATAGCACCCACCCCGGGGAAGGACCGCTTGGAATGCAAGGGTGAAATAGGGGACTTTATTCATCGGTTGGGATGAATTTTCCCTTGCCATCCGCTTCTGCATCCCCGAATCTCGCGTTTCCGGGCCTGGCTAGCTCAATTGGTAGAGCAGTTGACTCTTAATCAATTGGTTCGGGGTTCGAGTCCCCGGCCAGGTACCATCAGCTTTATGGACACACAGGTTGCGATCATCGGCGGCGGCCCCTGCGGCTTGCTTTCTTCTCTTCTCCTCGCCCGGTCCGGAATTCGGAACGTGGTTTTCGAAAAGCATCCGGATATCTCGTTCCATCCGAAGGCCATGGGCGTGACGCGGAGAACGGCGGAAATCTACCGGCAGCTGGGGCTCCTGGATCGAATGCGGGAGAAGGATCTGCCGGCCGGAATCGAAACGGTGCAGATCTGGCTCCGGAGCTTCGCCGGAGAGGAACTCGGGCGGTCCCCGCTGGTTGAGGCGGACGAGGCCCTGACTCCGTGCGGACGTATCCACTGTCCCCAACCGCACACGGAGGAGGTGCTGAAAGAGGCGGTCGAGCGGGAGGAACTTTCGGAGATCCGTTTCCATACGCGCGTGGAATCTTTCGAGGATTCGGGCGACGGAGTTACGATTTCCCACAAAGACCAATCCGCGGAGGACATCCGCACCCTCCGCGCCGAATGGCTAATCGCCGCCGATGGAGCCGCCAGCCCCGTGCGGGAGAAACTGGGAATCGAGACCCGCGGCCCCGGCGACCGCGGCCACTTTCTCAATGTCTATTTCCGCGCCGACTACGGGAAGCATCTCCGCGGCCGGGAGTCGGTTCTCTACAGTCTTCTGGACGACAAGTCGTACGAATTCTTCGTGGCGGTCAATGGCAGGGACGAGTGGTTGATGCACCACTTCCTGCAAGCGGGTGAATCCGCCGAAGACTATTCACCCGAGACTTTTCAGGAGATCATCCGTGCGGTCTCCGGCCTGCCCGACGAGCCGGTCGAAGTGATCAGCGTTAGCCCCTGGGTCATGAGCCCCAAAGTCGCGGCCCGGTGGCGGGCCGGACGGATTTTCCTGACGGGGGACGCCGCCGCGCGGCTCTCGCCCGCCGGGGGGCTCGGAATGAACACCGGACTGCAGAGCGCTTTCAATCTCGCGTGGAAGCTCGCGCTTGTTCTCAAGGGACAGGCGGCGGAAAGTCTGCTCGACACCTACGAACGGGAACGTCTCGGAGTGGTGAAATTCATTTTCGAGAACGCCGAGGGCAATGCCGACGAGATCTTCGAGATCGTCGGTGCCGCCATGACCGGGCATTGGGACGTGGCGAAGGAGAAGATCAGGAAGTCCCGGCGCGGCGGCAGCGGGGCCGGGGTCGATCTCGGCCCCGCCTACGGAGCGGGCGGAGCCCTCCTTCCCGACGACACCGAGGCTCCCTCCCCGGCGGATCCGGTCAACGACTACATTCCGACGGCCCGCCCCGGACACCGGGCCCCGCATCTGGCGATCCAGGGCGAAAACGGAGAAGCATCCACGCTCGACCTTTTCGGGAAAGGGTTCGTCCTCCTCTGTGGTCCGGCTGGCGCGTTCCGCGGGGAGGCGGAACCGGAGCTTGCGGTGGCGGTCGCCGGCGAGTCCTTCCGCACCGACATCGATGCGTTCCTGGCTCTCTACGGCATTTCGCCGGATGGAGCGGTCCTGGTTCGCCCCGACGGCTATGTGGCCGCCCGCTGGCGCGGCGGCGGGGACGACGAATCCGCGGGAGCGTTGCGGGAGGTCCTGGCGGAAATTCTCGGGCGTTGATGCAACAGGACATATGGTGCCCGGGGTGGGAATCGAACCCACACTCCCTTGCGGGAAACAGATTTTGAGTCTATCGCGTCTGCCAATTCCGCCACCCGGGCGAGATTTCACTCGATCATTCGGGATCTAAGGCGGGTTCCTGGCCGAAGTCCAGAGAAAATCAACGGCCTTTCCCCCTTGCCATAACGGGAAACACTCCCCTCCAATAGGGCATGGCTGAAAATCAAGAACCAGCGAGTGCGAACCTTTCACGAACGCCGCTGCATCCCCTCCACCTCGAGGCGGGGGCGAGGATGGTGCCGTTCGCGGGCTGGGAGATGCCCGTGTCCTACCGCGGAATCCTCGAGGAACACCGGACCGTGCGCGAGGGGGTCGGATTGTTCGACGTGTCCCACATGGGCGAGTTTGTCGTCGGGGGCGAGCGGGCAGGGGAGTTTCTCGACCACCTGCTCACGAACCGGGTCGGTGATTGTCCTCCGGGGAAGGCGGTGTACAGCCCGATGTGCGACGAGCGCGGAGGGGTGGTCGATGACTTGATCTGCTACCGCCGCGCCGACGGTTCCTTCCTCGTGGTCGTCAACGCGTCGAACCGGGAGAAGGATTTCCGGTGGATGGCCGACCGGGCCGGCATGTTCGACATACAGCTCCGGGACGAATCGGAACAGTGGGCGCTTCTGGCGGTCCAGGGACCGGGGGCGGTCGCCTTTCTGGCGGAGAAGGGCCTGGATGCGGCGTCCGATCTGGGCCGCTTCCGTCTGGCCGAGTGCGAGTGGCGCGGTTTTCCGCTCATCGTGAGCCGGACCGGTTACACGGGGGAGGACGGTTTCGAGATCTTCGTCGAGGCGGAACGGTCGGTCGATCTGGCCCGGGCGCTGGGTGCCGGCGGAGAACTGCCGTGGATCGGACTCGGGGCTAGGGACAGCCTGCGGCTGGAGGCGGGGCTGCCACTCTACGGGCACGAGATGAGCGAGACCATCAGCCCCGTCCAGGCCGGGTTCGGCTGGGCCGTGAAAACCGGAAAGCCCTCCTTCCTCGGGCGCGACGCCCTCCGGATGCAGAAGGAGATGGGGCCGGAGAAGCGGGTGCGTTTCTTTGTCGTCGAAAGCCGCCGGATCGCCCGCGAGGGCACGGAACTGGTCGGGGACGGGCGCGTGATCGGCAAGGTGCTTTCGGGGTCGAAGAGCCCGCTTCTGGATACCCCGATCGGATCGGCGCTCGTCGATGCCGCCTATACCGCCGACACGGCCGAGGCCGATTCCCGGGGAACCCGTCTTCCGGTGCGTTTTCGCAATGCGCCCCTTCACCGTTGATTTTTCCACCCATCTGATCCATCGATTTGTCATGAGCAACGTTCCCGAAGACCTTTTCTACACCAAGGACCACGAATGGATCCGCTTCGAAGGCGACTCCGCCGTGGTTGGAATCACCGACCACGCGCAGGAAGCCCTCGGCGACATCACCTTCGTGGAATTGCCGGAAGAGGACGCCTCCTTCGAGCCCGGAGACACCTTCGGAGTGGTCGAGTCCGTCAAAGCCGCCTCGGATATTTTCCTCCCCGTCAAGGGCGCGGTGGCCGAGGCCAACGGCACCCTCGAGGACGCCCCGGAGACCCTGAACTCCGATCCCTACGGCGAGGGTTGGCTGGTCCGGGTCCGCGTGGAGGGCGAGCCCGACAAGAGCGGACTTCTCGACGCCGCGGCCTATACGAAATTCTGCGAAGAAGAATAGGCCCGATGAGTTTCCTGGATCTCGAGGGGCGGACTTTCCTCGTTTTCGGTCTGGCCAACCGGAAAAGCGTGGCCTGGGCGATTGCTCGGAGACTCGAGGAGGAGGGCGCGAGGGTGATTCACAGCGTCCGCTCCGAAGCCCGCCGGGAAAGCCTGACGAAACTGCTCGGAGACCGCCCGTGCCACGTCTGCGATGTCGAAGAGGAAGGCGCACCCGCGGCACTGGAAAAGGCGCTGGATCCGGATATCCGGCTGGACGGCATCGTCCACTCCATCGCCTTCGCCGATTACAGCGGGGGATTCCGACCGTTTCACGAGACCGGTCGCGCGCAGTTTCTTCAGGCGACGGGGATTTCGGCGTTTTCGCTGGCCGAGATCGCGAACGCCTTCCGCGAACGGCTCCAACCGAAGGCTTCGGTCGTCTCCATCGGGATTTCGACGACCGAACTGACCGCCGAAAACTACGGCTACATGGGCCCGGTCAAGGCCGCCCTCGAGGTCATCTCCCGCAATCTGGCGAAATCCTTCAGCGCTTTTTCAGAAGTCCGGTTCAACACGGTCAACTCCGGCCCTCTCAAGACGAGCGCCTCGGCGGGAATTCCCGGCTACCTCGAGAACTACCTCTACGCGGAGAAGATGACCTTGCGCAAACGGGCCTTGGAGACAGGGGAGGTCGCCGACGCGGCGGTATTTCTGCTGAGCCCGCGCTCGTCGGGCATCAACGCCCAGGGCATCGTGGTCAACGCCGGGATGGACAACAACTATTTCGACCGCGAACTGGTCGAACGGACCATGCGGGGCGATGCGGTTTGAGCGGACCCGGATCGCCGCGGTCGCCCATGTGCTGCCGGAGGAAGTCGTCACCTCGGACGAGATCGAGGAACGGCTGTCCCCCCTCTACGAGCGGCTCCGGCTGCCCGCCGGCCGGCTTGAGTTGATGACGGGCATCCGCGCCCGCCGGCTCTGGCCGGAGGGGACCCGCCCCTCGGAGGCCTCCGCCGCAGCCGGGCGGGCCGTTCTGGCCAGGTGTCCCGACGCGCCCCCGGTGGACCTGCTCGTACATGCGGCCGTTTCCCGGGATCGACTCGAGCCGGCCACCGCCGCCTACGTCCACAAGAGTCTCGGGCTCGGTCCGTCCGCGCAGATCTTCGACCTGTCGAACGCCTGCCTCGGATTTCTCAACGCCATGGTCGCGGCCGGGGGCATGATTGAGAGCGGGCTGATCCGCACGGCCCTGGTCGTAGCCGGCGAAAACGGAAGACCTCTCCTCGAACGGACCATCGAAACCCTCCTGGCGGGCGACTTCGACCGCAAAGGGGTGAAGCCCTTTTTCGCCAATCTGACCATCGGTTGCGGCGCGGTGGCCATGCTCCTGTGCGACCGCGATGTGCTCCCGGGCGGTGGTTTCGGCGATCTCGAATTCGGGGTGGCCGGTACGGACGGCAGCCATTCCCACCTCTGCGAGGGGGATCAGTCGGCGGGCGGCGGGCTGGTCATGCAGACCGACTCCGAGGCTCTCCTCGAGGCCGGCATCGGGCTGGCCGCGGAGACCTGGCGGCGCTTCCGCGGGGCCGACACCGGCGACCGGCCCTTCGGTCGCGTCATCACCCACCAGGTCGGCAAGACCCATCAGCGCCGCCTGCACGAGGCTCTCGGAATCGACCCGGAACTGGATTTTCCGACCTTTCCGTATCTCGGCAACGTGGGGTCGGTGGCCTGCCCGATTACCCTCTCCCTCGCGGAAGAAGCCGGTGCCCTCGCCCCCGGCGGGCGGGTCGCCCTGCTCGGGATCGGAAGCGGCCTGAGTTCGGTGATGCTGGCCGTCCGCAAGAATCCGGTCGAAAAACAGGGGTGACAAACCGCCGCCAAGCCTTTTCGGTTGTCGGATGGAAAGAGTAAAACTAACGGATTCCGAACCGCAGCCCGTCCTGATTGTCGGCTCGGTCGGCTATGACGACATCGAAACGCCTTTCGGCGCGGACAAACGCATCCTGGGGGGATCGGCCTCTTACGCGTGCCTGGCCTCCAGCTACTTCGCTCCGACGCGGATGGTGGCGGTCGTCGGCAACGATTTCGAGGAGGCCGACCGGAAACGCCTCGCCGACCACGGCATCGACACCGAGGGTCTCCAGATCGATGAAAGTGGACCGACCTTCACCTGGGCGGGCAAATACCACGAGAATTTCAGCGACCGCGAGACGCTGGACATCCGCCTGAACGTCTTCGAGAACTTCAAACCCGTCCTGCCCCCCGCCCAGAAGGACTCCCGTTACGTTCTCCTCGGCAACATACACCCCGGGCTCCAGGCCCATGTCCTGGACGAGCTGGAATCGGAGGATCCCTTCGTGGCCGCCGACACCATCGACCTCTGGATCAACATCGAGAAACCCGCCTTTCTCGATCTTTTGAAAAAGATCGATTTCCTCGTGATCAACGACGGCGAGGCGGAACTCCTGACCGGCGAATCCAACATCGTCAAGGCGGGGGCCGCTCTCCGCGCCCTCGGCCCGGACAAGGTCGTCATCAAAAAAGGCGAGCACGGGGCGTATTTTTTCCACGACGACGGCATTTTCGCCCTGCCGGCCTATCCCGTCACCGAGTTGCGCGATCCGACCGGAGCCGGCGACACGTTTCTCGGCGCGGTCATGGGCGTCCTCGCGGCGTTGGACCGGCGCGACGTCGAGACCATCAAGACCGCGTTGCTCTACGGAACGGCGGTCGCCAGCCTGACCGTCGAAGCCTTCAGCTGCAACCGGATCGAATCGGGCGGGGTAGGCACCATCGAGGAAAGAGTCGCCGAAATCCGCAGAATGATCGCGCTGTAGCGGGCGGGCTCACGCCAAGCGGTTTGCGCTGGTGCCTTGTTTGAGCGGGGTGTGACCACAAGAGCGTGGAGGGAGAGGTGTGGTGGTATCGGCTGGCCACCACCACCTTCGGATCGAGGGGCAAGCCCCGCGACCA
>CAZDRT010000099.1:0-12378 GCA_964507815.1 uncultured Puniceicoccaceae bacterium
ATGTGCGCGCGGCGACGGTCGAGCAAAGCCTGATCCAGCAGCGGAAGAATCGCGAGAGCCTCCGCGCTTCGATCAACTTCATGGTGGGTCGTCCCCTCGACGACCGCTGGGAGAGCGTCGAGTTGGCGAAAGAGCCTCTTGACGGAGAATCGTCCGCAGAGACGGACGGCGGCGGAATCACCAACCGTTCCGACCTGCAAGCCGCCCGGCTGCGCACGGAGGCGGCCGCCGCCGGAACGCGCGAGGCCGAGGCGGCCCGTTTCCCGCAGGTGCAGCTCTTCACCAGCTACGGAGAACGGGGCGACTGGTCGGGCAACGAGGACTACGACCGGAGCCTGGTCGGGCTTGAATTGACCTGGGACCTCTGGGATGCGGGCCGCCGCCGGTCGCGGATCGCATCCGCCCGCGCCCTTGCCAAAGCCCAGGAAGCGGAATGGAACAGCCTGAGCGAAAGCCGCCTCCTGGATCTGCGGATCGCTCGGGACGACTATGAATCCGCCGTGGAACGACTGGAAGTGGCCGCGCTGTCCTCCCGGACGGCGGCGGAATCCCTCCGGATCGAGCAGAGCAAATACACCCAGGGCAAGGGCATCGTCATCGATGTGCTCGACGCCGAAGCCGCCGCCCTTGAGGCCGAATCCCTTTTCATCCGGGCCGAAGCCGATGTCAAAATCAGCCGCGCCGCCGTCGATTTCGCACGCGGAACGGTTCTTTCCCCCGAAGCCAGCTGCGGCAGTCTGCGGCAACAACCTTGAACCTTTCCGAATTGATCATGAGCAAACACCGAATCCCATCGCTTCCGCCGGCCTCCGCCGCTGTCGCTCTCGTCCTCTTGCTGACCGCCTGCGGAGAGCCGGAGGCCGGCGAAAAGCAAAGCCCTCCGCCGGCCGTCGCGGTCGAGCGGGTCGAGCCGCACCCCTTCACGCGTAGCATCGAGCTGACCGGATCGGTCGAACCGACCCGCGTGGCCACCCTTTCCTCGCCCGCCGAAGGACCGGTCATCGACTGCGCCATCCGCGAGGGCGACGAAGTGGCAGCCGGGCAGGTCCTGCTCCGCATCGGTCGGGACGCCTCCGCCGCCGCTTCCCTGGCGGCGGCCCGCGAGGAACTGGAGCGGCAAAATCGCGAGTTCGCGCGGGTCGAAGCCTTGGTCGAGCAAAAGGCACTCGCCGCCGAACAGATCGACACCGCCCGGAGCAATCTGGAAGCCGCCCGCGCCGCCCTGGCCCGCGCCCGGCAAGTCAGCTCCGACTACGATGTGCGCGCGCCCTGGGCGGGCCTCGTTTCCCGGCTCCATGTCGCCGACGGCAAATACGTCGCGCCCCGTGCCCCGCTGGTCGATCTCTTCGATCCCTCCAGCCTGGTGCTGCGCTTTCAGGTGCCGGAGCGCCACGCCCTCGCCGTCGCGGAGGGCGACGAGTTGCACGTGCGCTTCGACGCCTTCCCCGATCAATCCCACGATCTGGAGATCATACGCGCCTACCCGGAGCTGGACCGCCGTCTGCGGCAACGCACCTTCGAGGCCTCGCTGCCGCTCGAGGCCCACGACTTTCAACCGGGATTTTTCGGTCGCATCCTTATCGACCTCGAGCGCATCGAAGAGGCCCTGACCGTCCCGGTCGAAGCGATTGGCCGCGATGCGCGAGGACGGCCGCTGGTTTATACCGTAGTCGATGACCAAGCCGTCGCCAACGTCATCGAAACGGGTTTCGAGCAGGGCGGTCGCATACTCGTCCGCGAAGGCCTCGCGCCGGGTGATGCGGTCATCGTGCGCGGCATCGAGCGTATTCGCCCCGGCACTACGGTTCGGGTCGCGGGTGCAAAAGCTTCAACCGAAAAGGACCAATAAACGATGCTCTTGCGCGCCGCCATTTCCAACCGGGTCTCGACCTCCGTCATCGCGCTGGGCTTCGCCGTGCTCGGTGCCCTCAATCTCGCCCGCATTCCCGTCGATTTCCTGCCCGACATCAACTACCCGCTGATCAAGCTGAGCATCGCCTGGCCGGGGGCCACCCCGGAGGATATCGACCGCAACCTGGCCGATCCGATCGAGCGCCAGCTCGCCTCCGTGGACGGGCTCGACTACCTGACCTCCAGCAGTCTGGAAGGGCTCTATCAGCTCGATGTGAATTTCCAATACGGCGTCGATGTGGATGTGGCCTACCAGGACAGTTTGGCCGCCTACCAGCGCGCCCTGCGCGAGCTGCCCGACGACATGGACCCGGCCGTCATCATCAAGGCCGACCCCTCGCAACTGCCGGTCGTGCAGGCCGTTTTCGAGTCCGACCGGATGGATCTGACGGAGCTGCGCACCTGGATCGACACCTGGCTGGCCGACCGTCTGCTCGCCGCCGAGGGCGTCGCCGCCATCGACATCGCGGGCGGTCTCGAACGGGAGATCCGCATCTTCATCGACCCCGTGGCCCTTGAAAAACACCAACTCAGTCTGCCCCTCATCGAGCGTCGCCTGCGGGAGGAAAACATCGAAATGCTCGGGGGCCGGGTGACCGGGGCCAACGAGGAAACCATTGTCCGCACCCTCGGCGAATTCACGGATCTGGAAAGCATCCGTGGCATCGTGGTGGCCGAGAGCGAGAGCGGACGACTCCGCCTGCGCGATGTGGCCAGGGTCGAAGACAGCCACGAAGACGTGCGCATGATCACCCGCTTGAACGGCAACCCCGCCGTCAAGGTCAACATCATCAAACAAGCCGACGCCAACACCGTGGCCACCGTCGCGGCCGTCAACGAGCGGCTGGCCGCCCTCGCCGATGTCTTCCCGGAGGGCCTCGGCTACCAGTTGGTGCAGGACCAGGCCGAATACATCAACAACTCCATCAGCGGCGTGCGCAACACCGCCATCGAAGCCGCCCTCCTCGTGGTGCTGGTCTTCTTCCTCTTCCTCGGCAGCCCGCGCCAGGTCTTTATCATCGCGGTGGTGCTGCCCGTCACCGTCGGGGCCAACTTCTTCGTCATGAAGCTGGCCGGGTTCTCGCTCAACATCTTCTCCCTCGGCGGACTTGTCGTGGCCATCGGCGTAATGCTCGACGCCTCCACCGTGGTGCTGGAAAACATCACCCGCCTGCGGGCCGAGCGCCCCGGGGACGGCTTGGCGGCGGTGGCCCAGGCGGCCACCCGCGAGGTCGGTCCCGCCCTGGTCGCCGCGACCTTCGCCTTCTTCGCGCTCTTTTTGCCTTTCCTTTTTGTTCCCGGCATGATCACGCTGCTTTTCCGCGAGTTGGTGCTGATTGTCCTGAGCATCGTGCTGATCAGCCGACTCTGTGCCGTCTTTCTCGTGCCCATGCTGGGAGCATCGATTCTCCACCCCGCCGCAAAGGCCAGCCATGGCTGGAACGAACGCTTCAACCAGTGGCTGCAACGAAACTACGCCCGCAGCATCGACTTCACCCTCCGCCATCGGGTGCTCGTGATTTTCCTGTTCCTGCTGCTGGCGGCGGGCGGGGGGATCGCCTTCAAGCAAAGTGGCTCCGAATTCCTCCCAGCCGTCGATGACGGGCGGATCATGGTCAAAATCCGCATGCCCGCCGGCGCCGCGCTGGAGCGCATGGACGACATTGCCCGGCAAGTGGAAACTCTCGTGGCGGACGATCCCAATGTAAGCTCCTACTTCAGCCTCGTTGGCGGGGCCATCCGTGGCCTCTACACCAACAAGATCGGCAACGAGGGCCAGATCGACATCGAACTGGTCCCAGCCGATCAACGCGACATCAGCACTGCGGAATACCTGCGGCAACTGCGCCCCCAAGTCGCCAAACTGGCCGCACCCGGTGCCCAGCTGATGACGATGCAGAGCAAGATGCGGGGCATCCGCACGGTCGGGCGCTCCGAGATCGAAGTCGAAATCAGCGGCAGCGAGATGGATCAGCTCTTCCAAACGGCCAACACCCTGGCCGCGCAACTGACCGACTCCCCCTCCCTGACCAACATCGATATCTCGCTCGACTACAGCAAGCCGGAATGGCAGGTCGAGATCGACCGCCTGCGCGCGGGCGAGCTGGGGCTCAGCGTGAGCGAGATCGCCGCCACCCTGCGCGGCTATATCGGAGGACGCGTCGTCACGGAATACCGCGACAACAACGAACTCTTCGACCTGCGCGTGATCGTGCCGGAGCGCGAGCTGCGCACCCGCGACGATGTCGCGAACCTGGTCATCGCCCGACCGGAGGGCGGCTATGTCCGCCTCGGGGAAGTGGCCGCGGTGCGCCGCGCCGCCGGCCCGGTCGAAATCACCCGCCGCGATCAGATCAAGCAGGTCATCGTCCGCGCCGACACCGCCGGTGCCGACCTCGCCACCGGGCAGGCCGCCGTCCGTGCGGTGCTCGACACCCTCGAGTGGCCGGCCGGCTACACCTGGAAAATCGGCGGCACCGCCCAGCAGATGGCCGAGATGAAATTCGTGGTCGGGCAGCTGCTCGCCTACGCCGTCTTCTTTTCCTTCCTCGTCCTCGCCGTCCAGTTCAACAGCCTGCGCCTCCCCTTTCTCGTGCTGCTGGCGATGCCCTTCTGCCTGGCCGGGATGGGCTACGGATTGTACCTGACCGGGACGGCCTTCGGAGCCACCGTCATCATCGGTGTGATGGTCGTGCTTGCCGCCAATGTGAACGACGCCGTGCTGCTGATCGAGACCGCCCGTGCGCGCATCGGGGGCGGCGAGCCGCCGCTGCCCGCCATCCGCGAGGCAGCCATCATCCGCATGCGTCCCCGGTTGATGACCACCATCCCGGTCATCCTCGGCTTCGTGCCGCTGGCCTTCGCCCTCGAAAGCGGCGGCGAACTGCTCCGCCCCATGGCGGCCGGGGCGATCGGCGGGCTAGCCCTCGAAGTGCTCGTCGCACTCTACCTCGTCCCCGTTTTTTACAGCCTCAGCTTCCGTACGCCGAAAGGCAACGAAGCGGGCACCCAACCCAAACCCAAACCCAACCAAGAACCATGAAAAAGATCCAAATCCTCGGCACGGGCTGTGCCAAATGCAACAAACTGACCGAAGCCACCGAAGCGGCCGCGCGAGAACTCGGCCTCGACTACGAGCTGGAGAAGATCACCGACATGATGCGCTTCGCCGACTTCGGCGTGATGATCACCCCCGCCCTGGTGGTGGACGGCGAGGTCAAGGCCTCCGGAAAAGTCCCGGCGAACGACGAATTGAAAACGATGATCGCCGACTCCGCCGGCACCGGCGGGGAAAAAGCGGATCCGCTCACCGCCATACGGACGGTTGGCTTCATCGGTTCCGGCAGAGTGGCCCGGATCATTTTGGGCGGATGGAAACGCGCCGGAAAGTTACCGTCGCGTATCGTTCTCTTCGACCCGGATCCGGCCCGCGCGGACGGCCTGAAATCCATGGGGCCCGAAGTGGAGTCGGCGGACGCGATCGCAGAAGCCGCCTCCCAGGATGCGGTGTTCCTCGCCGTTCACCCGCCGGCGATGCAGGAAGCCGCCGAAGCCATCCGGTCTTCCCTGCGGGCGGATGCCGTCGTCGTCTCGCTGGCTCCGAAGTTCACCACCGGAAAGTTGTCGGACTTGCTCGGCGGCTTCGACCGCATTGCCCGGGTGATTCCCAACGCGCCCTCCCTCATTGGCCGTGGTTTCAACCCGCTGGCCTTCACCGCGGCCTTGGACGAAGTCGAGCAACAGGCCGTGCGCGAAATCCTCGAACCATTGGGCGATTGCCCCGAGGTGGCCGAGAATCAGCTCGAGGCCTACGCCGTTCTGTCCGCCATGGGCCCGACCTACTTCTGGCCGCAGATCGAGTCCCTCTCGTCGCTCGGCGAGGAGTTCGGGCTCGCGCGGGAAGCGACCGCCGAGGCACTCGACAAAATGCTCCGGGGCGCGATGGCCACCATGCGGGAATCCGGTCTCCCGCCCGACCAGGTGCGGGATCTCATTCCCGTCCAACCCATGGCGGACGAGGTGCGGACACTCTGCGAGTCCTACGACCAAAAGCTCAAGGGCCTGTTCGCAAAGATCAGCCCGTAGCCGGCCTCGGCGGAATGTCGTCTCCCGACAAATTCTATGATTCCCTCAACCCCCACACAAAAACACAACATGAAGAAAATCAAATTAATGAAAACAAGCGCCAGCCTGACCGGGCTGGGTCTGTTGCTTTGGGTCGTCGGCTGCGGCCAGCCCGGGCATCAGGAAACACCCGAGGCGCAGGAATCGCCGGTCGAGACTGAGGTCTCGGCCGGCCCGGCCCAAGCCACCACCCCGGCTGCGACAATCCCGGCGGATGCCCCCGTTTTGGCGGAAGTGTATCCCACGCTGTCCAACGGGATTCTGCGGCGGGCACGTTTGGCGGACCTGCCGGAAGGCACGGTCCTGCAAAGTGAGGGCCTTGCGCTGACGGTGCAGGACCTGCGGAAGCAACTCAATCAATTACCTTCCGAACAAAGAAAGGAGATGGAAAAGCACGCATTCATGTTGATCGAGCAAATGGCCACCATCGAGCTGATCAAAATTGCGGCCCGCCAGCGTATTGACAATCCGGATCTCGGCGAAGAGCAACTGCTCCAAGCTTATTTCGAGGAGCTGACCAAGGATGTCGCCCCCAGCGATGCGGAAATCGAATCGTTCTACAACGACAACCGCCAGCTTGTGGGCAACGCGCCGCTGGAACGTGTCAAACCGCAAATCCGGCAACATTTGCAGCAGCAAAAGGAGCAGGAGGTCATCGAGCGTCATCTGGCCGGACTGGGCGACAGCGTAACGATCGCCCTCGCGGCCGACTGGGTGGCCGAGCAGGCCGAACTGGCCCTGGATAATCCGGTCGAGATCGCACGCGCCAGCGGCAAACCGACCTTCGTCAATTTCGGGGCGAAGGGCTGTGTGCCTTGCGATAGGATGGAACCCGTGCGAGCAGAGCTTGCGAGCGAATACGAGGAACAACTCAATATCGTCTTCGTCCATGTCAACCGCGACCAGTTACTGGCCTCCCGCTATGGTGTCCGTGGCATCCCGCACCTGATTTTCTACGACAGCAAGGGACAGCCGATACACGAACACACCGGCTTTATGCCTAAAGAGGAGATCGAATCCTGGTTGAGCAAAATAGGCGTGGAGATTAAAGGCTAAATCGATGAATAACGAAAAGATCAGAGCCTGGACCGCTCGCCTGTTGATCGGGTTTGTGCTGATCACGATTGGTTTCGCGGCGGGGCGGCGCACGGCACCCCTGCCGCCGACCGATCCCGCTGGCAGGGGAGCCGTAATCACGCAGTCGGCAGAACAATCGGAGCAACGGGAACGGGTAATGGTGTATGCCGCCCACATGACCTTCCGCTGCCCCGACTGCACCCAAATCGAGTGGCTCGCACGCGAGCTTGTGGAGAATGAATTTGCCGACGAGCTGGCCGATGGCTCTTTGGAATTCCGAACCGTGGACTACCTGCGCGATACGGACTTCGCCGATAAGTACAACATCTCCTCCAGCACCATTGTCGTGGTTCCAACGAAAGATGAGGCGGAGCAGGGCTTCCGGCGCCTGGATGACGTCTGGTTGAAAGTCCGCGATCGCGAGGCGTATTTCACTTACCTGCGGTCCGCCATCGAAGAAGCCCTTGACGGAAAGGATGACCAATGACCTGGGTAGCGATCATCAGCGCGCTCTGGTTCGGAATCCTGACGTCGATCAGCCCCTGTCCGCTGGCGACCAACATCGCCGCGATCAGTTTTGTCTCCCGCCACACGGGCCGGTTGCACTCGGTCCTGCTGGCGGGCCTGCTCTATGCCCTCGGGCGCACCCTCGCCTACCTCGCGCTCGGAGCACTCATCATGGGCGGCCTGTTCGCCACCGGGGAGGTCGCGCTCTTTTTGCAACGCTACCTGAACCAGGCGCTCGGCCCGGCGTTGATTCTCGTCGGAATGCTCCTGCTGGGCCTGCTGCGCCCGACCGCATCGGTCAATCTCGTAGGCAGCCGTCTCCAGCACCGGGCCGAAAAAGGCGGCTGGCTCTGGCCGCTCCTGCTGGGCGTCCTTTTCGCCCTGTCCTTCTGCCCGGTCTCGGCCGGACTGTTCTTCGGCGTTATGATCCCCCTTTCAGTGAAGAGCGATTCCATCGTCCTGATTCCACTGGTTTACGGTCTCGGCACCGCCGCACCGGTCATCGTGTTCGCTTTGCTCATCGCTTTCGCCTCGCAAAAACTCGGCAAAGCATTCGACCGACTGGCCCAGATCGAAAAATGGGTGCGGCGGACGACAGGCATCGTATTCATTCTGGCCGGGGTTTATTACAGCCTCGTCTATGTTTACGGACTGCCAATTAAAATTTGGTGAGGCTGGCGGTAGTGGAGTCCAACCACGCTTTGCTCTTCCCCCGAGGTCCGGCGGCTTCCTAACGTTTATACACAAGGCGGCACGTGCGCAAGCACACGGCCCTACGAAAAGATCCCCGGGGGCGGCACGTGCGCAAGCCCTACGAAAAGATCCCCGGGGGCGGCACGCGCGCAAGCACACGGCCCTACGAAAGGCGGCACGCGCGCAAGGGTCTTGGCTATTCCTTCTTCGCCAAAGCCATGGCGGACCGGTCGAGCTACGCCCCTCAAGAGCGGCGGCCCTAAGAAAAGAAATCCGCCCCAAAAAATTGTAGGGCCTCGTGCTTGCGCGATGGCCGGGAACCCGCCGGAAAATCGAGGAAATTCCTACTTAAGCTCCCCGCAGTGGTGGTCACACCCGTGATGAAACCCTCCCGCGTATTCTACTCGTAGTGGCCGTCCCATAACTTCAAAACCCAGTCATCAAGTTGCCGATCTATCAAGGATCAAGACGTCTTTTGGGTGTCCAACGTCTTCTGCTTCGCATACGACTCCGTCGGCAATCTCGTCCGCAGCGGCCTCGATATCGACGACAACGGCCAGCTCGACCCCGCCTCCGCCGACCGCATCACCGACTCCGACCGCCAGTACGCCCTCGCAAGCGGTGCCTGGTTCGAGGTTTCCACCACCAAGGTCTATCCGATCCTCGACAACGCCACCGCCGTTACCGTCGCCACCAACAAGCGGCGCCTCTCCGGCTTTTCCGGCAATCTGGCCGACGAAACGATCCGCGAAGACCTCGAGGGCAACATAACGACCAGCACGGTCGAAATCGACCGCGCAGCGAAAACCGTCACCCGCACCACCGATACGCCCGGTTCCTCCATCGATGCCGCCAGTGTCACCATCAACGGCTACCTCACCGAGCAAAACTCCACCACCGTCGCCGCCTCGACCAGCTACGGCTATGACAGCCTGGGACGCCGCACTTCGGTAGAGGATCCCCGCCACACCACCGCATCGTCCCTGTCCTATATTCCATCCACCACCCGGATCGCCACCCAAACCGATGCCGGCGGCAACACCACCACCTTCGCATACGTCCCCAACGGCTCCCCCGGAGCCGGGCAGATCGCCTCGGTCGAGGACGCCCTCGGCCAGATGAGCTACTTCGCCTATGACACGCTCGGCCGCCAGACCCGCACCTGGGGCGAGACCGACCACCCGCAGGAAAACGGCTACACCCCCTACGGCGAACTCGCCACCCTCACCACCTACCGCGACGCCACCGACAGCATCGACTTCACCACCGCCACCTGGCCCAGCCCGACCGCAGGGGATACCACCACCTGGACCTACGACCAGGCCACCGGCCTCCTCACCCGCAAGGAATACGCGGACACCGAAGGCACCGATTACACGTATGACGCGGCCAACCGCCTCGCCACCCGCACCTGGGCCCGCGACCTCGACACCACCTACGGCTATGATCCCGCCACCGGCGAACTCCTCACGGTCGATTACGAAGACGCCAACACCCCCGACATCACCTACACCTATGACCGCCTCGGTCGCCAGGCCACCGTCACCGACGCCACCGGCACCCGCAGCTTCGACTACGATGCCGTCAGCTTTCAACTCGCCAGCGAGGCTCTCGACACCGCCTTCTACGACGGGTTGGAACTGAACCGCGGCTACCAGGACGGCACGGAAACCAACGGCCTCGCGGGCCGCTCCAGCGGGTACACCCTCGACGGGGCGACGACACTCCTGTCGTCGAGCTACACCTATGACACCACCGGCCGCCTAGAAACCGTCTCCGACGGCACCGACACCTTTACCTACGCCTACGAAACCGGCAGCAATTTGCTTGCCTCCATCGCCGCTCCCGAGCATACTGTGGACTATACTTATGAGTTCGACCGCAATCTCATGACGATAGTGGACAATCACCAATCCGGGACACCGATTTCGAAGTACACCTACCGCTACGACGAACTGGGCCGCCGGACCGACCGGGTGGACGAGGGCAACGCCTTCGCCCAGGCGGCCCTCTACGACTGGGACTATGATACGAAAAGTCAGGTGACCGCCGCCGACCGCTACCTCGGCACCGATCCCGACAACCCCGGCTCGCCAGTCGCCGCCGAAGACACCGCTTTCGACTACGATAAAATCGGCAACCGCCTCGCCTCCACCTTCGGCACCGCCACCCAGCGCGACTACACCGCCAACGCGCTCAACCAATACACCTACCTGACCAACCCCGCCGCCAGCCCGACCCATGACGCCGACGGCAACATGACCCACGACGGTGGCAACTGGTGGTTCGAGTGGAACGGCGAAAACAGAATGGTCGAGGCAAGAGACTACTCCGATCCCCTCAACCCTCCTACGAACGCCACCCGTCTCACCTTCCAGTACGACTACCAGGGCCGCCGCGTGGAAAAGAAGGTCGAGGAGTACGACGGCACCAGCTGGTCCACCACCACCGACCAACGCTTCATCTACGACGGCTGGAACCTAATCGCGACCTTCGAAGTTCAACCTTCATCCCTCAACCTTCATACTTCTTATCTCTGGGGCTCAGACCTCAGCGGCTCCATGCAGGGGGCCGGTGGAGTAGGAGGGCTGCTCTCGGTAACCAAGAACCAGGAACCCGGAACCCCGAAATTCTACCCGACTTATGATGCCAACGGCAACGTAAGTGAATACCTCGACGATACCGGGGTCGTAGAAGCCCACTACGAATACTCCGCCTTCGGACGCGTGATCCACTCAACGGGAAATCCAGACGACTTCGCCTTCCGCTTCTCAACGAAATACACCGACGACGAGACTGGACTGCTGTATTACGGGTACCGATATTATGTCCCCGAAACGGGGCGGTGGATTTCCCGGGATCCTATTGGGGAGTATGGTGGGCTGAACCTCTATGCGTTCGTCTTGAATGATGGGGTGAATTGGGTCGATTTGCTTGGATGGGCTCGGACAGGAAGAAGAGGAAGGATTGGTCAAGGTTCCGGTGGGGATGGTACTGAAGGAAATCCCAGGAGTCCGAGAAGCGGCTTAAATGATGATGTTGGTGATGCTAAAACCGCTGGAAAAATTTTTCTCCCGATTGTCCGGGAAGGGATGGTGAATCCTGGTGCCACCACGCCGATGGGACCTATTGGAATGAAATTTTTCAATTCACTTTTGTTGCCCGATCCCGATTTCCCATTTACTGCCGTAGTCATTCCCGCGATTGAGGAAATGACCGATGCCCCAACTTGTGGTATTTGGAACAAAGGAAAAGAAGAGTGGTGGGTGAGTAAAGGGAAAACGTGTAGATATTGGTGTAAATGTAGTTCCGGACATGTGTTCGGGAATAGGGTCGAGAAGACTTATACGCGAATGGTTAAGCGTAAGTGTAATGGGTTTCAGTGGATTGTTGTTGGTAAAGAAAAGAGATTAGACGATCAGTGCAAAACTGGCAAATGCCCATCTGGAGAACCATTTTAAACAGAAATTTTTTATGAACCTTAATGAAATTTCCACCTACAATGTATAGATTGTTTTTTTTCTCCGTGTTTACTTTATTAACGGGATCCTTTGTGAGAGCCGATTTCGACGATTCTATTTCGTTGAGCAGAGGTGAAATCGTTTCTTCTTTAAAAACGATGAAGCGGTTCAATTTTCAGAAGGAGGGGGACTTTTATGAAGAGGATAGTTCGATCATACGAAGAGATCTTTTTCTAGTTATGGGCGAATGGAAGTTTTCGTATGAAAAGGAAGCTAAGATCGATATTGTTTTTAAGTTTAAAAACCGAAAATGGGAGATAGAGACTATAGGATTTGATGATTCTGAAAAGTATTCGAATGCAGAAAAGGAGAATCTCTTAAGTTCACTGCAGGAACTCCTCGCAAAAGAAAAGCAAAAGAAAAATTCAAAGCTAAAACAGAAAAACTTGAAGTCTTGAACCATTACGAATCTCCTATTCCGAATCTGTTGTCCATCCGGTGGCCCAAAGGCCGTATCGAACCGCCCACCTGCCATCGCCTTCCCCCGGTCCGGGCCGCCCTTGGATATGGTCCCGGCCTGCGCTCCCGATTCACTTCGCTCATT
>CAZDRT010000100.1:0-12237 GCA_964507815.1 uncultured Puniceicoccaceae bacterium
ATTTCACGTTCACGCCGAACCTCCGCGGCGATCCGGAACATTTCCTTCCGATGCGGAAACCGGGCGCTGAAGCAACCCGGCCACGGTGGGAGGTCCTCCGGGATTCCGCGAGGCAGTCACAGAAGAGAGAGAGCAAGATCTCCAGTCGGTTGCTCTCAGCGGGCTTTGACTGGGGGGGCGGTCACAGAACAATACGAAGTTTTGCGAAGACGGGTCCTCAGCCGCCGCATTGCGGGGAAGAGAATGGAAAGTCGCGGAATAAATTCGGCGGCGCGGGAATCTTTCGGAAGTGCATCGGATCCTTTCCGACGTATCGCGGCGGCTGAGGACAGCCGCCCTCCCGCCGTAGTTCAGCGGCGCACGCACGATTATCTAATAAATTTCGATATTCCCGCCACGCACTTGTGGTTGCGACCCTCTGGCGATCGAGTGAGCGGTTGGCCGCTACCGGCGGTATCTCCCGGGCAGGAAAAGCACGAAGCTCTGGGCGCAGAGCAGCGCCGTGAGGTAGAAAAAAAGCCATTCCTCGACGGGCACGCCGAAGGGCTTGGCCAGAAACGCGATCCAGCCGGGCGGCTGGTTGCTGAACAGACCGGCTAAAATCAGGTCCTGGTCAAAGTGCCAGATTCCGAGGTGGACGGCGATGACATCGGTGGCGACCAGGTAGGTTCCGGCGATGAGAACCGGCCATGCGATGGCCCGGAGGTTGCGCCGGAGGATGCGCGCGCCGATCAGCCACTGCAGGATCACCACAGGTCCCATCCAGGCCACCAGGTGGACGAGATAGTAGAGATTGCCGGGGAGCCAGTCCTGGTAGAGATCCGAGTCCACGCGCGGCGGGCCGGCGTCAGGCCGGGGAATAGACTTTCAGCAGGGCCTCCGCCATGTCGGAAGGAGTCGGCGCGATTTCGATGCCCGCGTCTTTCAGGGCTTTGATCTTGCCCTCGGCCGTGCCCTCGCCTCCGGAGACGATGGCACCGGCGTGGCCCATGCGCCGCCCCGGGGGCGCGGTCGTGCCGGCGATGAAGGCGGCGACCGGTTTGGTCATGTGCTCCTTGACGTAGGCGGCCGCCTCTTCTTCGGCGGTGCCTCCGATCTCGCCGATCATGATGACCGCGTCGGTGTCCGGATCCTCGTTGAAAAGCCGGAGCGCGTCGGTGTGGCTGGTTCCGTTGATGGGGTCGCCGCCGATGCCGATGCAGGTGGACTGGCCGATGCCCCGCTGGGTCAGCTGCCAGACGGCTTCGTAGGTCAGCGTCCCCGAGCGGGAGACCACCCCGACCCGGCCCGGTTTGTGGATGTAGCCGGGCATGATGCCGATCTTGCACTCGCCGGGGGTGATGATGCCGGGGCAGTTGGGACCGATCAGGCGGGTGTTGGTCTGATGGAAGAAAAGGCGACGGCGGACTTCGGCCATGTCCCGGACCGGAATTCCCTCGGTGATGCAGACGACCAGATCGATTTTCGCGTCGATCGCCTCGAGGATCGAGTCAGCGGCGAAGGGTGGGGGGACGAAGATCACCGAACAGTTGGCCCCGGTCTCCTCGACGGCGTCGGCGAGGGTGTTGAAGATCGGAACGGTGTCCTGGAATTTTTGCCCCCCCTTGCCGGGGGTGACTCCGGCGACGATGTTGGTGCCGTAGTCGATGCAGTGTTCGGCGTGGAAGGCGCCGGTTTTTCCGGTGATGCCCTGGACGACCACGCGGGTGTCTTTGTTGACGAGGATGCTCATGACGGATCGATGCTGGAATTCAGATTTCGGGTGTGAAGGAGGTGTTCCCCTTCGCGACGAGACCAACGATGGTCTCGGCGGCGGCGGAGAGGGAGTCGGCGGTGTGGAGGGGCAGGTCGCTCCCGGCGAGGAGCTTCTTGCCCTCCTCGACATTGGTCCCCTCGAGGCGGACGACCAGGGGCACCGCCAGATCGATGTTTTTCGCGGCGGCGATGATTCCGCGGGCGATCACGTCGCAGCGCATGATGCCTCCGAAGATGTTGACGAGAATGCCCTTCACATTCGGATCGCTCGTGATGATGCGGAAGGCGTTGGTGACCTGCTCCTCGGTCGCCCCGCCGCCGACGTCGAGGAAGTTGGCCGGTTCGCCCCCGAAGTACTTGATGATGTCCATGGTCGCCATGGCCAGGCCCGCACCGTTGACCATGCAGGCGATGTTTCCGTCGAGCGCGATGTAGTTCAGGTTGAACTGGGCGGCTTCGGTCTCCTTGGGATCCTCTTCATTCAGGTCCCGCAGCTGCTGGATCTCGGGATGCTGGAAGACCGCGTTGTCGTCGAAGGAAACCTTGGCGTCGAGGGCCTGGAGATGGCCACCCTTGGTCAGGACCAGGGGGTTGATCTCGACCATCATCGCGTTCTTTTCCCAGTAGAGCTGGTAGAGCTGGCCGAGGAGCCGGGCCATTTCCTTGACCAGATTGCCCTCGAGCCCGAGGGCGAAGGCGACCCGGCGGGCCTGGTGGTGGCGCAACCCGAGGGTCGGCGGCACGAAAATCCGGATGATCTTCTCCGGGGTCTTTGCCGCGACCTCCTCGATGTCCACCCCTCCTTCGGTCGAGGCGATGATGACGGTCTGGGCCGTCTTCCGGTCGAGGAGCACGGCGAGGTAGTACTCCTTTTCGATCTCGGAGGCCTCGGCGAAGTAAACCGTCTGCACCTTCCGTCCGGCGGGGCCGGTCTGCTTGGTCACGAGGGTGTTGCCGATCATCCGCCCGGCGAAATCACGGGCCTCCTCCGAATTGGCCGCGATCTTGACCCCCCCTTGGAAGCCATCGGTAAAACGGCCCTTGCCCCGGCCGCCGGCGTGGATCTGGGCCTTGACGACGATTTTCTCATCGCGCCCGAAGTGGTTGATCGCCGCCTCGCACTCCCGGGAACTTTGCGCGGCGTAGCCCCGCGGCACCGGAATCTTGTATTCGGCGAAGAGTCGTTTCGCTTGGTATTCGTGGATGTTCATGACTGGAGAAGATTAGAGAAGAGCTTTGTTCTGGAGTGCGGTCAATTCGCCGATTCCCTTTTTGGCGAGGCCGATGAGCCGGGCGAGCTGATCTTCGGAAAAGGTGGCTTCCTCGCCGCTGCCCTGGAGTTCGACGAACTGGCCGGAGCCGGTCATGACCACGTTGAAATCGACCGAGGCGGCCACATCCTCGGCGTAGTTGAGGTCGAGGACGGCGGTATCGTAGAAGACCCCGACGCTCACGGCCGCCACCGAGTCGCGGAACGGGTTCTGCGAGATCACCCCGTCGGCGATCAGGCGGCGGATCGCCATCTGCCCGGCCACGTAGGCCCCGGTGATCGCGGCGGTCCGGGTGCCCCCGTCGGCCTGGAGGACGTCGCAGTCGATCCAGAGCGTGTGGCCCGGTAGTTTCTTCAGATCGAGAACCGCCCGGAGGGACCGTCCGATCAGGCGCTGGATCTCGATGCCCCGGCCGTCCTGCTTGCCGCGGTTGATGTCCCGCTGTTTGCGCTCGTGGGTGGAGTAGGGGAGCATCGAATACTCGGCCGACGCCCAGCCCCCCTCGACTTTCTGGACCTGCATCCAGCGGGGGACCTTTTTCTCAACCGTGGCCGCGCAAATCACGCGGGTCTGCCCGAACGAAACGAGCACGGAGCCGGTCGCATGGGGGGCGATGCCCGGTTCGAAGGTGACGGCGCGCAGCTCGTCGTTTTGTCGGCCGTCGGGCCTGGGAAGATCGGTCATCCAATGATTTGTAGGGGAAGGCGCGGAGCGAAGGCAAGCCTGATCGAAAATTCCGCTCGTCACGAGGGGCGGTCCTCTTCTAAATGGCGACGATGGACACCAACTCGATTCAAAAACAACAGGAAGCCGAGATGCAAAAGGCGCTCGAGCACACACTCGCCGAGTTCAACTCGCTCCACACCGGCAAGGCCTCGCCCGCGATGGTCGAGGCGGTCGTGGTGGAGGTGGCCGCCTACGGATCCTCGATGCCGCTCCGGGACATTGCCGCGATCACCACCCCCGACGCGCGGACAATCCAGATCCAGCCCTGGGACAAGACGGTTATCAAGGATGTGGAAAAAGCCCTGCAGAAAGCGAATACCGGGATCAACCCGGTTGTGGATGGGGCGCTCGTGCGCATGAATATTCCCGAGCTGAGCAAGGAGCGTCGCCAGGAACTCGCCAAGGTCGCGCACAAGCACGCCGAGGACGGCCGGATCAGCCTCCGGCAGGCCCGCCGAAACGCGATGGACGCGCTGAAGGCCTCCGAGAAGGAGGAGAGCCTTTCCGAAGACGACGTGAAGCGGGTCGAAAAAGAGATCCAGAAAACGACCGACGAGTTTGTGGAAAAGATCAACGCGGCCCTCGCCCACAAGGAGGAGGAGCTGCTCCGCATCTGAGCCTCGACCCGATGGCCGAGGAATTCTTTTCCCGCACCTTCCGCCGGATCGTCGTCAAACTCGGTACCGGCATCCTCACGGATGGGGAGGGTGGCGTTGACCGGACGCGGATTTCGGCGATCTGCCGCGAGATCGATGCCGCCCGCGCGCGCGGAGCGGATGTCTGCGTGGTGAGTTCCGGAGCCGTCGGGCTCGGCATGAAACGGCTTGGATTCGCGAGGCGCCCGGCCGATCTGCCCACGCTGCAGGCCTGCGCGGCCGTCGGCCAGAGCATCCTGACCCAGACCTGGCAGGAGTGCATGGACCCCTTTGGGCACACCGTCGCCCAGATTCTCCTGACCCGGGAGGACCTGCGGGACCGCCGCCGCCACGTCGGCGTGAAAGACAATTTCGAGCGTCTCCTTGCGATGGGGGTGGTGCCCGTGGTGAACG
The DNA here is from genome assembly GCA_964507815.1 of uncultured Puniceicoccaceae bacterium. Classification (GTDB taxonomy): domain Bacteria; phylum Verrucomicrobiota; class Verrucomicrobiia; order Opitutales; family Puniceicoccaceae; genus Puniceicoccus. Next base: position 4,802 of record CAZDRT010000100.1, read on the forward strand.
AGAACGACTGCGTGAGCACCCGGGAGATCCGTTTCGGCGACAACGATGTCCTCAGCGCGTTGGTGGCCTCCCTCATCAAGGCGGACCTGCTTTTTATCCTCTCGACCGCGCCCGGACTCCTGAATCTTGACACGGGCGAGCGCATTCCCCTCGTCGATGGCATCACCCCCGCAATCGAAGCCATGGCCCGCGGCACGGACAGCCCCACGGCCGTCGGTGGCATGGTCACCAAAATCGAGGCCGCCCGGATTGCCAATCGTTCCGGCTGCGGAGTGATCATCGGGAGTGGGACCGACCCCCGTCTCCTCGACCGCTTTGCGGACGGAGAGGTCGCCGGAACACTCTTTTTACCGGGGGAGGAAAGCCTGACCTCCCGCCAGCGCTGGCTCGCTTTTTTCGACCGTCCGGGGGGCTGGATCCGGGTGGACCGGGGTGCCGAGCGTGCGGTCCGCGATGACGGCAGGAGCCTCCTCGCGAAGGGAGTTCTCGATTGCGGCGACGACTTTCCGGCTGGAATTCTGGTCGAGATTCGGAGCGAGGACGGTGTCCCGTTCGCCCGGGGGGTGTCCGCGTATTCCTGTGAAGACCTGCGGGCGGCGGCGGGCAAGGGCTCGCGGGATCTGGAGAGGGCGTATCCCGGTCGCCGGCATCTCGAGGTGGTCCACCGGAGCGAGCTGGTTCTCCTCGGTTCGGGACCGGAGGCGGAGGCGTGAAGACCGAGTTTCGCCAGGTTCTCTTCGATCTGGATGGCACGTTGATCGACCATTTCGAAGCCATCCACGAAGCCTACCGCTTCGCGCAGGGCCGTCTGGGGCTCGCTCCCGCTTCGCTGGAAAAGGTCCGCCGGACCGTCGGCGGTTCGGTTCCGGTGACCATGCGGCGGCTGATCGGGCCGCAGGCGGGGCAGGAGACCATCGACGAGGCGCTCGGGCTTTTCGACCGCCGGTTCGGGGAGATCATGTTCGAGCGGGTCTCGGTTTTGCCCGGCGTGCCGGGCATGCTCGAATCCCTGCGGGCGAAACACTTGCCGATGGCCGTCTTCACCAACAAAAAGGGCGGCCACGCGCGGGCGGTTCTGGCCCACCTCGGGTTGGACCGCTTTTTCGGAGCGGTCGTCGGGGCCGGGGACACCCCGTTCCGCAAGCCCCAGCCCGAATTCACCGACCACATCCTGCAAGTGGTGGGCTCTCCGCCCGCCGGGACCCTTCTCGTCGGCGACTCCCCCTTCGATGTCGAGGCCGGCAAGGTCCGGGGACTGCCGGTCGCTGCCGTCGCCACCGGTAGCCATACGGCTGAACAACTCGCCGAAACCGAGGCCGACTGGATTTTTTCCGACATGGTCGCTCTTTCCGTGGCTTTGTTCTGACTCCCGGGTAGTTGCCACGGCACGAAAAAAAGCGGGCCCCGGAAGTTCATCCGGAGCCCGCCTGTTTCAAATATCCGGCGACCGAGGATTCAGACCGACCCGGCGATCGACTTTCCGTTCGACCGAAGGGCTTCGGCGGCCTCGATCAGCCGTTGGGCCATCGATTTCTCCGCCTTTTTCAAGTAGGAACGCGGATCATAGACCTTTTTGTTGCCGACTTCGCCGTCGATCTTCAGCACACCCTCGATGTTCTCGCAGATGTGGGTGACAATCGGCCGGGTGAAGGCGTACTGGGTGTCGGTGTCGATGTTCATCTTGATCACCCCGTAGTCGAGGGTTTCGCGGATTTCCGAGAGAGCGCTCCCCGAACCGCCGTGGAAGACGAGGTCGAAGTAGGCGTCCTTGCCGAACTTATCCATCAGCGCGTCCTGGCCCTGTTTCAGAATGTCCGGGCGGAGCTTGACCGCTCCCGGCTTGTAGGAGCCGTGGACGTTTCCGAAAGTGGCGGCGAACATGTAGCGGCCCTTGCCCTTGAGGGCTTCGTACACGGCGACCATGTCCTCGGGGGTTGTGTAGAGCTTGTCGTCCGGAGTGTCCTCCGAACCGGAGGCTCCGTCCTCCTCGCCCCCGACCACTCCGGCCTCGAGTTCGAGAATCATCTCCTGCTCCCGGCAAAGCTCCAGGTACTCCGAGGAAATCTTGAGGTTCTCTTCCAGCGGCAGGCCCGAGGCGTCCAGCATGTGGGAGTTGAAGAGATTGCCCTCTCCCTTCGCCCGGCGGGCGGCCGTCGCCTCAATGAGCGGCTTGAGGAAGCCCTCCGCCTTCTCGGGCTGGCAGTGGTCGGTATGGAGGGCGACCAGAACGTCGTATTTCTCGGCGAGGCGGTGGACGGCCTCGGCGAGGACGATGCAGCCGAAGGCCGCGTCGCCCACGGACAGACCCGAGGCGAACTGGCCGCCGCCCGTCGAGAACTGGATGATCCCGTCCGACTTCGCGTCGGCGAAGGCCTTCAAGGCCGCGTTGATGGTTGTGATGGACGTGACGTTGACGGCCGGGTAGGCGTAATCGCCCTTCTGGGCGGCGTCGATCATCGCCTCGAATTGTTTCGGTGTGGCTACTGGCATGGTGCTGTGTGTTTCGAGTTTGGTATATTAGTGAATGTAATCTTCAGAACCTCCGATGGAATAGGAATTTCATCGATTCGCCAAGGAGGAATTGCGAGGCGGCCGTTATTTTTCGGATTTCCCCTGGTTGGCGACGGCCTCCATGGCTTTTTTCACCTCCTCGGGATCGCCGAGGTAGTAGCTCTTGGTCGGCTTGAGGTCGGCGTCCAGCTCATAGACGAGCGGCATGCCGGTCGGAATGTTGAGCTTGAGGATTTCGTCCTCCGAAAGATCGTCGAGATACTGGACGAGCGCCCGGAGCGAGTTGCCGTGGGCGGCGATAAGCACATTCTTGCCGGAGCGGATTTCGGGGACGATCGACTCGTGCCAGTAGGGGAGGAAGCGCTCGACGGTGTCTTTCAAGCACTCGGTCAACGGCAGTTCGTTCGGGTCGAGGTTCGCGTAGCGGGGATCGTTGCCCGGAAAGCGTTCGTCATCCTTCTCCAGGGCGGGCGGGGGGATGTCGTAGCTGCGCCGCCAGATGAGCACCTGCTCGTCCCCGTATTTTTCGGCGGTTTCGCCCTTGTTCAGACCCTGGAGGGCGCCGTAGTGGCGCTCGTTGAGCTGCCAGGCGCGGCGGACGGGCAGCCACATCAGGTCCATCTCGTCCATGGCGATCCAGAGGGTACGGATGGCCCGCTTGAGGACCGAGGTGAAGGCCAGATCGAACGTGAATCCGTCCTTTTTCAGATAGTGTCCGGCTGATTTCGCCTGTGTCCGACCCGTTTCGGTGAGATCGACGTCGGTCCACCCGGTGAACCGGTTCTCCTTGTTCCATTGGCTTTCGCCGTGCCTGAGCAATACGAGTTTGTGCATAATCCGTTGTTTCCTTGTTTTGAAGTTCCGCCCCGAAGCTTGGGAGAAAGCCGGGGAACCCTGCAAGCCTCAAAAACGGGCGGCCAAAGTAGTGGGTGTAACCACAAGTGCGAGGAGTTTTGGAACGAACCGATCCCATTTTCTTCGGACTTTGGGAGCGCAGCGCTTCAGCCTGCGAACGTAAGCACAAGAACGCACCGAAAACGCGGGCTAAAGCACCGCGCTCCCCTGAATCTTTCCGTGGTTTTCTCACAAAAATGGCTGCAATTGCTGGTTGGAGTGCACGCACTTGTGGGTACACCCGGAGGTGGGGGGTGACTTTTTATCGAAGAAGTTTGAACAAAACCGGGTTCGGACCCGTCTCTCCTTTTGAAGCCAAACTTTTCACCGAGTTTTTCATGGTTTCAGTTTAGTTTGTTTTGTGCGCAGCGCCCCATCGTTTCCCGGTGGGGCGCTTTTTTTTTGATCACGGGGAAACCGCCCGCGCCGTTTCGAGCAGGGCTTCGACGCAGTCGATCCGGGTGCGCGGACTCAATCCGTGGCCGCAATTGAGAATATACCCCGGGTCGCCGGACCGGGACCGGAGGAGTGCCCCGGCGGAGGCCCGGACCGTTTCGGGATCGGTTTCGAGGAGGAGAGGGTCGAGGTTTCCCTGCAGGGCGAGCGCCGGTCCCACGGTTTCGCGGGCCTGGTCGAGGGGGGTCGCCCAGTCGATGCCGAGGGCTTCCGCCCCGGTCCCGGCTTGTTCGGCGAGCCGCCCGCCCGCGCCCCGCGAGAAGAGGATGAGCGGACGGGAGCAGTCCTCCCGGATCCGCCGGATCGGTTCGAGGCACCACTCCGCGTAGTGCGAGGCGGGGCACAGGCCCGCCCAGGAGTCGAAGATCTGGATGGCGTCGGCACCGGACGCGCATTGGAGCCGGACGTATTCGCGGCAGGCGGACGTTACCGTTGCGAGGAGCCGGCGGGCCGCGGCGGGCCGCCGGTGAAGCATCTCCCGCAGATTGGCACCCTCTCCGGGGGAACCTCCCTCGACCAGGTAGAGGGCGAGGGTCCAGGGCGCCCCGCAGAAACCGAGGAGCGCGCGCTCCCCCGCCAGCCCGGTCCGGAGCAGCCGGAGGGCCTCCCCGACGTAGGCGAGGCGGTCGGCGGTGCCCTCCGCTTCCAGGCTGTCGAGATCGGCGTCGGTCCGGATGGTTCGCTCCAGCTCGATGCCGCCCTCGTCCCGGAAGCGGTAGGCTACCCCGAGGGCTTCCGGGATGACGAGGATGTCGCTGAAAAGAATGGCCGCGTCGAGAAGAGGGAAGCGCGAGAGGGGCTGGAGGGTGACTTCGGCGGCCAGATCGGGGGTGCGCACGAGGGTGCGGAAGGAGTGTTTTTCCTTGAGGGCCCGGTATTCGGGCAGGTAGCGGCCGGCCTGTCTCATCAGCCACGCCGGGGGGCGGCTCCGGTTTTCGCAGGCGAGGGCGTCGAGGAATCGTTGGCGGGAGTTCATGAGGGGGGCGGGTCGGGAGGTTCGGGCGGACAGCCTTCCGCGAGCCAGTCCCGCGGCGTCAGGTATTTTTCGACGAGGGCGGCTTCCGGTCCGCCGGGCGCGGGCTCGTGGTCGTAGCGCCAGGAGGCTTCGGCGGGCATGGACATGAGGATGGATTCGGTCCGGCCGCCGGAGAGAAGGCCGAACCGGGTCCCCCGGTCGTAAAGGAGGTTGAATTCGACGTAGCGCCCGCGGCGGATGCGCTGGAACTCTTTTTCGCTCTCGCCGAAAGGAAGGGCCGAGCGGCGGTCGAGAATGCGGAAATAGGCGTGGCGGAAGGTCCGGGCCGTCCGCAGGCAGAAGGCGAAAGTCTCCTCGAAACCGAGTTCGTCGAAATCGTCGAAAAAAATACCGCCGATCCCCCGTTGCTCCCCCCGGTGGGGGAGGTGGAAATAGCGGTCGCACTCGCGTTTGAAACGCCGGTGGAGACCGGACCCGGCCGCCTCGCAGACCTCCCGCGCCGCCCGGTGCCATTCGACGGTGTCCTCGTCGAACCCGTAGCACGGCGTCAGGTCGAATCCGCCTCCGAACCACCATCCCGGCGCTCGGTCCCCGCCGCAGGTGAAAAAGGCCCGGACGTTGAAATGGGCGGTCGGGGCGTAGGGGTTGACCGGGTGGAATACGACGGAAACCCCCATCGCCTCGAAAGGAAGGCCGGCGAGTTCCGGATGCCGGACCGAGGCGGCCTCCGGCAGGCGTTCGCCCGAAATGCGGGAGTGGTTCACGCCGCCCCTGTCGATGATGCTCCCGCCCTCGATCACCCGCGAGCGACCACCGCCGCCTTCCGGTCGCCGCCACGTATCCTCGCGGAAAAGATCGCCGCCCTCCCTGGCGGAGACCTCACGGCAGAGGTCGTCCTGGACCTGGAGAAGAGCCCCGGCCACGCGGTCGGGTTCGGGAGTCGCGCCGCCCACGGAATCAGCCGCCGGGCAGTTCGTTTTTCAGCTGCCCGCGCCGGGATTCGAGGAGAGGGAAGAAGCCCTCTCGCTGGAGCAGATCGGCGACTTCGTCCGAGAGGAGGAAGTCGAGGTAGGGAGTGAGGAACCGGTATTGGCTCACGGGGACGCAGGCGTAGTAGCCCAGCGCGAACGGGTAGTCCCCGTAGTTGACATTTTCGAGGGTGGGTCCGAAGGAGACACCGCCGTCGGGGTCCTCGATCCGGACGGTCTTCAAATCGCCGGAGAGGGGGAGAGTGTCGAGCAGCCCGATGGCCGCGTCGTTGCTGACGACGAATGACTCGAGCCGGACGGTTGAGGAGAATACCTGAATGCCCGGCCGGATCGGATCGTTGCCGAGAAAGCGGGCGCTGAAGAGATCGACCACCGGACTCTCCCGGGAATCGACGTAGCCGATCCGGATATTCCTCTCGCGCCACGCGCCCGAGAGTCCGAGATTGGCCCAGCGCGAGATGGCGTTCTCGCCGGCGGAACCGAAGAGACCGCCGAGCTGCCGGACGGAGAGAGAGGTAAGCGGATTGGCCCGGTTGACGACCACGGTCCCCACCTGGTAGCCGATGGGAATGACGGGGAATTGGAAATCCCCGGGACCCCGGTGGGGAAGGGCGACGAGGATCAGATCGGCGTCGCCCTCTTCGAAATCGCGGAACGCCAGAAGGCTGCCGTTCAGCTCGATCTCGAGTTCGTCGCCCCGGTCGGCGGCGAACTCGCCAAGGGCTTCGACAAGGCTCAAGGGAAGGTAATCGGAACCGGCCACCGTGACGGTTCGGGCATCGGTGGAGGATAAAGAGGCCAGCAAAAGCATCGCTGGGAGCAGGAGAGAGGTTTTTGCGGTTTTCATGAGGAGAGCGGGATCAAGGTTCGGAAAGTTCCGGCCAGCGTGCAAGCTTGCGATGCAGGGTCCGGCGGCTCATGCCGAGGAGGTGCGCGGCCTTCGTTTTGTTGCCCCTGGTCTGCGCGAGGGCGTTCCGGAGCAGGCGTTTCTCGTTTTCCTCGACCGAGAGGGGATTGGCCGAGAGGGTCGTCCCGGTGGTCGGCACCGTCTGTTCGCCGAAAAATTTGCCGTCGAGATCGTATTCCGTGACCCGGCTGCCCCGTTTGAGAATCACGGTGTTCTCGCAAAAATTCCGCAACTCGCGGATATTGCCCGGCCAGCCGTAGTTGCGGAGGACTTCGAGGGCTTCGGGGCTGAAGGTGACGGGGGGGAGCGCGTTTTCCCGGGAGAATTCGGCCACGTAGTGGGAGAGGAGCAGGGGGATGTCGTCCCCGCGCTCGCGCAGGGGCGGGAGTTCGACAGTCACGACGTTGATCCGGTAGAGGAGGTCCTCCCGGAATGCACCCTTCCGCACCATGGCCGAAAGATCGCGGTTGGTGGCGCAGACGAGGCGGACATCGACGTTGACGGATTTCACGCTGCCGAGTCGTTCGAACGAGCGTGTCTCGAGGAACCGGAGCAGCTTGATCTGGGTCGCCGACTCGATTTCACCGATCTCGTCGAGAAAGAGGGTTCCGGAATCCGCCGCCTCGAAGCGGCCCATCCGGCGCTCGGTCGCCCCGGTGAAGGCGCCCTTCTCGTGTCCGAAGAGCTCGCTCTCGAGCAGGCT
>CAZDRT010000101.1:0-12211 GCA_964507815.1 uncultured Puniceicoccaceae bacterium
TTGGGAGCGCAGCGCTTCAGCCTGCGAACGTAAGCACAAGAACGCACCGAAAACGAGGGCTAAAGCACCGCGCTCCCCTGAACCTTTCCGTGGTTTTCTCACAAAAATGGCTGCAATTGCCAGGTGAAGTCCACGCACTTGTGGTTACACCCCCCGCACCGGCGTGGATTGCTTGATCGTGCGGGGGGCATTCCTGTTCCTCGCTGATCCAGGACAGGACCGAAACGGACTATTCCGGGCATTCGGTGATGGACTCGCGCGGACCTGATCCGTATCAGTCACACCGGCTTCTTTCTCTCTTCGAGCTACGCAGGACACGTCGCCGGCGTGCTACAATCGATAAACCGAAAATACATCATGACCACATCATCATCCGCAAAACCCGTGGCGCTCGTCACCGGCGGCAGCCGTGGCATCGGCTTCGGCTGCGCCACACGGCTCGCCGAACTCGGTTTCGACCTCGCCATCAACGGCATGAGGGAGGAGCCGCGGGTCGCCGAACCGATCCAGGCCCTTGAGGCGCTCGGCGCGGAAGTTCTCTACTGCCGGGGCGACATCGGCTCGTCCGACGCGCGGGCGGCGATGCTGGACGCCGTCAAAGAACGTTTCGGGCGGCTGAACGTGCTCGTCAACAACGCGGGCGTCGCCCCGAAGGAACGGAAGGACATCCTCGAAGCCTCCGAAGAAAGCTTCGACCACGTGCTCGGAACCAACCTCAAGGGGCCCTACTTTCTGACCCAGGCCGCCGCCAACTGGATGGTCGATCAGAAAAAGGCCGATCCGCGTTCGTTTTTCGCGATCATCAACGTCGGATCGATCTCCGCGACGGTCCTTTCGGTCAACCGCGGGGAATACTGCATCTCCAAGGCGGGCGTAGCCATGATGACCGGTCTCTTCGCGGCGCGGCTCGGTGAGCACGATATTCCGGTTTACGAAGTGCGCCCCGGCGTCACGAGGACGGATATGACCAGCGGTGTCACCGGGAAATACGACAAGCTGATCGAGGACGGTCTTTGCGTGACGCGGCGGTGGGGACTTCCCGGGGATGTCGGCAAGGCCGTCGGCGCTCTCGCGCGGGGTGACTTTGCCTACTCGACCGGCCAGGTCATCCTCGTCGATGGAGGATTGACCCTGCCCCGGTTCTAGGACCCTGCGTCCGCCAATCAATCGATAGCAAGATCGATTTATGGGTTGACCTCCGCTCCCGCCGCCCGACGATGGTGCCATGCTCACACTATCGCAAGGCGTCGGGTATGCGGTCAAGGCCATGGCCTGCCTGACCGAGGGCGGCGACTCCCACTTCGTCCGGGAGGTCGCCGAGTGCGCCCGGGTCCCGCCGGCCTATTTGACCAAGATTTTCAAAAAACTGGTGGATGCGGGCCTTTTATCCTCGAAACGGGGCTGGGCCGGGGGCACGAGACTGGCGCGGTCCCCGGAGACAATCACCCTGCTGGAGATCACCGAGGCCATCGACGGCAAAGACTGGAACCGCGGTTGCCTGCTGGGCCAGGAGTTCTGCTCGGACGAGCGCGCCTGCCCGACCCACGAATTCTGGAAAGCGGAGCGGCGGGCGATCGCGGCCAAACTCGCCGGGACGACGCTGGCGGCCTGCATCGAGTTCGAGCGTTCCCGCGGGACCCTCGGTATCTGCAAGCCCGTCCTCCACGGCCGGGGGTTCCGCCACGCCGCATCCGGGCGGGAAGCCAGTTGATGGCGCACGGTATTTCCGGTCTTCCGCAGAGCTTGTGCCCCGGGCGGAATGCACCTGTTTTTTTCCGTTGAATTTGGGATTGCCAAGAATGGCGCGGCCACCAAACTTAGCGTTGATGAAAAAAATTGCCCTTGTCCTTTCCACCCTCTGTCTGCTCGCCCTTGCAGGTTGCAACACCGGTCCGACGACCGCCCAGCGCGAAAACATGATCAAGCCGAACGAGAACTACAATTTCTTCGGAATCGTCAGCTCGGAGCAGGGCACGTTCAAAAAACCCAGCCCCAACTCCTTGTACGTCTCCTCGGATCAGGTGACGACGCGCGACAACTACAGCGGGGACAGCGTTTCGCTGCTCTGGGGACTGATCACCCTGCGCGACTACTGAGTCGCCTTCCCCCTCGATTCGGCGAAGTCCGCCACCATCGAGTAGAAACGGTCGAAATTTTCCGTGCCGTCGTTCGGTCCGGGCCCGGCCTCGGGGTGGTATTGCACCGACAACACCGGATGGTTCTTCAGGCGCAGCCCCGAGACGGTGCCGTCGTTGAGGTTTCTCTCGCTGATCAGTGCCTTCCCCGCCAACGAATCGGCGTCGGAAGCGAAGCCGTGATTCTGCGCGGTGATGATCACCTGCCCGGTCTCGCTGTTTTTCACCGGCTGATTGCCGCCCCGGTGTCCGAATTTGAGCTTGAACGTCCCGCCCCCCAGAGCGTGGGTGATCACCTGGTGCCCGAAACAGATGCCGAAAACCGGAAATTTTCCGATGATGTTCCGGACGGTTTCATGGGCGTAGCCCACCGCCGCCGGATCGCCCGGCCCGTTCGAGAGAAAAACACCATCCGGATCGAAATCCTCGATCTCGGCGGCGGTGGAGGTGGCCGGGAAGAGGGTCAGGTCGAATCCGTGGTCGTGGAGCCTCTTTAGAATGGATTGCTTCACCCCGTAATCGACCACGGCGATACGGTAGCGCCTCCGTCCCTTCCGCGTGCGGTCGCGGGCGAGGCTCGTCCCCGCCACTGTAAACGGGCGGCACCCTTCGCCCGCCGGAGCGAAGGATTCGACCGTTTTTCGGGTGACCTCCTTTACAAAATCAAGCCCGACCAGCCCCGGCCAGCCGCAGGCCCGCCGTACCGCCTCCTCGCCCGAAAGCCCCTCCGTGGAGAGACAGCTTTTCATCGCTCCGGAGGTGCGCAGTCGCTTCGTGATGGCGCGGGTGTCCACTCCGCTGATCCCCGGAACCCCGTGCCGGGCGAGATAATCGGGAAGAGTCTGCGTCGAGCGCCAGTTGCTCGCCACCGGACTGATCTCGCGAATCACGAAACCGGCGGCCTTCGGACGGGACGACTCCCCGTCCTCGTCGTTGACGCCATAGTTTCCGATCTGCGGTGCCGTCATCGTCACGATCTGCCCGAAATAAGACGGATCCGTCAGAATCTCCTGATAGCCCGTCATGCTCGTATTGAAAACCGCCTCTCCGACGACGGTACCCACAGCCCCGAAGGCTTCGCCCCGGAAAAAGCTCCCATCCTCCAGGGCAAAAACCGCTTCTTTTCTTTCCATGGCTGTTTTTCTGAGGAGTTCCCCCGGCGGGCGCAAAGAAATTCCGACGATATCACTTTTAACCGACAGGTGCGCTACAAAAAATCATGCATTTGTGGTCACACCCGCCCCATCGCTGATGCAAGATCGGCGAAGGAAGAATTCATCAGCGATGCATCCGCCCGGTCGAATCCGATCCATCCTTTGACAAAAGTCCCGGAAGACGGTATTCTTTCCGTTTTCTTTAGTTTCACCATTATTCAGACTTATGTATCCCGAGGACCGTCGCGAAGATTGGTTCCGGGGCCAAGGCTATTGGGCCGGCGTCCCGGAAAACAAGTGGAAGAGCTGGAGGTGGCAGATGCAAAACCGCATCTCCACCGTCGAAGAGCTTGAGAAGTACATCGACCTGACTCCTGAGGAGAAGGTGGGCACCCGATTCGCCCAGTACAAACTCTCTCTGGCAATCACCCCGTATTTTTTCAACCTCATTGACCCTGCGGATCCCGAGTGTCCGGTCCGTCTCCAAATGATCCCGCGTGCCGGGGAGAGACGGATCGCCCCCGAGGAACTGCTCGATCCGGTCGGGGAGGAGGGCTCCATGCCCGTGGAGGGCCTCGTCCACCGCTACCCGGACCGGGTGCTTTTTCTCGTGACCGACCAGTGCGCGGCCTATTGCCGTTACTGCACCCGGAGTCGCCTGGTCTCCAACGCCCAGGACTACAACTTCCACCCCGGCTTCGAACAGGGTCTGGCGTATATCGAGAACCACCCCGAAATACGCGACGTGTTGCTGAGCGGCGGGGATCCTCTCCTGCTCAACGACAGGAAGTTGGACTACCTGCTCGGACGCCTGCGGGCGATCCCCCACGTCGAATTCATCCGGATCGGCAGCCGCATCCCGGTTTTCCTGCCCCAGCGGATCACCGAACCGTTCTGCGACGTGCTGCGCAAGCACGGGCCGATCTGGATCAGCATCCACGTCAACCACCCGAAGGAGTGTACGGAGGAACTCTACCAGGCCTGCGAGCGCCTGGCCTACGCCGGAACCCCCATCGGGAATCAATCGGTTTTGCTCCGCGGGGTGAACGACGATCCGGAGACCTATCGTTCGCTCATCCACCGTCTGCTCATGATGAGGGTCAGGCCCTATTACCTCTATCAATGCGATTTGATAACCGGCAGCGCCCATTTCCGGACGGACGTGCGGAAGGGGGTCGAAATCATCCGGAGTCTCCGGGGCAACACGACCGGATACGCCATCCCCCAGTTCGTCATCGACGCGCCGGGAGGCGGCGGCAAAGTGCCGATCAATCCGGACTACGTGGAAGAGGTGACCGAGGACGAGATCGTGCTCCGCAATTACGAGGGCCGGCTCTTCCGCTACCCGCTCCACCCGACTCCCGACAATCCCATCGTGGAGGATCCGGCCGAAGCCGCGCCCGAGCTGGCGACCTGCCGGATGTAGGGCGGGGTCGATGTTCCGCGCCGGGGTGCGGCAGTGGGGCGAATCGCGGCAGTTATTTGCTGACAAGCTCTCCGCTTCCGTTTCCGTCAGCGAAAACCTCGGCGGGCCGACCGCCGGCCTCCATGCCCCGGACCACGAAAACCCTCCCGCCGGGATCCTCTTCCCCCGCGTTCTTGTCCACCCCGGTGGTGATGAACAAATCCTTTCCGCCCGGGCCGCCAAAGGCGCAGGAGGTGGTCTCGCGGGTCGGCAGGGGAACACGGAGCACCTCGCGCCCGGTCGCGGGATCGAAGCGGGCGACCCGCCCCCCGTGGCAGAAGGCGATCCAGAGGTGATCCTCGGTGTCGATGGTCATACCGTCCGGGACACCCTCTTCCTCCCCGCAGGCGACGACCGTCCGCGGGCGGGAGAGCAGACCGTCCGCCGGATCGTAGGCGAAGGCCGTGACCGCCCGGGTCGGCGTGTCGATGTAGTAACAGGTCCGACCGTCGGCGGACCAGGCCAGCCCGTTGGAGTTCGTGACCGGGCCGTGGGCTTCGGCGAGGGAAAGGTCCGGATCGAGGCGGTAGAGCCGCGCGGCCCCGGTTTTCTTGTCCGTGGCGATCGTCCCGGCGAAAAGGCGGCCGTCCGGCGAGCATTTGCCGTCGTTGAAGCGGTTCGCCGGGCGATCGGGCTCCGGGTCGGCGATGAAAGTGGATTCGCCGGAGGCCGGATCGAGAAAAAAAAGACCGTTGTCGCCGCCGTAGAGGAGTCGGCCCGACCGGCAGGGGACCAGAAACCCCACCCGCTGGCCGACATCCCAGGCATCCCCGGCTCCCGACTCCGGATCGAGACGGAGGATCAGGTGGTTTTCGATATCGACGTAGAAGAGACGGCCTTCGTGCCAGACGGGGCCTTCGCCCCAGCGGGCGACCCGCGGGGATAGAATTTCCGGTTTCCGCATGGAATGGAATCGTGCGGATCGGGACCTTGGTGACAATAGCGTAACAAAAAAATATTTCCGGGATAAGCCCTTGCATTCCTCCCGGGAACCCTTTGTCATCGATCTTCAGATATCGCTCGAAACGAGAATGAAAAGCCCGGGTAGGGCTTTTCGAATTACAAAACCGACCAATCGAAACTCCATCAATCAGATTCCGCATCCCCCTTTGTCTATCGGGGGATGGACGCACACCCTGTGAAAACACGCGGAGTGCGGCGGGATTGGTGGAGTGTCGGAGAGCGGGTCTGCAATCAACCGAGGCTTGGGAGGACGGGCGTTCGGCCCGCCCGCGGGCAAGCCGTTCCCTGGAGGAAACTCAATTATGATGCAACAAGACTACGGAAACAATCCGATCACCGTGCGTGAGACGGATAAATACAAATCGGAGTATATCAAAGGCTTCGTCGAAAAATGGGACGAGCTGATCGACTGGGAGGCCCGGGCGACGTCGGAAGGTCGCTTTTTCATCGACGAGCTGAAGAAACGCGGAGCCCGCAAGGTTCTCGACGTGGCCACCGGCACGGGATTCCACTCCCTGCGGCTTCTCGAGGAAGGGTTCGAGGTGGTCAGCGCCGACGGTAGCCCCGAGATGCTGGCCAAGGCCTTCAACAACGGCTGTCAGCGCGGGCAGATCCTCCGGATCATGCACGGGGACTGGCGCTGGCTGAACCGCGACGTTCACAGCAAGTACGACGCCATCATCTGCCTCGGCAACTCGTTCACCCACCTCCACTCGGAGCGGGACCGCCGCAAGGCTCTCGCCGAATTCTACGCGGCTCTCCGGCACGACGGCGTCCTGATTCTCGACCACCGCAACTACGACCAGATGCTGGATGAAGGTTTCTCCAGTAAGCACACGTATTACTACTGCGGAGACAACGTGAAGGCCGAGCCCGAGCATGTGGACGAGGGCCTGGCCCGCTTCCGCTACGAATTCCCCGACAAGTCGGTCTATCACCTCAACATGTATCCCCTCCGGAAGAAATATGTGGAGAGGCTCATGGGCGAGGTTGGATTCCAGAAGGTCTCGACTTACGGGGACTTCAAGGAAACCTACCACCACGACGACCCGGATTTCTTCGTGCATATCGCCGAGAAAAAGTACATCCCCGAAGAGGAGGACTGAATCATGAGCAACCCATCCGAAAGCGACGTGGTCCGCCAGGCGCAGGACTACTACAACAGCGACGACGCCGACCGCTTCTACTTCAACATCTGGGGCGGCGAGGATATCCACATCGGTCTTTACGATGGGGAGAAATACTCCATCTTCGAGGCCAGCCACCGCACCGTGGACCGCATGGCGGACGCCATCGGTGCGAAGGTCGGACCCGACACCCGGATCCTCGATATCGGGGCGGGTTACGGCGGATCCGCCCGTGCGTTGGTCAGGAAGTTCGGCTGCCACGTGACCTGCCTCAACCTGTCCGAAGTCCAAAACGAGCGAAACCGGCAGATGAACCGCGAGCAGGGGCTCGACGACAAGATCGAGGTCTTCGACGGTAATTTCGAGGACCTTCCCTTTCCGGACGATTCGTTCGAGATCGTCTGGTGCCAGGACTCGATCCTGCACAGCGGTCGCCGGGAAAAGGTGTTCCAGGAAGTGGACCGCGTGCTGAAGCCGGGGGGGGTGTTCCTCTTCACGGATATCATGCAGCGGGAGCCGGCGGATCCGGAGCGGCTGCAACCGGTGTACGACCGCATCCACCTGCCGTCCCTGGGATCGATCGAGGCCTTCGACGGCTATGCCGAATCGCTGGGGTGGAAGAGGGATCTCTTCGACGATCTCTCCGAACAGCTCCCGAACCACTACCAGTCCGTCCACGACGAACTGGAGCGGCGGCGGGGCCGGGTCGAGGGTGATATCAGCGATGCCTACATCGAACGGATGCTCTCGGGTCTGCGCCACTGGGTGGCGGCGGGCCGCGATGGCCTTCTCAAATGGGGAATCGTCCGCTACCGCAAGCCGTAGGAAAGGCCGACGGGGCCAAGGTTCGGTGTTCAGGCTTCAGCGTGTTGAACCGGGTTGAGTCGGGTACGCTCCGGGGGCCTGGCGATCAACCTGACGGCCTCTCTTTCGTGGCCGGGTGGCTTTAGCCCCCGGTGGGCATCGGGGGAGTCGGAGCGGTTGGCCGTGCGGTCGCGGCGGCATCGGTGTGGAATTATGGAACTACACTAATCTTCCCCGGTCCAATATGGGTTGACATCCAGCCGTGCAGGAGGGCGGACACTCCTGTCCGCCGATTCTCCTCCATCCGATAGGGAATTCTACCCGACCCCGCGGGACAGAAGTGTCCCACCCCCTTTTTGGTGTCAGACTACAAAGTGCGTGGAAGGGGATGGAAGGGATTTTTCGATTTTCCAGCGGTCTCCCGACACAGGAGCATGTCTTTTCCGCCAAGCCGCTTGATCGACCCACAATCCATGCGAGATTCGAAAATTGCACGATTTCATCGATTTTGCTCCACGCACTGGTGGTTACACCCCCTTGCGCGCCCGCCTCCATCCGGGTATTGCCTCGGACCAGGCTTTGGTCACACTCTCGGACGCGATGGAAAACTCTCCCGAAAAACTCCGTGTCGGGGTCGTCGGCGTCGGCTATCTCGGCCGCCACCACGTCCGGATCTACCACGAACTAGCCGAGTTCTGCGAATTCGCCGGAATCTTTGAAATCGACGACGAACGCGCGACCGAGGTCCTGGACCAATACAGCTGCCGCCGGTTCAGGTCCCTGGAGGAGATGGCGGACGCGTGTGACGCCGTCAGCGTGGTCGTTCCGACGGACCGGCACGCGGAGGTGGCCATGCCGCTGCTCGAAGGCGGGTGCCACCTCATGGTCGAGAAGCCGATTTGCACGAGCCGCCGGGAGGGGGAGATGATCCTGGCGAAGGCCCGTGAGAAAGGCGTCCTGGTCCAGGTCGGCCATGTCGAGCAGTACAATCCGGTGACCTCCTTTCTCGAGGGTGCCGTCCGCTCCCCGCGTTTCATCACCGCCGACCGGCTCGCTCCGTTCAACCCCCGGGGAACGGAGGTGGGGGTTGTCCTCGATCTGATGATCCACGACATCGGCGTCATCCTCCAATTGGTGCAGTCGTCCGTCGAACGGATAGAGGCCGTCGGGGTGGACGTGCTTTCCCGCTCGGAGGACATCGCCAATGCGCGGATTGTTTTCGAGAGCGGATGTGTGGCGAACATCAACACGAGCCGGGTCAGCCTGAAGAAAGTGCGCGAGATCCGTGTCTTCCAGCCGCAGGCCTATCTCTCCCTCGATTTCATGAACCAAAAAGGGCACCTCCTCCGCAAGGGGGCGCAGGGGCTCGAAAAAGAGGATATCCCGATCGAGCCCGGCGAACCGCTCCGGCTCGAGTTGGAGTCGTTTCTTTCCTGCGTCCGCGACGGTTCCGAGCCGAAGGTTTCCGGAGTCTCGGGACTAAAGGCACTCGAAATCGCGCTCGAGGTCACCCGGCAGATCCGGGAGGCGGCGGGGAACGGAGGATGAGCGGGTCGGTCTCCGTTCCGGAAATCAAGCCCTTCCCCGATCCGGGTCCGGACGGGGCGGATCTCCTCGTCGTGGCGGGCGAGCACAGCGGCGACCAGCACGCCGCCACCCTCGTGCGCGATCTGCTCTCCGTTGATCCGACCGTTTCCGTCGCGGCGCTCGGCGGCCCGGCCCTGCGCGGGGCCGGTGCCCGGGAATTGTATGAATTGACGGAACTCTCCGTCGTGGGCCTGGTCGAGGTGCTCGCCCACTACGGCGAATTCCGCAAACTGTTCCGACAAACGGTTGATTGGATCGCGGCCCACCGGCCCAAAGTAGTTTGCCTCGTCGATTACCCGGGGTTCAACCTCCGCCTCGCGGAGGAGCTGCGCCGCCGGGGGATCAGCCGCAAGGGCGGGGGAGACGTGTGCGTGCTCGGCTACATCAGTCCGCAGATTTGGGCGTGGAAGGCGAAGCGGCGGTTCCGGATGCAGGAATGGCTCGACGAGATCGGGGTAATCTTTCCCTTCGAGGTCGAGTGCTACAAGGATACCCGGCTGCCGGCGTTTTTTCTCGGCCATCCCTTCGCCGACCCCCGTTTCTCGCTGCAAGTCCGCTTCGACCCCGCCGGTCCGTTGCTCCTTCTGCCCGGCAGCCGGACCGCCGCGGTGCGCCGGATTTTCCCCCGCATGCTGGCCGCCGCGGAGAGCGCGGAAGAAGTTCTGCGGGGACGTGCGATCCGGACTCTTTACCCGGGAGCGCGGATCCGCGAAGAGTTGGAAATCCTGCGGAAGGACAGCCCCCTCCGTGACCGCGTGGAATTGGTTCCGGTGGCCGACGGGAGCGCCGGGGCGGCGGTTCTCACCAGCTCCGGGACGATGTCGCTCCAGTGTGCGATGGCGGGCGTCCCGGGCACCATCGTGTACCGCGCCCATCCGCTCACCTACGCGGTCGGGCGGTCCTTCGTAAAAATCCCCTACCTGGGAATCGCCAATCTTCTACTCGACCGACCGTTTTACCCCGAGTTCATCCAGGGGGCGGCGACTCCCGCCCGCCTCGCCGGACGAATCCGCGCCATGCTGGAACCGGCCGCCGCCGGAGAGGCGGCGGAGGGGGCGGACGAGTTGACCCGCATCCTCTCGACAAACCGCTACCTCGACCCGGCCGCCTGGATAAAAACCCACCTGGCCCCTCCGTCCCCGGGCGAACCGATCCCTCCGGTGGCTCCCTGAGGGGGGTGGGAGCGGGCGGTCCCTGTAGCCGGGGTCGCTGACCCCGGACCTGTAGCCGGGGTCGCTGACCCCGGACCCGGACTGGAGTTTGGACATCTGCCGGGGTCGCTGACCCCGGACAACAAATGAAGGACACCCATGAACTCCGTAACTCAAATTGGGACTCGAATGAATAGTCAAATTCGCTATGACCGAAGTTTCCGATTGCCAAATCCAGCAGTCTCCAGCCTCCAATCTTCTCTCTCCACCCCGGAAAGCTCCGCTCACTCCACGATTCCCCCGGGAGTTCTCGAAACCATCGGGGAAATTCTTCGGTTACGCCCCCTGAGTGACGTAGGCCTCTTCGTCCATGCCACGGAAGGGACTGTCCTCTCCGCCAAACGTTACAAGCCATTGACTGCGCTCCTTGCGTCTTTCCTCACGGGAAATTTCCCGTTTCTGGGCATGGGTCGGATTCTTCACTTCCCCCAGCCTCTCCAGTCGATCTTTGGCCCGACGCGAGACCACTTCTTTCCGTGCCTGTGTCATCTTGGGATGAATATTTGTGCACCCTTACGTCTCCGGCAAGGCTTTTGCGGAAATTTAATGGGTGTCCTTAGACTTCCTTTCGCCGCTCGTCGGCGCGCCGTAACCCAGTCCGGAGATGAGGAAAAAAATCGAGAGAATGCCCCGCTGCAAGGTTGACGCGGCACTATTATGCGCTAAAAATATGCGCTATGAAAACAATTTCCATCATGCGGGCGCAGCACAATCTTTCTGAAGTGCTGCGCTCCCTCGGCCCCGGCGAGCGTGTGGGCATCACGCGCAACAAGAAGATCGTTGCCGAACTGGTTGCACCGGACTCCCAGCAGCGTCCGGTGTTCCCTGATTTTTCCGCCCGTGCCCGGGCGACCTGGGGGAGCAATTGGAAGGGGGCCTCCACCGATCAATTGCTCGATGAGGCAAGGGGTGAGCGGTGAATTATTATTTCGACACGGGAATACTCCTCAAGCTGTACACCGATGAGCCCGAGTCGGACGCCGTCCAAGCGTTTGCCGTTGCTACGGGTCAGCCCATTCCGTTTCTGGCCCTGCATCATTCCGAGTGCAGCTCCGCTCTTCATCTCAAAGCGTTTCGGGGTGAGTGCTCGGTAGCTCAGGCAAACGGGGCACTTGCCAACATTGACGAGGACCTGCGTTCCGGCGTTCTGCACCCATTGCAGCCGGACTGGGAAGTAGTCTGGCGCCGATGCGCCGAACTGGCCCAATCGCATGCGGCTCTAATTGGTTGCCGGACTCTTGATTCTCTCCACGTCGCTTGTGCCGCGGAACTCGGCTTTCGGGACTTTGTGACTTCCGACGCCCGCCAGTCAAACCTCGCAGAGCGGGTCGGTCTGGTGGTGCACTGCCCCACATGACTGTCAGGAACGGCGGGATCGTGTCATTTTTAAATCTCGCAACAGGGTTATAGGGCCGCCGCTTATAGCTTCCCGGTCCTGAGATGCGGAAAAAATCGAGAACATTGTCAGGTCTCCCTCCGTCGCTCTTCCGCCTACGCCAAGGCTTCCTTCTTCGCTCTTCGAGCTACGCAGGACACGTCGGAGGACAAGCCGAGCTATGGCGGACAGGCAAGTTTCAGGTCTCAGTCCTCCAACACTCCATCACTCCAACATTCCATCTCTCCATCGCTCCAGCAGGTCCCTCTCGCGGGTCCACGGGCGGAAGGTTTCGGCGTAGCAGTGTCTCCAGTCGTTTGCTATCAGCGGGATGGGACTGCATAATTGGGCGGCAAAAGTGGGTGGGTTGCTTCAGCGCCCACCTGCGAG
>CAZDRT010000102.1:0-12193 GCA_964507815.1 uncultured Puniceicoccaceae bacterium
CCTGCCAGATCAGCTTCCGCAGGTACTCCTTCTCCCGTATCCCAAACCATTTCTCGCCGTTCACCGTCCGGCTCATTAAATGGTAAAAGGCCTTGGATCCTTCTCCTAGTTTCAAGCGTATTCTCTTTCTCATAATATTCAGTAATGGGGAATCGACGCGCAGGCGTCAACATTCTTTGACCAAGTCACTAAACTTCTGCGGAGCGTCAATTATTTTTAACCGTGTCACTAATGATCGCTTATTTATGGCGGCTGGGCGGGAAATGAAAATGTTGGGCGTGCCTATTCCTTCTGGGGCACGAAAATTGTGTCGCCGGCCCGCAAGTCTCGGCTGGCGTCAACGATCTTGTTGGCGTCGCGGATCCAGCTGGAGCGGCTGTTGTTCCGGCTGGCGATGCCGCTGATCGTGTCGCCCGGTTTGACCAGATACATGATTCCGTCCTTGGGATAGTTCTCGGAGAAAGGGGGTGCCTCGACCGGGCCGCTCTGATTTCCGGTGGAGCCGGCGATCTTCCGGAGGGCTTCCTTCATCTGCGCGGCGAGGGAGTCGATTTGTTTGGTCACGGAGGCGACGATTTCCTTGCGCGTCGAGGCGTCTTCCTTGAGGAGTTCGGCTTTCAGGGCGGCCAGGCGCGCGTCAACCTGCCGCAGGATATCGGCCTGGTCCCCCCGGGCTGCGGCCGACCGGTTGACCTCCGCCTTGAGCGCGGCGTTCTCGCGGCGGAGGGTCTCGACCTCGATCCGCAGGTTTCCGAGCATTCCGTTCAGGGCCTTCACATCCTGGGCCAGGCTTGCGACCGTGCGGCGGAGATCATTGTCGCCGCTCTGTGCCGGGGCGAGAGCGGGGATCATGAGAAGAAAAGAAAGGAGAGTGGAACGAACCGTGTAGAGCATGGACGGAGCCTGTCCCTTTCGGCGGGCGGAGGCAAGCGCGGAGAGGTCGGGCCGTCGAATTTCAACCCGGGCGGGACCCCCGGTCCCGATCCTACCCCTCGACCGGAACCGAAGGCAGATCCCAGATCTCGTCCGCGTACTGGCGGATGGTCCGGTCGGAGGAGAACTTGCCGACGCGCGCGGTGTTGAGGATCGCCATGCGCGCCCAGTGGTCGCGGTCGCGGAAGGCGGCGTCCACCCGGGCCTGGGCGGCCAGGTAGGCCTCGAAGTCCGCGCAGACGAGGAAGGGATCCCCGCCTTCGAGGAGGCTGTCCACCAGCGGGTTGAAAGCGCCGTATTCGCCGGGCGTGAAGGCGTCGGACCGGAGCCAGTCGAGGACGGCCCGCAATTCGCCGTTGCGCTCGTAGAATTCGCGCGGGTTGTAGCCGGATTCCTTGAGGGCGACCACTTCGTCCGCCTCGAGACCGAAGATGAAGATATTGTCCTCGCCGACTTCCTCGCGGATCTCGACGTTGGCACCGTCGAGCGTGCCGATGGTCAGGGCGCCGTTCAGGGCGAACTTCATGTTGCCCGTGCCCGAGGCCTCCTTTCCGGCGGTCGAGATCTGCTCCGAGAGATCGGCGGCCGGGATGATCTTTTCGGCGAGGGTCACGCCGTAGTTCGGAAGGAAGGCGACCTTGATCCGCCCCTCGACCCGCGGGTCGTGGTTGATTTTTTCGCCGACCTTGTTGATGGCCCGGATGATGTTCTTGGCCAGGAAGTAACCGGGGGCCGCCTTGGCCGCGAAGACGAAAACGCGCGGGACCATGTCGTAGTCCGGGTCGTGGAGAATGCGGTGGTAGAGGGTGAGGATGTGGAGCAGGTTGAGGTGCTGGCGCTTGTATTCGTGCAAGCGCTTGACCTGGGTGTCGAAGATCGCGGAGGGATCCACACCGATGTGCAGGTGGCGCTCGATGAATTCGGCCAGTTGTTCCTTTTTCGCGTGTTTCACCGCGAGGTACTCCTTCCGGAAGTCCGCCTTTTCGGCGTAGGGCTCGATCGCGCGGAGTTCGTCCAGGTGGGTGGTCCACTTGCCGCCGACCTTCGAGGTGAGCAGTCCCGAAAGCTCCGGGTTGCAGGCCAGAAGCCAGCGCCGCGGGGTGATCCCGTTCGTCTTGTTTTGGAACTTGCCGGGATAAATTTCGTCGAAGCTGTGGAAGAGATTCTGCCGGAGCAGCTGGGTGTGGAGCGCCGCCACCCCGTTCACCGCGTGGCTGGCCACGACGGAGAGGTAGGCCATCCGGATCATCGGCGGTTCGCCTTCTTCGATGAGGGAAAGCTCCCGCTTTTTCCCGCCGTCGCCGGGCCACATGGCCTCGACTTCTTCCTCGAGGAAGCGGCGGTTGATCTCGTAGATGATCTGCAGGTGCCGGGGCAGGACGCGCTCAAAGAGGGACACGCTCCATTTTTCCAGCGCTTCCGGCAGGAGGGTGTGGTTGGTGTAGGCGAAGGTCCGGCGGGTCATTTCCCAGGCCTTTTCCCAGGCCAGTTCATGCTCGTCGACGAGAATCCGCATCAGTTCCGCCGTGGCGACGGCCGGGTGCGTGTCGTTGAGCTGGATCGCCACCTTGGCGGGAAACTCGTCCCACCCGTTCGCTTTTTTGTGGTAGCGGCGGATGATGTCCTGGAGCGAGCAGCAAACGAAGAAATACTGCTGGACGAGCCGCAGTTCCTTTCCGCTTTCGGTGGCGTCGTTCGGGTAAAGCACCTTTGAAATTGTCTCGCCGATCGCCTTGTCGTGGACCGCCTCGACGTATCCGCCCCGGTTGAAGACCTGGAAATCGAACTCCTCCGAAGCCTTCGACTCCCAGAGCCGCAGGAAATTGACGGTCCGGGTACCGAATCCGCAGATGGGCACGTCGAAGGGGATGCCGTTCACCGAGCGGGTATCCACCCAGGCCGGCTTGAAGTCGCCCTTTTCGTCAACGCGGTTTTCGACCCGTCCGTAGAGCCGCACGGTCTGGACGTATTCGGGGCGGATGATCTCCCACGGGTTGCCGAACTTCTCCCAGTGGTCGGGCCCCTCGATCTGGTGGCCGTCCTCGAACTGCTGCTGGAAAAGTCCGAATTCGTAATGGATCCCGTAGCCGATGGCGGGGAGATCGAGGGTCGCGAGGGAATCGAGGAAGCAGGCGGCGAGGCGGCCGAGGCCTCCGTTGCCGAGGCCCATGTCGTTTTCCTCGGAGGAAAGTTCGTCGAGGTCGAGACCCAGCTCGGCGATGGCCCCGGAGACCTGTTCGAAGAGTCCGGCGTTGAAAATGTTGTTTCGGAAAAGCCGCCCCATGAGGTACTCGAGGCTGAGGTAGTAAACCCGGCGGACGTTTTCGCGGTTGTGGACCCCCATCGTGTCGATGAAGCGGGTCAGAATGCGGTCCTGGACCGCTTTCGAGGTGGCGATCCACCAGTCCCGGCGGGTCGCCGAATGAGTGTCGCGGGCGAGAGTTTTCTCCAGGTGCGAGAGGATGGACTCCTTGATTTCGGCGGTCGTGACGTCCGAGGCGCCGGGAACGGCGTCGCGGGCGACTTTCTTCTCGGCGGAAGAGCTTGTGGCGGAAGGCGAACGAGAGGATTTTTTGGCTGACATGGAATCGTGAGATTTCGTGGTTATGGAAGGAAGAGTGGTGGAATTCAGGGGAGTCGGTAGCCGGAATTGTTCCGAAGCGCAAACAAAAGGAACGATCGTTGCGGCAGATGGTGCCAGTGGATCCGCGATGGTGTTTCTACCGAACACCCCCGACGGCCCGCCGGATGGCGTTCAGCGCCTCGCGGTAGGTGCGTTCGTCGATGCCCGGGGCGGCGTTCGGGAGGGCTTCGGCGGCTTCTTCCGGCTGTCCGTCGCGCAGGAGGGCGAGGGCCAGGTTATACCAGGCCCGGTGGAATTCCGGATCAAGGCGGACGGCGATCCGCAGAAGGCGGATGGCCTCGGGCAGCCGGTTCTCTTCGGCCCGGAGCAGGGCGAGGGAGTAGGGGAATATCGCCTGATCGGGCGCCAGGGAGTAGGCGTCGCCGAGGAGCCGGGCGGCCCGGGCGGTCTCGCCCAATTGGCTGAACATGACCGCCGCCATGCGGAAGATTTCGGGATTGGTCGGCTCGGTGGCGATGGCGCGGTCGATCCAGACCCCGGCTTGCGCCGGATCGTCTTCGCGGACAGCCCGGGAGGCGAGCAGGAGCGCGCTTTGGGGACGGTCGGCGTTGAAGAGGAGGTAGTCCTCCCACTCTTCAGCGGCGGAGGCGTCCGGGATCGGTTCGCCCCGGTTGGCGTAGGTGCGGGCGGCCGCGATCCGTACGTTGCGGTTCGGGTCGTCGAGGAGCCGGTCGAAGCGCGGGCCGGTCGCCCCGGCGTTGCCGAGACCGGTCGCAGCCCGGGCGCGGACCAGTGAACTCGGGTCGCCGAGGCTTTCGTTCAGGTATTCAATGACCCTTCGGTCGGAGCCGAACCGCCCCAGCAATCCGGTGTAGGTCGCCTTCCAGGCGTGTACCGGCTCTCCTTGGGCGAGGGCGAGAAGGCTTCCGACCGCCGCCGGATCGCCCTCCCACGCGGCGGCGAGGGCCCGCGCCCGCTCGCGCTGGCGGTTGAGGGGCTCCGAATCGGGATACCATTCCTCGACCCATTTCTCCGCCCATTCGACGGTTTCCTCCTCGTGGCATTTGTTGCAGGCATTGGGAATTCCGAGTTCGCGGGTCATGCGGGGATCGGGTGAGAGAAATCCGTGGTCGGCCCGGGGATCGCGCTGCATGTAGGGGGTTTTCGGCATGTGGCATTCCACGCAGCGGTTGCCCGCGCTCTCCGCCGGATGGTGGCTGTGGGCGAGCGGCTCGATCACGGTCGCCCCTTCGAGTCCGGTGTCGTGGCACCAGGTGCAGGTCGCGTTGTTGTGGACGGGGCGGGTCAGCTCCATCGAATGCGGGTCGTGGCAGTCCATGCAGCTGACACCGGCATGGCCCATGCGGCTCATCCGGAAGGAGCCGTACACGAAGACCTCGTCGCGAATCTGGCCGTCGGCGTAGTAGAGATCCGGGTTGTCGGGGAGGGCGAGGTTGAAATGGTCGTGGTAGCTGTCGCCGGGCCGGAAGTCCTCGGCGGTCAACTGGTCGCGCCGGGAGTGGCAGCTCGCGCAGGAGGCTTCGACCAGAATCGGCGAAAGCGCCTGCGGGAGCGTGCCGGCGGCGTCGGTCGTGGCCGTTCGGACGTGCTCGTCCATGCCGGTGTGGCACTGGATGCAGGAGATCGCCTGGCGGGTCCAGGTGGAGTGGTAGTTGCCGGTCGGCGGATCGAGGTTCTTTTCAAACTCGGTCATGTGGCAGTAGGCGCAGTTGGAGTTCCAGTTCATTCCCTGGCCGGTCCAGTGCCCCCATTCGCCTTTTTGCCGCTCCTCGCCCTCGAAAACGTCGAACCATTCCCTTTCCGCCGGATCGTAGGCGGCGGTGGTCACCTGCCATTTTCCGCCGGGAAAAGGGGCGAGATACTGACGAAGCGGTTCGTAGGCGAGCACCCCCTCGAAGGCGTGTTCGCGGGTGCCCTCCGGGTCGGTCACTGTCATCATGGGCTGTCCGTCCTTCCATTCGAACCGGAAAGCGGCGTCGCCTTCGACGAGTTCACGGGCGGGGATGAAAGCGGATTCGTCGAGGGCCGGGTCCAGCCGCCGGTTCGCCTTCGCGTGATGGCTTCCCGACCAGTCGGCGAACTCGTCGGCATGGCATTCCAGGCAGGCCATCTCGCCGACCGCGTCGAGGCGGTCCGGACGGTGGGTCAGCGGAAAGGGTCCGGTCACCCGGGGGTCGTCCGCACCCCGATCCACAGCCTGATGGGGATCGTCCGAGCACGCGTTCAGAAAGAGAAAGGGCAAGACCGCGAGCCCGAGAAGGATATTAGCGAAGTTCATGAAAGAAGTGAGAAGTATCACCGTTTTGGACCAAAATGAAAAGGCTAAAAGGCCCGTGCGGCGGGCGCGGGGTGTAGCCAAAAGTGCGTGGAACGAATCGATGAAATCGCGCAATTTTCGGATCTCGCATGGATTGTGGGTCGATCAAGCGATTTGGCGGGAAAGGCATCCCGACGGCTTCGGGCGACGATGCAACGACCACGTAGTTGGATGACTTCAGTCGTCCAACCCGAACGATTTTGACCGGAGGCCGCCGGGCGGACGCAGAAGTATAGTCGGCGCCAAGAACACCCCAATCACGTTTTTTCTCCGTAGTAGAGTGGGCTTGCCCCTCGACCGCGAAGGCCATGCGGTTTCAGAAAACCTCGCACCCTTCCGGACCGATACCAGACTTCCGGACCGCTTTGCCGGTTGCCTTTGCCGCCCGGGATCGCGGGGCAAGCCCACGCGACCACAATGCGGATACCGCAACCCATCCGTTATAGATCACTCACCGCTGCGGAGGAAAATTCCTTTCTTCTCCAGGCGTCGCAGGGTTTTTCGGTCGAGGGTCTTGGTGCGCACTTCCCAGATGGTCGGGGTGATCGGTTCGCATTGGTCCGCCAGCTCTTTGGATACGGTCTGAGCCGTCACTTCGTCGGGAAAGGTCAGCAATGTGGTTCGCCGCATGCCGACTTCGCGGCAGCTCCCGAACCAATCTTCGATCTGCCTCCGGACATTGGGCGGGATCGGTTTTCCGGATACCCGTTCCAGTGTGGACAGGGTCCGTTCGGCGTCGCTTCCGATCAGGGCGGCCCTGCGAATGGACTCTCCGCTCAGGCGAAAGAGCGTTCCAACCCGGTTGCCGATGCGCTCGGCAAGGCCGGTCAGTTCGGCTTCGGCCAAGGGGTTCGGTTGGGTGAAAACGATTTCGAAGTTCGGCTGAACCAGGACGGTGCCATTCGGATCGCCGACTGCTTCAACCGTACCGGCTCCGGTCAGAAAGTACCTTCCCGTTTCATTCAGCGCGAAGCAGAGGCGCCCCCGTGAGTCCTGACCAAGCTCAACGCCCCCGAAAGGGATCAGGCGCTCGAAGAAAAAACGGTCATGTACATTGCGCAGCAACGCCTCCCCAACCTCTTCAAAGATCTTATGGGTCCCGTACAGAGAGTCGCTGATGTAGTCAACGGCGGTGACCCCCGTTGGGTAGCTTTCCCGGCTGTGGTAGGCAAGCCACTCATCAAGCGGGTAAAACTCTCCCTCGTTGGCGGAAGACCAGACCGTTTCGAGCAGGGGTGACAGCTGAACGACGCGACTTCGATGACGAGCGGAAACGTAGAGTTGGAGAGGGTTGAAGGCGAGGGAAGAAGAGTAACGGTCCTTAAAGTAACCGGATCCCGCCTCCTCCCGGTTCGCCGAGATGGTTTCGAGCAAAAGCCGGAGTCGCTCGGGAGCACTGCCCGCCAACCAGTCGCTGCCCGCTTTGCGCAATTTGAGGTGGGATGGGTTCCCATTGGCGATCGAAACAAATTTCAGATCCAGGAGCATTTGCAGAGCGTCGGACAATCGCTCTTCCGCCGGAAAGCGTTCCGCCAGCGAGGGGGGCAGCGGACTCATGGTTTCAATGAGTTCCTGCCGGACTTTCGCGTAAAACTCTTTTAGGAATGATTGCTTTTTCATGGCCAGCGGATCCGTGGCGGTCCGGGCCGCGATCAGGGTCAGGTCTTCCAGGCGAAACGGGGGAGCGAGAAGGTGTGTCTCCCGCACAACCGGGCCTACTTGCGTAGCGGCAGGTCGGTGAAGCCGGTTTCCGGTCGGAGGCCAGATCCAGAAGCGGGCTTCGTAGGAATCGCTGTCCAGCGCCGGAAAAAGCAGGGCGTAGCGAAGGCAGGCTTTGAAGGCGTCGGCGACCACCTGGGTGGGAAATTGCTGGAAATCCGGATCACGAAGCCGGCGGAAGGGAACCGGACTACTCGATTCGCGGGCAATGCGCACCAGCATCCGCGCGGCCTTTCCCACCGCCGGAGAAGTAAAATAGGTGATTTCCTCCGGTGCCCTCGGGGGTTTGGTTCCAAAGCGATACGACCCTGCCCCCCGGACAGGTTTTTCCCCCACTTTCATAGGTTCTTCCCAGGCCAGCGGATCCGGAGCTTCAAGAAAGGACCGCGACCAATTTTCAGTGGTAACCCGGATCCGGGTTCCCGAAGAGGACGTGTTTTCGAAAAGCGAATTCCACTCTTCATTACTGAAATGTTTTCTTTGATACGCTTCGATGGCCTCGCTGCCCACATTCGGTTCGAACAACAGGTGCTTGGAAAATTGCATCAGGATGCGTCGGAAGAGCTTGCCGCGATCCTTTTCGGGAATCAGGAAATCCTTTGAACTGGGAAACACCAGGCCCGCCTGCAACATGATTGCGGCATCGTTTCCGTATTCGGCGCGCCGGGATCCGCTGACGTGGGCCTTGTCCGGATCGAGAAACCGTTTGCGCGAGGCGGGCGTCATTTCATCCCAAACGGGCATGAAATCCAGAATGGGGGTCCAGTCACAGTCGAATATTTTCATAAAGAGGCTTCATGTTTCGGCGGTTGTGTCGGGCGGGGGCAGGGGAGCCCGCGGGTGGTCCAGGTTGATGATCTCGTAGGCGTAGCCCTGTTCACAGAGGAAGAGCTGCCGGTTGAGGGCGAATTCCTGCTCCACCGTATCATGGGAGACGACGGTATAGAAATGCGCTTGGTTTTCGCCCGGTTTGGGCCGCAGGATCCGGCCCAGCCGCTGGGCTTCTTCCTGCCGCGAGCCGAACATGCCGGAGACCTGGATGGCGACCGCCGCATCCGGCAGGTCGATGGAAAAGTTGGCCACCTTGGACACCACCAGCGTCCGCAACGCTCCGTTCCGAAACTGCTCGAACAACTCGTCCCGCTTGCGTTGCGCGGTCGAGCCCTTGATGATCGGGATGCCGAGTTCCCCGGCCAACCCGCTGATCTGCTCCACATACATCCCGATGATCAGCACCGGATCGCCGGAGTGGCGTTGCAGAAGTTGGCGCACGACGGCGAGTTTTCCAGGATTTTCCGAGGCGATGCGGAACTTGTGCCGGGGTTCGGCCACCGCGTATTCCATCCGGCGGGATTCCTCCATCGGGAGCCGGATCTCCGTGCAAACCGCCCGGGCGATCCATCCCTGTTTTTCCATCTCCTTCCAGGGCACGTCGTATTTCTTCGGTCCGATCAGTGCGAAGACATCGTCCTCCTTCCCGTCCTCGCGCACCAGTGTGGCGGTCAATCCCAACCGCCGCCGCGCTTGCAGCGAGGCGGTTACCTGGAAAACCGGGGCGGGCAAAAGGTGGACTTCGTCGTAAACGATCAACCCCCAGCTGCGCCGGTCGAAAATCGTGAAGTGTGTGAACTCGGACGACTTGCTGCGGCGGTGGGTGAGCATTTGGTAGGTGACGATTGTCACCGGACGGATCTCCCGGTCGCGACCGCCGTACTCGCCAACGGCATCTTCCGGCAGACCGGTTTTATCGAGAATCTCCCGTTTCCATTGCCGGGAGGCGGAGACTCCCGTGGTCAGGATGAGCGTGGATTGACCGACTTTTTCCATCGCCGCGAGGCCGATGATTGTTTTCCCGCCGCCGCAGGGCAGGACGATGACGCCCGACCCGCCGCGGACGTCGCCGTTGGCATGGAAAGATTCCGCCGCATCACTCTGGTAATCGCGCAGGGCGAACGGCTCGCCCGCCAGGGTCTGCCCGCGCAGATGAATCGGCAAAGGCTCTCCCGTAGCGTAGCCGGCCAGATCCTCCGTCGGGTAGCCCAGCTTGATCAGCGACTGCTTCAGACGCCCCCGATCCGCCGGGTTCACGGTGAATACGCGGGATGCGGGGCTCCGACCCAGCAGCGAAGCGAGCGATTTCTGGTGGGCCAGTTCCGCGGCCAAATGATCCTCCCGGGCCTCGAGGGTCAGGTGGTCGCCGTCGCGCCGCAGTTTGAGTGCGCCGTAGCGCCCCGCGAAATCCTCCACACTCGCCGCGATATGGGGAGGGAGCGGGAATTTGGTAAACCGCCGCAGGGCCGCGACGATGTCATCGGCGGTTTCCCCCACCGCACAGGCGTTCCAAATCGACAGCGGGGTGATCCGGTAGGTATGGATGTGCTCGGGTGATTTGACCAGCTCGGCGAAGCGAGCCAGGGCGTCGCGTGCCTCGGGGTAGAACGGATTGTCCACTTCGATCAGAACCGTGTGGTCTCCCTGGACAATCAGCGGATTCTCGGGATTGAAATCACTCATGAGTTGAACCATACCGTGGGGCCACACTTAATCGCCGATTCGACCGCCATGACAACACCTACTTTCAAAGCCTGTTTAAACGAGTGGAACGCCGAGGTCCTGAAGGAATTCGCGAAACAACTCGGCGTCCATCGAAGTAAACACACGCGGAAACAGCATTTCATCGATGCGATTGATGCTTCCCTCACCCAGACCCCCGAGGCCTTTATCGCCCGTCTGGGAAAGAACGAGAAAATCCTTCTCGCCGAAACCCTTTATGGCGGAGAACTTCCGTCCGAGCAGGTGTTTATGGCGAAGCATGGTGTGGCCCGACCGCAAATATCCGACCGGGGGTATGGAAGCGGTCGCCGAGCCGCTCTCGTTTCCTGCGTGCTCTCCTTTGAGCGATACACAAATGAAGTCATCGTTTTCCCATCCCTAGTTTCCCGCTTGAAACCCCTGGTCCCCGAACCCGATCCGCCGCGCGCCCGACCGATGACGGATCCGCCTGAAATGCATGAAGGGCAGGACGTCCGGACTTATTCGGGCGAGCGGTTTGTCGAACTCGAACTGAAACGGGTTCTGCGTCATGTCGGCTTGGGAAAGACCCGGGTGACCAAAGGATCCGGGCGTCCGACCGATGCCTCGACCCGCGCCCTGGGCGAGGCCCTGGTCGAGCCCGACTTTTCCCTGGACCCGCCGGAAGACAAACGCGACCGATTCACCGACCTCGCCGGCCCCGTCCGGGCCCACGCATGGGGGGTGCTCGTTCAGCAATGCGGGTGGGCGAAAGCGAAAGGCGGCACCCTGGCACTCACCCCGGCGGGGAAAAAGATGCTTTCCTCCTTTTCACCGGAAGCGTTTCGTGCCGGATTCGACTCGTTTCTCGCCGACGAAAAATTCGACGAACTTCACCGTGTCAATCACTTGCGGGGTCAGACCGGCAAAGCGAAACGCGGCCTGCTCTCGGTGGCATCGAGACGGTTCGACTTCGTCGATCATGCACACCTTTTGCCGCCGGGGGAGTGGTTGGAATTCGACGAAGCGTTTCGTCTCCTTGAAGCCAGTGGCGGTTGCCCGGGAATTTACGAATCCGCCCGGGCTTTCCTGTACCTGGACGAAGCCCGTTACGGGGCGATTTATAACAGCCGTCCCGTTGACCGGCAATTCCTTCGGGCGCTCTTCATGGAGTCCCTGGCCACCCTCGGCATCCTCGATATCGCCTACGTGCAACCGCACCATCTCTGGCCCGAACTGGATTCGGCCTGGGGGGCGGAAATTCACTCTTTTCTCGGCCGGTATGACGGCCTGGTTGCCGTCCGCCTGAACGACTGGGGGGCCTACTGCCTCGAGCTGACGGACTCCTACACCGCGGCGGCGAAAGAGGAAAGCCCCGGACTCCAGATACTGCCCAATCATGAGATCGCCGTCCCGGGGGAACCCGACCCCGGCGATCTCGCCCTCCTGGAGCTGATCGCCGTGCGGATAAGCGACCATGTTTGGAAACTCGACAAGAGCACCCTTCTCCAATCGCTGGAAAGCGGGGCGCAGTTTCAAGAAATCCGCGAACTCCTGTCGGCCGCCAGCCACAACGAAATACCGGCCAATATCGCTCAGTGGCTGGGCGAGTTGGAGGAAAAAGCCTTTTCCTGCAAAGGGGCTCACCGCGCCATCGTCCTTTCCTGGCGCAACCGTGAGCAGGCGGCGACGATCGCCAACAGCGCGGGCATCGCAAAGCTCTGCCAGCACCTGGGCGACCACCGGATTCTTCTTCTCGAAAAGGACCGCAACGCCTTCGCCAACGCCGCCCGCAAACAAGGATTCCTGATTCCGGTAAGCTGACCGGGGGTGTAACCACAAGTGCGTGGAGCGAATATCGAAATCTATTCGATAATTGTGCGTGCGCCGCCGATTTGCGGCGGGAGGGCGGCTGCCGTGCCAAGGCGAAGCAGTGTCCTCAGTCGGCTGCTTTCATGGGGATGAAATGCATGTTTTTTCGGAGTAGTTTCAAATGATCCTGGCGCGAAGACTGGTCCTCAGCCGCCGCGATACGTCGGAAGGGGGATCCGATGCACTTCCGAAAGATTCCCGCGCCGCCGAATTAATTCCGTGGCTTTCCATTCTCG
>CAZDRT010000103.1:0-7776 GCA_964507815.1 uncultured Puniceicoccaceae bacterium
GCAACCCACCCACTTTGGACGCCCAATTATGCAGTCTCAGCCCGCTGAAAGCAGCCGACTGGAGACAATGCTACGCCGTGGCGCGGCAGCCGCCCTCCCTCAGCCGAAAAATAGGATCCCATTCCAAAATCGCGGGGCTTCACGATTTTGCTTCACGCACTTGTGGTTGCACCCCCGGGGCTCCGTTTCCCGAACCGCGGTTGCCAGGCGTCGGGAATTCTGCTTCACTCCCTCCTCATGCTCGAACGCTCTCCCTTCGAATCCCCGCCGGAACGGGTCCTCTTCATGGCGACCTGCCTGTGCGACGCGTTTTTCGACGAGGCGGCCCGGGCGGCGGTCGAGGTTCTGGAGGGGCTGGGGATCGAGGTGCTCATTCCCGAAGCCCAGACCTGCTGCGGGCAGCCCGCCTTCAACGGTGGCGACTGGAAGGCCTCCCGCTCGGTGGTGCGGCACACCGTCGGGGTCTTTTCCGGGACCGACCCGATCATCGTTCCCTCGGGATCGTGCGCGGCCATGATGTTCCACAGTGCGCCTCTGGAATTCGAGAAGGAGAACGACCTCGAGGTCGTCCGGGAGACGGGTGCCCGAACCTGGGAGATCTTCGACTTTCTCCACCGGGGCCTCGGCATCGGCACCTGGACGGGGAACTGGCCCGGAAAGGTCGCCATCCACAGTTCCTGCCACACCCGGGGAACCGGAACACCGGCGGCCATCCGCACTCTCCTCGGGGGAATCGGGGGGCTGGAGATCGTCGATTTCGCCGAACCCGAGCAGTGCTGCGGCTTCGGGGGCACGTTTTCCGTGACCTTCCCCAATATCTCCCGGAACATGGGAACCCTGAAGATCGGGCACGTTCTGGAGCAAGAGCCCGATCTGCTGGTATCCGGCGACATGAGCTGCCTGATGCACCTGCGCGGCCTCGCCGAGAAATCGGGCCGCGCCCTTCCCGTAAAGCACGCGATCGAGTTGCTCCGGGATACAATGAAAAAGGAATCGACCGGTTATGTCCTCGCAAGTCATTGACCAATACGCGGCCGACCTCGAAGAATCGGTGCGGGCCTCCGTCCGCGGGGGGAGTGCCGCCGGGACCGAGAAGCGGCAGAGCGTCCTCTTCGGAGATCTGCCCGACGCCGACCGCCTCCGGTCCCTTGCCGGAGAGGTGAAACAGCACGTTCTCGATCATCTCGACACCTATCTCGAAAAGGCCGAAGCGGCCCTCAAAGCGAACGGAGCCCGGGTCCACTACGCGTGGGACGCGGATGCCGCCTGCGAGCGGGTGGAGGAAATCCTCCGGGCCTCGTCGGTGCGCGCGGTCACCAAGTCGAAGAGCATGGTCAGCGAGGAGGTCGGGCTCAACGAGAGTCTCGCCGCGAAAGGCTACGATCTGGTCGAAACGGATCTGGGCGAGTTCATCCTGCAGCTGGAAGGCGACCACCCGAGCCATGTCGTCAAACCGATCATCCACAAAAACCGGTCGGAGATCGCCCGGACTTTCGAAAAGCACGGCCTCGGTGCCTACGACGACGAGCCCGAAGTCATCACCCGGCGGGCGCGGACCCACATGCGGGGCAAATATCTTGCGGCCGAAGCCACGATAACCGGGGCGAATTTCGTATCCGCCGAGTCGGGACGGATCTGCATCGTGACCAACGAGGGCAACTCCCGTTTCGGGTTGGCCGGAGCGCGGATCCACATCGCCCTGGTGGGGATTGAGAAAATCGTCCCCCGGGACAAGGACCTGGGCCTGCTGCTGAACCTTCTCGGGAGGTCGGCGACCGGACAGGCCCTGACGGTCTATACGGAGTTCGTCTCCGGCCCGAAGGCCGCCGAAGGGGCCTCCGGGCCGGAGGAGTTCCACGTAGTCTTCGTAAACAACCGCCGCACGGAGGTTCTGGAGTCGGACTGCCGCGAGATTCTCCGCTGCATCCGCTGCGGGGCGTGCATGAACGTGTGCCCGGTTTACCGCCAGGCCTCCGGCCACGCCTACCGAAGCGTTTACCCCGGCCCGCTCGGGGCGGTGCTCGGGCCGCTCCTGGCCGGTGCGGAGGGGTTTCCCGAACTCGCCGACCTTCCGAAGGCCTCCAGCCTGTGCGGGGCCTGCAACGAGGTTTGCCCGGTCGATATCCCCATCCCCGACCTGCTTCTCCGCCTGCGGGACAAGGGCAAGCGCGAGCACGCGGCCAAAAGCTCGGTGGACGCGCCACCGATGGGCGCGTGGGCGTGGGTCGCCCGGTCCCCCGCCTTGTGGAGGGCGTCCCTGCGGTCGGCCAACATGCTCAACCTTCTCCCCTACGAAAAAATTCCCTTCGGCCCCCTGGGCCGGTGGACCCGCGACCGGACCCTGCCCCCCTGGCGCGGAGGAAAGTTCCGCGCGTGGGCGAAAAACCGAAAAAGAGGCGGAGAATGAACGACAGAGACCGCATTTTCGAGGCCGTAAGAACCGCGGTTGCCACCGGGAAGGTCCGGGCCGCCCTTCCGGATCTGGTCATGGAGGACTTTGTCTCGACCGGTCGGCTGGGGGAAGGTGGCTGGGAGGCGTTCCGGAAGAATTTCGAAGCGGTCAACGGCGACTTTCTGGCCTCCGGAGAAGCCCTCCGCTCCCTGCTGGAGCGGGAGAAAGTCCGGCTCGGTTACTGCCCGGAGGAGCTGGCTCCCCTGATCGAACCATGGCTGCCGGAGGGCGTCCGGATCCTGCCCAAGTTCGACCGCCCGAGGATCGAGGAATACGGCTTCGGCGTCACACGGGCCGCCTTCGCGGTGGCGGAGACGGGAACGCTCGTGCTCCACGACCGAGAGACCCCCGACCGGCTCGGAGCGCTGGCCCCGTGGGCGCACATCGCGGTGGTGGAAAAGGACCGCCTCCTGGCAACCGTGGTCGAGGCCATCCAGTCCCTGCCCGCCGACGACCCGAATGTCATCTGGGTGACGGGGCCCTCCAAGACCGCCGACGTCGAGGGCATTCTCATCGAAGGGGTCCACGGCCCGGGCATCCAGGCCTGTTTCCCGGTCTGAACGCGGGCCCGCCGGCTTGATACGCCGGGGCGGTCAGCCTGCGGAAACCGTTGCGGGCGGGCCGTTTCCCGGCTCGAAGAGAACGGCGGTGGAATTGTCCTTTCCGCTGACGCGCACCGCCGTCTCGACGAAAAAATCGGCCAGCTTCGGGTCGTCGAAATCGGCCGTCCGCAGGTATTCGGCGATGCCGCGGTCCCAATGCCCCTCGATGAGTCCGTCGCTGCAGACGAGAAACCGGTCGCCGGACTCGTAGCCGATGGCCCCGATCTGGGGATCGATTCTGCGAACCCCCCCGCCGAGAACCTGCTGGAGCTGATGGCCGGTCGGGTGCATCCGTTCTTCCCGTTCCGTGAGCTGGCCCTTCCGGCGGAGCCAGCCGGCATGGGTGTGGTCGTGGGAGATCTGCCGGAGTTCGCCGTTCGCGGGGAGGTAGTAGATCCGGCTGTCGCCCACGTGGCCGAAATAGACCCATCCGGGAGTCACCCAGCACAGGCTCAGCGTCGCCCCCATCCCCCGGCATTCCTCGTAGGTGATGCCGAGCCAGGTGATTTCGGAGTGGATCTGGTCGAACAGCTCGGGAACGAGATCCTCGAAATTGCGACCGAACCCCTGTGCCGAGCTGAGGAAGGAACGGGGGAAGAGGCGGGTGATCCGATCCACGGCGATGCGGCTGGCGAACTCTCCGGCCTTCGCCCCGCCCATCCCGTCGCTCACCGCGAAGATGAAGTCCTTGTCGGAGAGGGTCGCGCGCCCGGTCTTTCCGAGGCGGGTGACTTCGTTCGCCGAGACGGCCAGGGCGAGAAAAGCGTCCTCGTTGCTCTTGCGGAACCGCCCGGGGTGGGTGCATCCGCCCCAGCGCACCCAATCGCCTCTTTCCTCGGGGGGATCGGCGGCCGGGCTCATCGGCCCCCCTTTGGGTCGGAGAAGCGCCGGCGACCGTTCGGATTCCGGGAGTCGCGGCCGGGGTCGGGTTTCCGCTGGGTTTTGGCGGCTCCGCGGACCGCCTTCAGGTCCACGGGCGGAGGTCCCTTCCCCTCTTCGTCCAGAATCGCCGCGAACTCGAAATCGATCACGCAGAACCGGCCGTCGGTCCGCCGGTAGGTCAGATTGCGCGTCTCGGCGTCGTCGTGGCGGACGCCGTAGGACTCGAGTTCCGCATAGACGGCCTCCTTTTTCTCCCGGCTGATCCTATCGACGCGGGCACCGCAATTGGTGGTGACCAGAACGAGATTGTCGGGGTCGGCGTCAATGATCCGCGGCACGAATCCGCATCCCTTCTCCTCGAGGAACCGGAGGACGCGGCATTCGTTTTCAAACCGCTCGCGGGCGTCTTCCCCGAGAAAAGTCTTGTGGACCTTTCCGTCGAAAGCGAGCCGCACGATCGACCGCTGAGTGTTTTTCGCCTCTTCCATTCTCCCGCGATGGAAGCCGAACCGGGGCTTCGTTTCAACCTTCGAAGACGATGTTACAAATCTGTTGCGGAGTTCCGGTTTCTTCTCTTTCCGGTTGCAACCGGGGGCGTGAATGCTTTCGATGCGGGTGTCATGAAACGATCAGGGGAACAGCCTTCCAACGAAGATGCGTTCCGCGTTCTTGTTTTGAACAGGGTCTGGCAGCCCGTGAACATCATCGGAGCCCGCCGGGCGGTGGCCCTGCTTTTTCAGGACAACGCCCAGGTGATCCACCCTTCCGGGGGCAACTATGAAATCCTCTCCGTCGATGAGTGGGTCGAGCGTTCCGTCTCCGCCCCACCCGCCCCGGGCGAGCCCTCGCTCCGGTCGATCCGGTTGAACCTGCGTCTGCCGCTGATCCTTCTGCTCCGGGAGTTCGACCGGGTCCCCATCCAGGACACCAAGCTGAACCGGAAGAATATTTTCGAGCGGGACGGATACCGGTGCCAGTACTGCGGCGAGGTGCATCCCGAGGCGAAGCTCAACCTCGATCACGTGATCCCCAGGGACCGGGGCGGCCGTACGAGCTGGGAAAATCTCGTCACTTCCTGCATCGCCTGCAACAGCCGCAAGGCGAACCGCCTCCCCCACCAAGCCGGGCTCTCTCTCCGCCGTCGGCCGCTACGCCCGAAGCACCGTCCGTTTCTCTCCGTTCTGCACCGGAGCGGATCGAGGGAAGCCTGGAAGCCCTTTATCGGAAAGGCCTGATGGACAGCGCCCGGTCCCAGTCCGGTGCTCTCCATTCGCCGAGTGAGGAATGAGGGAGGGGACCAACCAGTTGAACCTGCCGGTCGTGTCCGCCGATTTTTCCCGCGAGACGCTCGACGAGCGCGCCCGGGCGCTTCGCAGAATCACCTCGGAAGCGCGCCACCATTTCTCGCTTTCCTCGGACGAGGGCGTCTCCGGGGAATGGAATCTTGATGTCTTTCCCCGGTTGATCGGATCGGCTGACTGGGAACTGATCCGCCGGGGGGTGCTTCAGCGGATGCGCGCCTTCAGCCGTTTCACCGCGGACGTCCACGGTGGCCGGCGGATCGTCGCGGACGGGGTCGTGCCCGCCGAAGTTCTTCTCGGCGCCCCCGGGTACTACCGGGAGTTGCTCGGTCCCGACGCTCCGGCCAACGAAGGGTTTCTCTTCGGCGCGGTTGATCTGCTTCAGGATTCGAAGGGGGAGTGGCTGGTCTTCGAGAACCATTTTTCCTTTCCCACCGGGATTTCCCATGTGATCCAGAACCGGAGAATGCTCGCGCAGGGGTTCCCCGGGATTTTCGACGGGCATTCGGTCGCCCCGGTGGCCGGATTCGGGAGCGACCTGGTGGAATCCCTGCGCGGGGACTCGGCGACGGAAGACCTGCGGATTGTTCTGCTGACCCGCGGCGATACCATCCGGCCGCATTTCGACGACTCGTTCCTCGCGCGCCACATGGGTATTGTCTCCGTCCGCCCCGCCGACCTCATCGTTCGGGAGGGGCGCGTCTTTCTGAAGACCATCGACGGTCTCGAAAAGGTCGATGTGATCCTGCGCAAGGTCGAGACGAACGCGGTGGATCCGATCACCTTCGTCGAGAACCCGGACCGCGGCGTACCGGGCTTGGTCCATTGCCTGAGGCGGAAAACCGTGCGGATCGAGAACGTGCTCGGAGCGGAGGTGGCGGACGACCGGGCGTTGCTCCCGTTCAGCGAGGCGATCATCCGCTATTACACGGGGGAAACGCCCCTCCTCCGCACCGTGGAAACCTACCATTGTTTTGATCGGGACCAGGCGGAATGGGTGGCCGACCGCCCACTCGAATTCATCCTCGATACCGTCGCCACCCCGCGGGTCATGACCTCCGCGAACGGGGCCGCCGCCGTTGATTCGCCGGCGGGGCATGTGCCGGAGTGGACCATCGCCCGCCGGAAGATCGACGCGCCGGGCCTTCCCCGCTGGTCCGCCCGGGGAGAGGAGGCCGCACCGTTTTTCCTGCGGGTCTTCGGGATTCTGCGGCCCCGCCCCGTCATTCTCCCCGGCGGTCTTTCGTGGCAGGCCGCGCAAAACGATTCCATCGATTACATCGGCGCGATGAAGGACACCTGGGTCATCGATGAAACCCTCGGGCGAGCCGGGGAAGTCCGGCCCGGGCTGGAAACCAATCTCTCCCCGGCGAATCTTTCCGCCCCCAGCCGCGTGGCGGAGGGGCTCTACTGGATGGCGCGTTACCTGGAGCGCGCCCGCAACGCCGCCCACCAGGCGGGACTGTTGGAGAGCATCCGGTGGACCGAACTCGCCCCCGCCGAGTTGAATTACTACTGGCCTCTCTGGAAGGGGGTCGCCGCCGCGGTGGGTTACGAGCCGATGGCGGCTCTCGACGAGAGTCCCGGTGATTTTCCGCAGGTGTTCCGCAATTTCGTCGGCAACGCGGAGGATCCCTCCTCGGTGGCCTCCTCCCTCCGCTTCGCCCGGAACAACATGGAGCGGATCGAGGAGTGGATCACCCCCGAAATGTCGGAGGTTTTCTACGACATGACGGAGGAATTCGAAAAAATCCCGTGGGCGGACGAACGCCCCGCCGACCGCCGCAGTCTGGACGCCTGTCTGATCGTTTCCCGCGAATACGCCCGTTTCCTGGGCACGCTCGAACGAACCCTTTCCCACGATGCGGTTTACCGCTTCTGGGTGCTGGGATCGGCGATAGAGGGGGCGATCGGGGCGACCCTTCTGCTCGAATCCATCCTGCCGAGCCGGATCTCGATGCAGAAACGGCACCTCGAGGACGACACCGATCTGACCGCACTGCTGCGCCTGCTCGGTTGTCTCGACGCCTACCGGCGCGAGTACCGGTCGCGGGCGTACCTGGACCGGATCATCCGGTTGATCTGGCGGAAAGGGGATTTGCCCGGTTCGTTTCTCTACAACCTATTCCGGGTCCGCGATTCGCTCCGAGCCATCGGGGAGGAGACGTCCCTCCTCTTGAACGAATCCATGCGCCGGAAAGTGGGGCGGATGATCGCGCGGGTCGAAGGATTCCCCGTGGAAGAGGTGTTCCCCGCCCGGACCGTCCATCTGGATTTCGGAACCGACTCCGAGCGAATCCACGCCCGGACCCTGCGGCGCGTCGCTGCGGAATTGCGGTGGCTGCGAAAAAACCTCCTCTCCCTCCACCACCACATCGAGGACGCCTATTTCAGCCACCAGCGAACCGGGGCGGCAGGCCTCCAAAGCGTTGGCGCGCGCTCTCACGACGGACTGCAGTAGATACGATTCGCTCCTGTGGTCGGGGTCGCTGACCCCGGGAAGGAAGGGACGTCGGAATCGGAAAACTACGTGGAGGGG
>CAZDRT010000103.1:7876-12191 GCA_964507815.1 uncultured Puniceicoccaceae bacterium
GGTCGCTGACCCCGGGAAGGAAGGGACGTCGGAATCGGAAAACTACGTGGAGGGGTGCCCGGCCTCGGCGAGGCCGGCTACAGGGGACCGGGGTGCCCGGCCTCGGCGAGGCCGGCTACAGGGGACCGGGGCGCCCGGCCTCGGCGAGACCGGCTACAGGGGACCGGACTTTAGAAACTCCTCGATCCAGCGCCGATGGGGGCCGGAGAGCGGTTCGGCGGGCAGGTCGGAGACCGGCACCCGGCGCAGACCGGAACCGGGGGGCGGGTCGCCACCGGGTGCGACGGAGTGGAACCACTCCGTGATGGACTCGTTTCCGATGCCGCGCCTGCGCCTGGCGAAGGGGACGGGATCCGGCCTCCAGTCCGGCGGCAGGTCCCCGAGAGCCGGGAGTTCGAGGAGTCCGGCGAGGCGCTTCGACCCGTCCGGCGTTTCCCGCAAAAGCACCGCCCCTCCTTCGGCGGACCAGGCGCGGCGAACCGTTCGCTCCGTCTTTTTCGCCTTGGCCACCCGGGGGAGGGAATCGGCGAGACCCCGGGCGGCGGCACCGCATCGGCCGACGAGGGGGCATACGGTGCAGAGCGGGGCGCGCGGGAGGCAGACCAGGGCGCCCAGCTCCATGAGGGCCTCGTTGTGGAGACCGGGCTCGCTGCGGTCGAGAAAGGCCGCCGCCGTGGGCGTGTATCCCCGGACCGCTTCGCCGGACGATCCCCAGGTGCGCCCGTCCGCCGAGAGGCGGGCGAGCACCCGGACCACGTTGCCATCGACCACCGCGGCGCTCACGCCCTGGGCGATGCTCGCAACGGCGGCCGCCGTGTAGTCCCCGACCCCGGGAAGCGCCTTCCAGCCCGCGGCATCCGACGGAGCACCCTCTTCCGCCACCCGCCGGGCGAGCTTGTGGAGATTCCTCGCGCGGGAATAATAACCCAGCCCCTGCCAGAGGGCGAGGACTTCCCGCTCCTCCGCGGCGGCGAGCGCGGCGAAATCCGGAAAGGCCGCCATCCACCTTTCGAAGTAGGGCAGCACCGTGGTCACCCGGGTCTGCTGGAGCATGAACTCGGAGACGACCGTCCGGTAAACCGACCGACCGCGCCGCCAGGGCAGGTCCCGCGCGTTCGCCCGGAACCACCGGGCGAGTTCGCGGCGGGGGCTGCCGAAGCCGGTTTCAGCCCAGCGAGGAAAGGAGTCGTTCGATTTCGCCACGTTTGCGCTCGTTTTCCTCGAGCTGCCGGCGGGCACCCTCGACCACCGCTTCGGGGGCCTTGTCCACGAAGGAGGCGTTGCCGAGGCGTTTGCGGGTGCCCTCGATGGCCTGATCCAGCTTGGCCAGCTCCTTGCCCAGGCGGTCCTGCTCGGCCTCCACGTCGAGGGAGGACGAGAGATCGAGATGGAAGGTACCGAGGGGGGTGACCACCGCCGGGGCCGATTCGGGCGAGGCCGCGACCGTCTCGATCTCCGAAAAACCGCCCAGGGCTTCGATGACCGCGAAAATCTCCCGCGCCTCCTCATCGACGGTCAGGGTCGATTTCTCGACAAGGATCTTCACGTCCCTGCGGTTGCTCAACCGGTAGTCGGCCTTGAGCGAGCGCAGGAGCGTGACCGCTTCGCGGATTTCGTCCACCCGGGCGACCGCGCCCCGGTCAAGCCCGAAGCCCGCCGCCGCGAGCGCATCTTCGAGATCGTCCGGGGAGGCCGGGCGCACGTCCTGGATGTGGGAGCGGCTTCCCCCGAACCCGAGGAGGCGCCAGAGTTCCTCGGTGATGAACGGGCAGAAGGGATGGAGGAGAAGCAGGGTCTGCCGCAGGACGAGATCCTGGATCGCAAGGCAGGTCGGCCCGGCGCCGGGATCGCGCACCTTGCCCTTCGAGACTTCGACGTACCAGTCGCAGAAGTCGTTCCAGAAGAAGGCATAGATGTGCTGGGTGATGCCGCTGAAGGCGTAGTTTTCGTAGGCGTCCCCGACAACGCGGATCGCGTCCGCGAGACGCCCGAGGATCGAGTGGTCCTGAAGGTCGGCCTTTTCCGGATCGATCCGCCCGACCAATTCGTCCATCGAGGCGGCCGGATGCACCGGCCCCGACATCTGGCGGAAACGACAGGCGTTCCACAGCTTGTTGCAAAAATTCCGGCCGAGCGCCACCCGCTGCTCGCTGAAACGGATGTCCTGCCCCTGGGGGGCGATGCTCATGATCCCGAAACGCAGCCCGTCCGCTCCGAACCGGTCGATCAGTTCGAGCGGATCGGGGGAGTTTCCAAGCGATTTCGACATCTTGCGCCCGTCGAGGTCGCGGATGATCCCGGTGAAGTAAACGTCGCGGAAGGGAACGCGCGCGCGAATCTCGTCCGCCGTGAGCGAATCCTTCCGCTCCCCGGCGAATTCGAGGCCTGCCATGATCATCCGGGCGACCCAGAAGAAAATGATGTCCGGCCCGGTCACGAGGGCCGAGGTCGGGTAAAAGGAGTGGCAGCCCCGCTCCGTCATCGCCTTTTCGTCGGGCCAGCCGAGAGTCGCCAGCGGCCAGAGCCAGGAGGAGGCCCAGGTGTCGAGGACGTCCTCGTCCTGCTCCCAATTCTCCGGATCGCCGGGACCCTCGACGGAGACGTGCCAGTTGGCCGGATCGGTCCGGTCGGTGCCCCTGCGGTACCAAACGGGGATGCGGTGCCCCCACCAGAGCTGCCGGCTGATGCACCAGTCGCGGATGTTGTCGAGCCAGTGGAGGTAGGTCTTCTCCCATCGGGCGGGGAAAAAGCGGATGTGCCCGTCGCGCACGGCCGCCTTCGCCTCCTCGATTTTCGGATACTTGAGAAACCACTGCTCGGAGAGGCGCGGCTCGACCGGCACATCGGCGCGTTCGGAAAAGCCGACGTTGTTCTCGTAGTCTTCGACCCGCAGGAGCAGACCCAGCTCATCGAGCTTGTCGGCGGCGGCCCGGCGCGCCTCGAAGCGGTCCATACCGACGAACGGCTCACCCGCCCGCTCGTTCAGGTGCCCGTCGGGGGTGAACACGTCGATCACCTCCAGCCCGTGCCGGTTGCCGATCTCGAAATCGACCGGATCGTGGGCCGGCGTTACCTTGAGGACTCCGGTTCCGAACTCGCGGTCGATCGAATCGTCGCCGACCACCGGGATTTCCTCCCGGGGGAACGGGCGCCAGACCTTTTTGCCGATCCATTGGCGATAGCGTTCGTCGAGCGGATGCACGGCCACCCCCGAATCCCCCATGATCGTCTCCGGGCGGGTTGTCGCGATTTCGAGATACTCCCCCGGCGCGTCCACCAGCTCGTAGCGCATGTAGTAGAGCTTGCTCTGCCGGGGCTTCATGATGACCTCCTCGTCTGAGAGGGCCGTCAGGCTGGCCGGACACCAGTTCACCATGCGCTTGCCCCGGTAAACCATACCCCGCTCGTAGAGCAGGACGAAGGCGGTCAGGACCGCCCGGCTGTAGTCGTCGTCGAGGGTGTGGACGGTGCGGTCCCAGTCGCAGGAGGCACCGAGCTTCTTCAACTGGCGGAGGATGATGCCCCCGTGGCGATCCCGCCACTCGACGGCTTTCTCGAGAAACTTCTCCCGACCAAGGTCGTGCCGGGTCTTTCCGTCGGCCCGCAGCTCGCGCTCGACCCGGGCCTGGGTCGCGATACCGGCGTGATCGGTGCCCGGGAGCCAGAGCGCCGACCGACCGAGCATCCGGTGGCGGCGGATCAGGATATCCTGGATGGTGTTGTTCAGGACGTGCCCCATGGTGAGCACCCCGGTCACGTTCGGCGGGGGGATCATGATCGTGTAGGTCTCGGCACCGTCGCGGGGCACACCCGCGAAGCAACCGTCTCCCAGCCACTCTTCGTAGAGGCGGTCCTCCACGTCCTTCGGTTCGTAAGCTTTCGGTATTTCGGCCATCGTCAAAAACACCCCACCCTATCTGATCCCGCACCCAATCCAAGCCTTTTCAATTTGCCCCCGCCGGGAGGGGTGTGACCACAAGTGCGTGGAGGGAATACCGAAATTGATTCGATAATCGTGCATGAGCCGACGAACTACGGCGGGAGGGCGGCTGTCCTCAGCCGCCGCGATACGTCGGAAAGGATCCGATGCACTTCCGAAAGATTCCCGCGCCGCCCGATTTATTCCGTGGCTTTCCATTCTCTTCCCCGCAATGCGGCGGCTGAGGACCCGTCTTCGCAAAACTTCTTTTCGTCCAGTGCTTGCCCTCCAGTCCCATCCCGCTGATAGCAAGCGACTGAAGATCCTGCTACGCCGTGGCGCGGCAGCCGCCCTCCCTCAGCCGATGGAATATCGGCCCATTTCAAAATCGCGGTG
>CAZDRT010000104.1:0-11980 GCA_964507815.1 uncultured Puniceicoccaceae bacterium
AACCCGGCCACGGTGGGAGGTCTTCCGTGATTCCACGAGGCAGTCACAGAAGAGAAGAGGATAAATTGAACTGTTTTGCAGAAACGACTGTCATCTCACCCGCATGGGGCACATTCGTAGAAGCGGCTCTTATTTGTATGGAAAGCCCGTTTTATAGAAAACAAAAGAACGGGATATTGCCGTTGCACTCGCGCCCTTCCGATATAACGCTCTGGAATAGTAATT
This sequence comes from uncultured Puniceicoccaceae bacterium, assembly GCA_964507815.1. GTDB lineage: Bacteria > Verrucomicrobiota > Verrucomicrobiia > Opitutales > Puniceicoccaceae > Puniceicoccus. Next base: position 226 of record CAZDRT010000104.1, read on the forward strand.
ACTATACACCATAAGGTTTACAAATGAATCCCATCGGTCTATTCCGCACTTCGGTCGCAAAGAAATTCGTCATGGCGCTGACGGGGCTGATCCTCGTCGGCTTCGTCCTCGGGCACATGCTCGGCAATCTGCAGGCTTTCGGTCCGCCCGAGGCGATCAACGCCTACGCCTATTTCCTGCACCAAATCCTTCCGTGGGAGGTGCTCTGGCTCGTCCGGATCGTCCTCCTGGCGGCGGTCGTGCTCCACATCGTCACGGCGGTCCTTCTGGTGATCGAGAACCGGCGCGCGCGGCCCGACACCTACGAGCGGCAGCGCTACATGCAAGCCTCGTTCGCCGCGCGGACGATGAAGTATTCCGGCCTCATCGTCCTTGCCTTCATCGTTTTCCACCTGCTCCACTTCACGGTCCAGAATATCGATCCGGCTTACCAAAATCTTCGCTACGACCTGAACGGCAAGGACACACAGGACGTTTACGCCATGCTGATCTACGGCTTTTCCAATGTCTGGATCGCCGGGTTCTACATTGTGGCGATGAGCCTCCTGTGCTGGCACCTCGCCCACGGGGTCTCGAGCATGTTCCAGTCTCTCGGCTTCCGCAACGAGATCTGGCGCCGCTGGCTCAACCGCTTCGCCCTCGGCTACGGGTTCGTCATTTTCCTCGGCTTCATCTCCATACCCGTCGCCTCCCTGGTGTCGTGGTACGGCGGGCCGGACATCGTGTACGCCTCCGAGGTCCGGGAAGCGACCGAAGCCTGGCAGGGCGAAGAGCCGATCTACATCTCCTACCCGGAATCCTCCCACTAATCCTTTTCCCGCAGGAACCAACGCCATGGAATTAAACGCCAAAATACCCGAAGGCCCGCTCGCCGAGAAGTGGACCAGCCACAAGACGAAAATCAAGCTGGTCAATCCGGCCAACCGCCGCAAATACCACGTGATCATCGTGGGCTCCGGCCTCGCCGGCGGCGCGGCGGCGGCCTCGATGGCCGAGATGGGCTACAACGTGAGCTGCTTCTGCTACCAGGACAGCCCCCGGCGCGCCCACAGCATCGCGGCCCAGGGCGGCATCAACGCGGCCAAGAACTACCAGAACGACGGCGACAGCGTGTACCGGCTCTTCTATGACACCGTGAAGGGGGGTGACTTCCGCTCCCGCGAGGCGAACGTTTACCGCCTCGCCGAGGTCTCCGGCAACATCATCGACCAATGCGCCGCCCAGGGCGTGCCCTTTGCCCGCGAATACGGCGGGCTGCTCGACAACCGCTCCTTCGGGGGCGCCCAGGTCAGCCGCACGTTCTACGCGCGGGGACAGACCGGCCAGCAGCTCCTCCTCGGGGCCTACCAGCAGCTCAGCCGCCAGATCGGTCTCGGCCAGGTCAAGATGTACAACCGCCACGAGATGCTCGACGTGGTCCTCGTTGACGGCCACGCCAAGGGCATCATCACCCGGAATCTCGTCAACGGGAAGATCGAGCGGTTCGCCGCCGACACCGTCGTGCTCGCCACGGGCGGCTACGGCAACGTCTTCTTCCTCTCGACCAACGCCCAGGGCTGCAACGTGACCGCCGCCTACCGGGCCTACCGCCGGGGGGCTGGCTTCGCCAACCCCTGCTACACGCAGATCCACCCGACCTGCATCCCCGTCCACGGCGACCAGCAGTCGAAACTGACCCTCATGTCCGAGTCGCTCCGCAACGACGGGCGCGTCTGGGTGCCCAATGACCCGGAAACGGCGAAAAAGATCCGCGAAGGGCGGATGCACCCCGGGGACGTGCCGGAGGAGGAGCGCGACTACTACCTCGAGCGCAAGTACCCGTCCTTCGGCAACCTCGCCCCGCGCGACATTTCCTCCCGCGCCGCGAAGGAGGCGTGCGACGAAGGCCGCGGGATCGCCCCGACCGGCCTCGGGGTTTTCCTCGACTTCCGCGACGCGATCGAGCGTTTCGGCCAGGAGAAAATCGCCGAGCGCTACGGCAACCTTTTCGACATGTACAACCGGATCACCGGCGACGATCCCTACACCACGCCGATGATGATCTACCCGGCCGTCCATTACACCATGGGCGGGCTCTGGGTGGACTACAACCTCGAGAGCAACGTGCCCGGGCTCTTCGTGGCCGGCGAGGCGAACTTCTCCGACCACGGGGCCAACCGGCTCGGCGCCTCCGCGCTCATGCAGGGTCTGGCCGACGGCTACTTCGTACTCCCCTACACCGTCGGCGACTACCTTGGCCGCCAGGGCCTCGCCTCCGCCGGCAAGGTGCGGACCGACGCCCCCGAGTTCGACGAGGTCGAAAAGGAAGTCCGCGCCCGGATCGACAAGCTTCTCTCCATCGACGGCAAGGAGAGCCCCCGCTCCTTCCACAAGCGCCTCGGCGAAATCATCTGGACGCACTGCGGCATGGCCCGGAGCAAGGAAGGCCTCGAACAGGCGATCCGCGAGGTCCAGGACCTCCGGAAGGAGTTCTGGGAAAACCTCAAGGTGGTCGGATCGCCCGACGGCATCAACCAGGAGCTGGAGCGGGCCGGACGGATCGCCGATTTCATCGAATTCGGCGAACTGATGTGCCGCGACGCCCTCATGCGCGAGGAATCCTGCGGCGGGCACTTCCGCGTCGAGCACCAGTACACCGAGGACGACGAGATCGTGAAATCGGGCTACCTCTCGGCCGGAGAGGCCAAGCGCGACGACGACGAATTCGGCTTCGTCGGCGTCTGGAAATTCGAAGGAGACGGGCGGGAGCCGTCCCTCCACAAGGAAATGCTCGAATACGAGGAGGTCGAATTCACGACCCGCAGCTACAAATAATTCAAGACACGGAGAACGAACCATGAACCTTCACCTGAAAATCTGGCGCCAGCCCGGCGCGGACTCGCCCGGCGGCTTCGTCGGCTACGATCTCGACGACGTCTCGGAGGATTCGTCCTTCCTCGAGATGCTGGACATCCTCAACGAGCAGCTTCTCGAAAAGGACCAGGAACCGGTCGCCTTCGACCACGACTGCCGCGAAGGCATCTGCGGCACCTGCTCCATGGTCATCAACGGCCAGGCGCACGGCCCGGAAAAAGCGACGACGGCCTGCCAGCTCCACATGCGGCACTTCAACGACGGCGACACCATCACCATCGAACCGTGGCGGGCGAAGGCCTTCCCGGTCCAGAAGGATCTGATCGTGGACCGCTCGGCCTTCGACGGCATCATCCAGGCCGGCGGCTTTATCACCGCCCGGACCGGCAGCGCTCCCGACGCCAACGAAATCCCGATCCCGAAGGAAACGGCGGACAAATCGATGGACGCGGCGGCCTGCATCGGCTGCGGCGCCTGCGTGGCCGCCTGCCCGAACGGATCGGCCATGCTCTTCGCCGGGGCGAAAGTCACCCACCTCAACTCCCTCCCCCAGGGCCGGGCCGAACGCGACCGCAGGGTCCTGGCTGTTGTCCACTCGATGGACGAGGCGGGCTTCGGCAACTGCACCAACTACGGCGAATGCCAGGAGGCGTGCCCGAAAGAAATCAAGCTCGACGTGATCGCCAAGATGAACCGCGACTACGCCGTCGCCTCCCTTCGCGGCTTCTTCTCGAAGGCGGGCTGACCAATCAGAAGGCGAACTTGTATTTCACCAGCCGGTTGCGGACCTCCTGGATGACCCGTTTTTCGTTCTCGGGGCCGTGGGCCTCGAAAGTGACCGAAAAGCGGACGAAGGAGCCCACGTCGTCCCAGGGTACGGTGCTGACCAGCTCCCTGCGGATCAACCACTGGCTGAACTCCTCGCCCGAGGCGAACCGGGTCACCGCGCCCTCTTCGTCCGTTGCGGAGACCGGGGCTCTCACGTAGAGGAAGAAACTGCCGTCGGGCTTCGAGGCGTCGAAACCCGAGATCCGCAGCGCCTGCACGAGCACGTCCATCCGGCGCGAATACTTGGCGGCGATCTCTTCGGTGATCCAGGGATTGGACAGCGCGGTCTCGGCGGCCTTTTGCACCGCCAGAAACTGGCCCGAATCGGAATTGTCCTTCACATGGCCGTAGGCGGCCACCACGAGGGGATTGCCCACGACGAAACCGATCCGCCAGCCGGTCATGTTGAATCCTTTCGAGAGGGAGTGGAGTTCGACCGCCACCTCCTTCCCCCCGGGGACCTGGAGGATCGACAGAGGCTCGCCTTTGAAAACGAGGGCCGCGTAGGCCGCGTCCTGCACCACGATGATTTTGTGTTTCTTCGCGAAACGGACGACCTCCTCGAAAAACTCCCGGGTAGCGGAAGCACCCGTCGGATTGTTCGGGTAGTTGAGCACCAGCATCTTCGCTTTCCGGAGGACTTCGGCGGGGATGGCGTCCAGGTCGGGGAGGAAATGGTTTTCCTCCCGGAGAGGCAGATTGACCACCTCGCCGCCGTAGTAACGCGCGTGGGTCCCGAGCACCGGATAGCCGGGGGTCGTCATCAGGACGACATCGCCGGGATCGACGAAACACGCCGGCAGCAGGGAGAGGGCCGTTTTGGAGCCGATCGAATGAAGAATCTCGGTCTCCGGATCAATGCCCTCCACCCCGAAAACCGTCTTCATATAATGGGCGGCTGTTTGGCGGAAGGAATCGCAGCCATTGTCGGCGTATCCCCGGTTTTCGGGAAGCGAGGCCTCGTGTTGCAACTTCTGAACCACTTCCGGATAAGCCATCTCATCGGGCTCGCCGACGCCCATGTCGATCAGCGCCTTGCCCGGTTGCTCCTTCATCGCGGCCCGCTTCGCCCGTTTGATTTTCTCGAACTTGTAGATGGCGGTGTCCCTGCCGAAACGGGTCCCCCCGATCCGATCGGCGAACTGCGATTGAATGAAGGAGTCTTTCATACTCCTCAGTTTTTTCACGAACGGCCGAAGCGCAAGCCGGGAATCGGCGGATAAATGGGTGCGGGCGTGACCACAAGTGCGTGGAGCAAAATCGTTAACCACCGCGATTGCGGAATGGGACGTTATTCCCTCGGCGGTCCTTTTCCCGGGGTCGGCGACCCCGGCTACGGGGAATTCCGGACGGAGAACCGTTGGAGGGCGGCGAGGGTGAGGGCGTGGGTGAAATCGCCGCGGCGGCAGGCCTCGTCCACTTCGTCCAGGGGCATGAGATGGATCTCCATCTCCTCGTGCTCATCCCAGTCCGTGCCCGAGACCGGTTCGACGCCGTCCACGAAAACGTAGTGGCAGCGGTTGTTCATGATCGCCGGATTCGGATAACACCAGGCGAACACCTCGCCGCCTTCGCCCGCGAACCCGGTTTCCTCCTTCAACTCCCGCAGGCCGGCCGCGAGCGGGTCCTCCCCCGCATCGATCATCCCCCCGGGCAGTTCGAGGGAGAGGGCGTCCACCCCGTGCCGGAACTGGCGGACAAGCACCAGCTCGCGCCGGGGCGTGAGGGCTACGACGTTGACGAAGTCGCGGGTATCGACAACGTACCAGTCGCTGCCGACTCCATCCGAGACCCGGCGGCTGGTCCGCCGCTGCACCCGGAAGACCCGGCAATCGGCCACTTCGTCCGTCCGTTCCGTTTTCCACCGCGAGGGCGTTTTTCCCGTTTTCATTTTTCCATCATTCCGCGATCCTCCTCCGAGACAAACGATAATTCCCATGACCGAACCCGCACCGCCCTACACCCACCTGGAAGATTTCAGCGAAGACATCATCGCCAAAGCGCAGGACGGACTCCGCGTTACCAACCGTGAACTCGCCGAACAGGCCGGGATCGACCTGGCGGAGGTGAAGGCCCTCAAATCCGGAGAGTCCTCCGCCGGGGAAGCACTCCGCCGGGCGGCACCCGTGCTCGGCCTGGATCCGGACAGGCTGGTCGCCGCAGCCCGCGGGGAGTGGCTCCCGAAGCCGCGGACTGTCGCCGGGCTCACCCTTTTTACCAGCCGCTTCCGCTCGATGATCGTGAACGCCTACCTCGTCGAGGCGCCGGACGGGACGGCCGTCCTGTTTGACACCGGGGTGGACCCGGACCCGATTCTGGCCCGGCTCGACCGGGAGCGGACCGGGCTCTCGGCCATACTGCTGACCCACGGCCACCCGGATCACGTCGCCGCCCTCGGGGCGATCCTCGCAGTCCACCCGGGCACGCCCGTCCATGCCCACCCGGATGAAGGGGTCGCCGAAGCCCGGCCCCTCGCATGGGGCCGGACGGTCCGCGCGGGCGCGTTCGCCCTCCGCTGTCTCGAAACGCCCGGCCACACCCCCGGGGGGACCTCCTTTCTCTTCGAAGGGCGCGAGCCGCCCCTGTGCATCGTGGGAGACGCCCTCTTCGCCGGATCGGTCGGGGGATGCGCGGGCGACTACGAACGCTCGCTGCGGTGCGTGCGCGGGCACCTGCTCTCGCTGCCTCCGGAAACCGTTCTCTGCCCCGGGCACGGCCCCGTCACCACGGTCGCCGAAGAGCGCGCGCACAACCCCTTTTTCCCAAAAGCATGAGGACCGGGACTCCGAATTGCGAAGCCTGCGGACACGGCACCCTCTGCGAAGGAGACGTTCTGGAGACCCTCGCCGCCCGGACCGGCGGCGCTTTCCAGACGATCATCGCCGACCCGCCCTACTTCCAGGTGCGGACGGGGGAGGACTGGGACAACCGCTGGTCCGGGGAGGACGATTACCTCGACTGGTGCCGGCGCTGGGTCGAGGCGGCCGCCGCGCACCTCGCACCCCACGGCATCTTCTACATCTTCGGCCAGCCGGGCAAGCGGGAGCATGTCTGGCTGCATCTCTGCTCCGAATTGACCCGCATCCTCGCCTTCCACGATCTCATCGTCTGGGACCGGGCGGTGGGCTACAACGAGAGGCGCGACTCGTTCACCCCGCAGTTCGAAATGATCCTCGCCCTCCGGCATCCCGGGTCGGAATCGGCCTTTTTCGACAAAGACGCGGTGCGCACGGCCTACGACGAGGAGACCATCCGCAAGTATTCCGCCGACAAGCGCTACAAGGATCCCGTCGCCCGGGAGGCGCACCTGCGCAAGGGCAAGTACGCGACCAACATCATCCGCGTTCCCTCGCTGAAGGGCAATTCCAGGGAAAAGGTGGGCCACCCGACCCAGAAACCGCTCGCGCTCATCGACAAACTGGTCCGTTCCAGCTCCCGGCCCGGCGACCTCGTCCTGGACCCGTTTCTCGGCAGCGGTACCACCGCCGTGGTCTGCGAACGAACCGGGCGCGGTTGGGTCGGCATCGAAAAAGACCCGGCCTACCTCGCCATGGCCCGCGAACGGATTCTCGCGGAGCGGGACTCCGCTCCAACCGCAAGCCTCTGATCCCGTCGTGCTACTACGGCAACCAGGGAAATCTGCTGAAATCCGGGCTGCGCTTTTCCAGGAACGCGTTCTTCCCCTCGGCGCCCTCCTCGCTTAGGTAGTAGAGGAGGGTGGCATTGCCCGAAAGCTCCTGAATTCCCATCTGCCCGTCGAGTTCCGCGTTGAAGGCGGATTTCAGACTCCGTATCGCAAGGGGGCTTTTCTCCATGATCTCCCGGCCCCAGCGGACCCCCTCGGCCTCCAGATCCTCCACCGGGACGACCGTGTTCACCAGGCCCATGTCCCGCGCTTCCTCCGCACTGTATTGGCGGCACAAATACCAGATTTCCCGCGCCTTCTTCTGCCCGACGATCCGGGCCAGGTAACTCGCCCCCAGCCCCCCGTCGAAGCTGCCCACTTTCGGCCCCGTCTGCCCGAAGACCGCGTTGTCGGCGGCGATCGTCAGATCGCAGACCACGTGGAGCACATGCCCTCCCCCGATCGCGTACCCCGCAACTAGGGCGATGACCACTTTGGGGATCGAGCGGATCAGTTTCTGCAGGTCGAGCACGTTCAGGCGGGGTACCCCTCCCTCGTCCAGGTAACCGGCCCGCCCTCGGATCTTCTGGTCCCCGCCCGAGCAAAAGGCGTATTTTCCGTCCGTGTGCGGTCCGGCCCCCGTCAGGAGAATCACTCCGACGCGCGGGTCCTCCCGGGCGTCGAGGAAAGCCTCGTACATCTCCCGGACGGTCTCCGGCCGGAAGGCGTTGCGCCGGTGGGGGCGGTTGATCGTCACCTTCGCGATGCCCCCCGCCTTGTGATAGAGGATATCCTCGAATTCCCTCGCTGGTTTCCAATCAATCATGGTCACTGTTTAAGCGGATTTTCCGGTTGGTTCAACCCTTCCAGCCACTCCGGCCAGGTGCTCCATCGCCGACCGGCCGCCTCGCGGGCCAAGTCCCTCAGTCGATCCGGATTCCGCAGCAGATCCCCCATCCCGGCGGCGAGATCCTCCGCCGATTCCACCCGTACCATGCGGCACCCGCCCCCCGCGGCGATTTCGCCCACGGCGCCCCCGCCGGAGCAGACACAGGGCCGCCCCCTCGCCAGGGACTCGGCGACCGGCAGGCCGAACCCCTCGCCAAGCGAGGGAAACACCGTGAAGGAGGCGCGCCGGTACAGCTCGTCGAGAGCGGAATCCGCGGTCCGCGCCAACCACCGAACGGGCCGCCCCGAAGCGCGAAGGGCCTTGATCCGTTTCACAAGAGCATCCTCCCGGGCCGCCCTCTTCCGACCGACGAGCAACAGCTCAAACTCCAATCCGCCCGCCCAGAGCGACTCCGCCGCGCCCAGCAGGCGGGCGTGATTCTTCCGCGCCTCCAGCGTGCCCACGCAAAGAACCAGGGGCCGGTCGGAATCGGGCAACTCGCCGACCGGGTGGGACACCGGAACCGGCCAGGGCCGGACTTCCGGCTCCGGCCCCTCCAAGCCCTCCTCCCGCCGGAACCGCAGCCATTCGGAGGCGGTCTGTTCGGACGGGCAGACGACCCGGTCCATCCGGCGGAGGAGTCGGAGGAAATCGACAAATCCCTCCCGTCGGGAATCCGGCGTCCACTCGGGATGACTCCAGGAAAAAACGTCGTGGCAGAATCCAACCACCCCGATCCGGCGACCGGGCGCGGCAAGCAATTCGCCGAGAGCCCGGAGGCGATCCGGATCCGGAATTTCCGGCACGAGCAAACGGGAACCCGCCTCCCCGGCGGGGATCGCAATCGGTCGCCCGGGGAAGAGGCCGTCGATCCATCCGCCGATTCGCGGACACCTGTGGAGCCCGCCGGAGAAAACGTTTTCCAGGCGCCGCCGCTCCAGCGCCGAGGGCGAGCGGAAACGACCCCGGTGCCGGACGACCGCCTGCCATTTCTCCGGCCGCTCCGCGCCCGCGGCCAGCATCCCGCGAACGATCCTCTGCACACCGGTGTGGTGGAGCGTTCGCGCCGTCGCGGTCGCATCGAGGAAAACCCTAGCCATCGGCCCTCCCATCGGTTGAGGGAGGGCGGCCGTCCTCAGCCGCCGCGTCGCATCGGGGAAAATTCTTTCCATCGGCCCTCCCCGTCGCCCGAAGGCTCCGCCCCCGCTCCGCCATCCAATCCGGAATCGATCCGCCGCCTGCCGCGAGCATGCGCAGCGCGGTGATCGTTTTCCGCCCGTTGAGCCGCCAGGGCCGCCGCAGGTGCCGCCGCAGGTAATGCCGCGGCCAGTCCCGCCGCCCCCACGCGCAGGCGCGGTCCCCCCATTCGGCGAGAAAGCGCCGGATGTTCGCCGCCTCCGTCTCCCGGCGGCCCGGGCTGGCGCTGATCCAGTGGCCGACCCGGCTTCCGAAAGCCACCCGGTTCTCCCTGCCGGCCGCGTCGAGGCGCAGGCACAGATCGATGTCCTCGAATCCATTCCGGTACCCCTCGTCGAAGCCGCCCGCCCCGAGAAAGACCTCGCGGCGGACAAGGCAGCAGGCCGCCGTGACCGCGCGGAAGCCGCGTGCGCCCTTCCGCGGAATCCGGAGATAGTCCTGCCCCCAGTGCTCGGGGATGCCCCAGGGCGTAAAAACGACTCCCGCGTGGTCGATTCGCCCATTTTGCGCATTAAATTGCACGTTTCCCACCAGTCCGGCCTTGGAATCGACGGCTTCCAGCATCGGCGGACACCAGCCCTCCTGTAAAACCAGATCGTTGTTCAACAGCGCCAGCACGGGGGCGCGGGCCTTCCGGGCACCCCGGTTGTTCGATCCCGCGAAGCCGATGTTTTCCTCATTCACAAGGACGCGGATCTCCGGTCGGTCGAGGGAACGGAGAAACCCGCGGGTTCCGTCCGGGCTGCCGTCGTCAACGAGAATCAACTCATGGGGAATGTCCGCCAGGGTGCGGGCGAGATCATCGACGAACCGACGCGTAAGATCGAGTCTTCCGTGGAGCGCGGTAACGACCGAAATTTCCGGAAGAAGCTCCCTCATCCCTGACTCCGCGGACGCACCGGTTGTTCCCCGGGGCGAAGGGAACGTGGAAAAGCTCCTGACCCGTCCACCGGTTCCTCCCGTCAATCTTTCGCCAGATCGCGCAGGTAGCCGGCGTAGGGCGTCTTGCCCAGCGCCTCGGCCAGCTCCTCGAGCCGGGAGCGGTCGATCCAGCCGTTGCGGAAAGCGATTTCCTCGATGCAGGCGATCTTCAGTCCCTGCCGCTGTTCGATCACCTGTACGAAGGACGAAGCCGCGTGGAGGCTGTCGTGGGTGCCGGTGTCGAGCCAGGCGGTGCCCCGGCCGAGGACCTCCACCCGGAGCCGTTCCCGCTCGAGGTAGAGACGGTTCAGGTCGGTGATTTCCAACTCGCCGCGTGGACTCGGCGCGAGCGAGCGGGCCAGCTCGCACACGTCCGATTCGTAGAAATAGATGCCCGGGATGGCGAAGGGGGACCGGGGCTGTGCGGGCTTTTCCTCGAGGCTCACCACCCGGCCGGCGGCGTCGAACTCGACCACCCCATAGGCCCGGGGATTGGCGACCTCGTAGGCGAAGATGACCGACTCGTCCGAAGCGGCCGCGTTGCGGATCGCCTGGGTGAAATTCCCTCCGTAGAAGAGATTGTCACCGAGAACGAGGGCGGCGGGTGCCCCGGCGAGAAACTCCTCCCCGATCAGAAAGGCCTGCGCAAGCCCCTCCGGCCGGGGTTGCTCGGCGTAGGAAAACCGCATTCCCAGCCCGGGACCGTCGCCGAGCAGCTTCCGGAAGAGCGGCAGATCCTCGGGAGTGGAGATGATGAGCACCTCGCGGATCCCCGCCAGCATAAGGGCGGACAGGGGGTAGTAGATCATAGGCTTGTCGTAAACGGGCATGAGCTGCTTGCTCACCGCCCGGGTCAGCGGAAAAAGGCGCGAGCCCGACCCTCCGGCGAGGATAATCCCTTTGCGTTCTGTGTGTTGACTCATGAGAGGGAAAGGATTGCGCCCGGCAGGGCGGGCGGCAACCGTTTTCCGGTCCCGCAGGGGCGAACGCATCGCTGAAGCAAAATCGGCGGAAAAGAATGTTTTTAATTTCTGGGAATTTTAGGTTTGACCCACTTGGGCTCTTCGGGGATTTTAGGGGCATGAAAGTACGAAATCGGAATCGCCATAAATTGAGAATCAAACTCGGAGAAGGGGTTCGGGCTTACTACCACCTGATGAGCCGGACGGTGAACGGGGAGAGGTGGTTTGGACCGGGGGAGAAGGAGTACCTGCGGAAGCTGATCTGGCAGGTGGCGGAGTTTTCCGGCGTGCGGGTGATCACCTACACGGTGATGGACAACCATTTCCATGTCCTGGCCGAGGTGCCGCCCGAGCGGGTGGTCTCCGATGAGGAGATTGTCCGGCGCTTCGCGGTGCTCTATCCGGAACCCACTCCCTGGCAGCCTCTCACCGCCGGGGACCTGGCCGAATTGCTCGCCAAAAACGAGGTCCGGGGACAGG
>CAZDRT010000105.1:0-6964 GCA_964507815.1 uncultured Puniceicoccaceae bacterium
GGTGCCACCGAAAGGCCACGGGCACGACGGCGTCTCGTTCCGGAAGACCAATCCGTTCTTCGCATCCCGTCCAGCCGACGCCCCGGCCAAAACATCGTCACTCGGCGTCGCCGACATCAGACTTAAAATCTTGCAACATGCTCGCAGCAATACGGATGGAACCTTTTCTTGTCGGCGGACGGAGGATCAACAAAGTTCGCCCGTCCTTCTGCAACGGTAATATTTTTCGATAGACCAAGTGCAGCTTCTCCTCGTTCTGAGCGGCAAAGACCACATCGACCTCGCCAGCATTCCGGATCTTGAACGAATCTGTCAACTCATTGCGCCGAATGCGCTCGGCCCGTTTTTCTATGCTCCCCAACAGCGGAATTCCGGTTAGATTGAAAACACGCATACTTCCATAGGGAAAGACTTTTTCGTTTTCCTCCGCGGCGACGACCTCTATCAACGTGTTATCATCTCTGGCGCGGGGCTGATAAAAGAGAAAGAGCATCTCCGACCAATCGGGATAGGCCATTACGCGGGCTACCGGTCGGAACACACGCTCCTCTCCTTCTCCCTCTATCCGGAAGAAAGTAACCGGCAGCAAAGGTTCGTCCGATACGTATTCATAGCTGACGGATCGTTGACGCGATCGAAATTCGAGTCGCTCCGGGTTTCCCTCCCTGTTCAGAAAATATATTCCCTCGTAGTCGCCTGGATGAAGACCAAAGACTTTGAACTCAAAACGAATACCCTCGGCTTCTTCCGCATCGCCGACCATCATTCCCGAAAAAAGAAACGCTGCCGTCAGGGCCAAACCTTGCACGGGACCGCCAACTCGCGGTAACCAAATTGCGATCATAACTGCACCTCGGGCTGCGGAATCCATCGAAAAGATAGAATTTCGAATCTTCTGCCGAACGGTCCATCGACAGCGTGTTCCTCGGGAACGCGCTGAACAAACGCCTCGCAATACAGACCGGGAGCGGGATCGCCCGCGTCCGGAGCAGTTCCGTAGGCCCGGATCCGAAAGGTATCCGAACGCACAAACGAAAAATCTCCTATTTTCGAGATCAGAGTTCCCTGATTGACGTTGGCGGGTGCATAGCGCGGAATTTTATCTTGCCCGTTCTCCCTGTTGTTGATCGAGGAAACCGCGTCAACAGCTTCCTGCAAAATGCCCGCATTCAGAAACTCCGCCATGCTGAAAGGCGGCCGATTGTTGGCGGAGGCAAATGATCGCAAGGCCTCAACAACCTCGACACCGAGAGATTCCATCTGGGCGTCTTCCATCTCCCGGAGACCCTGAATAAACGCAGGATGCTGTCGGGCTTGATTCAACTCCAGGGTGTCCATGCTAAAGGCCGCCGGATAATCATCCTGTCCATCCATGGTCAACAACTCGTATCGTGGATCATCCGGTCGTTCGGTGATGTTAAAATTCGCCGTTTGAGGAAAATTGAACAACACATTCTGCAAAGGTTTGCCAAGATCCTCCCAGATTGGATCGTCAAACCACTTCGACTCATTCGGCTGTTCATAGCGGAACGAAAAATCATCGGTTCCAAAAGAACGACCGGTAAGAACACTGGACCAGGCCGTGGACGAAGTTGAATTCACATTGAAACCGTTTTCGACCATTAGCACCCCGGCGGCATTTGGATCGCTCAGCGCCGGTGTCCCCCGATGCCGTTTGATTTTTGGGTTGCGCAGGGGATCAAGTCCATCCCAGGTAGCCACATTTGGATCGGGCAACGTGGAAAAGAAAAATTGGTCATAGTATCGATTCAACACCCCCCCCCAAGGATTTCCCATGGCATTCGCGGGAAAATCCTTGAATTCGATATTTCTCAAGGAGGTGATGGACGCTATTTCAGTCACCGGCACTTCATGCACCCGCGCAACGCGGTCAAGCCGACCGGAACCAGAGGTCTGGAAATAAAAGAAATCACTGTTTAAAAATCCGTAACTGGGATCAAAAAAACCGGGGTCGCTGTCCGTGGCGTTGGTCTGAAAATCGTAGGGGAGAATCCCTCCAGAATCGGGATCCCATGCGTCATTGATATCCCAGGTGTTGAGATCGACCTCGATGGTAGGATTGCGAACATCCGTTTTGCTAAGAAGACTGCTCAGATCTTCAATCGTGCCAATACTCTCTTGCTCGTCCAACAGGCGATAACGAAATCCGAAAGCGTAGCCTATGACCTCAAGCGAAGCATTGCCCATTCCCCACCCTGCATCACTCGTGGGAACGCGCTTGAACCAACTGGAACGGTCCGTCCAGTTATAAATGTAATCTATCTGAAAGTCAGGGTAGTTATCTATGAGCGCCCGGCTAAGCTCCTTCTCATTTCCATCGGAATCAATCGCATAAAAGACAATTTCCAGTGGCTCGTTACCAAAGCTGAATGTACCCCGGTAGCTATCATTGCGAGCACCGTAAAGCTGGGACCCCAAAGGCTCGTGCAAGGCCCCCACGCCATGATTCCCGCCATTGTCGCGGGGAAGTGTGGTGTGGTAATTCATGCCTGGGCGAAGGGTTTTCCCCGAAATCGCCCCGTGATGTTCGTTCCAGAGTATCTCCACATCCGGGATGTCAACATTGACCGATGGAGACCCTCCGACGGAATTATTGGTGATTCTAGCTGAAGGCAAGTTGTTGACCTCAATACGAATATCCCACGAATTCGGCACTCCGGCAGCGGCACCGTCCCCAATGCGCATGGGCGAGGTGTAGGGATTCCAGATATCAACATAAACTTTGTAAACCAAATACAAATCGCTGTCCGCCCGGGTGTTGTTTGCTAAATTTCCGCCCTCGGCGGCCACTCCGCAGGTTAACTGAAATTCGGTAATAATCGGAGCAAATGTAAACCGGGAGTCCATGCTCCGCGCGGCCTCCACGGTATCCGCCGGAAAAACGAGATCCTGGCCCCTAACGTCGCCCGTAGATGACGGGTCCGTGCGGATTTGCAAAAAACGCACCGCCTGCGGGGTAAGACGGGCGGCTTCGGAACCGTAAAGGTCTGTAATTTCGGCTTGAGTCAAACTCGTCCAGTCAAGGGTCTTCAGATAGGTGAGGTCCTTTTTCAATCCGCCGTCCGCAGGATTGGAAAGCACAAATCGATTCCGAACCGTTAGATCGTGAGCCGCATCCACCCGGACCCTATCCCGCTCCACGTCGGTCAGATCGTCCCTTGATAAAGTCATATCGCTGGCGGGCAGCAGTTTTCGGATGGCGTTCAGCTCATCATGCGTGGCATCGGGAAAGGAGTAGAGAAGCGGGTAGGAAAACGCCGGATGGTGGATTTGAGGGAGTATCCGGACGGCATATTTCCCGTAGTCCAAATAAGAGTCATCCACCGCAAGGCCTTCCAGTTCGCGGAGCAACTCATCCTGAGGAAGAACGGGAGCCCGCACGCCCTCGTCTCCCACCCACCAGGCAAAATTTCCTCCGGGAGCACCGTCGGCACCGTCAATTTCCAAAGATTCGACTCGAACCGGGTGAAAAGCACCCGCATCGTCGAAGCCATTCGCGTCGGACGGAATATACCCCGGGACCAATGTCAGCCAATCACCCGCCGGGTCGATCGAAGGATCAGGAGAATTCCCCGATACCAGCCAAAGCGGTTCCAAGGTTCCGTTTTCATAATCTTCTTCCTGAGAAGTGTCCCAGACACCCGTCCAAAAGCCATTCTCCGGCAACGTCTCATCCGGTCCACCCGTCTCCAAAAACAAATCCGAACGCGCCGTAACCCGCTGGTCCGGGCCTGCGTGTTTTTGGAGGTTGCCGAGGGCAACGAGAAGCCCGAGCGTGGCGGATTCACGTGCTTGAACGTCAGAACGCGAACCGTTGGCTGCGGCAATCCCCAGCCGCACCTGCCCAGCCAATAAAATTACGGCCAGCAACACCACGGCCATGAGGCTCAGGCTTATGACGAGGGCAAACCCGTCCGGCTCGCGGACCCGGTTCCGGGCCTGCGGTAAGGAGCGAACGAAGATTGCGGAAAACGGAGTCATTTCCAATCAACAGCAAATACAATGCTCAATGGGTTGGCCAGTCGTCTTTGACGAATTTTCAGCGACAAAACGGTAACGCTCACAGGCATCCATACAAGCCGCCGAAGGATTTTGAGCGGACGGGGCGGGAGCGCGTGAACGCCGGAAAATGGATTATCTCCCTGGAATACGCGGGAATGGAAGCCCCCACCCTTTCGGATGATTTCCACTCGGCAATTGGAAATAAAAAAGCCGCCGGTTTCCCGGCGGCTTGATGAAAATGGGCCTTAACCATGTTATTCGATAACGGTCGTATCGACGTCGATCACAGTGCGGTAGAACAGGGCTCCGCTGATCGGATTGGCTGACCGGAGGACCACAGTGGAGTCGGCGGCGACATTGTTGCCGCCGTCGATTCCCGACTGGGCAACCATGTCGGCCGGATCGAAGCCTACGAGATCCAGCGAGCTTTCCACCAACACGGTGAACCCGTCGCCCGTGAAGGTCGCGGTGGCGGCATCCCAAGTCGCGGCCTGTGCGAAGGTAATGGTCAACTCAAAGAACGAATCGCCATTGTCTTCCACAGATTCAGCCGTTGGGAGGACACTGCGGTCGGCAACCAGCGGACTGCCCCCGTAAACGAACTTCGCGGCATTCGGAACGCCGTCATTTGCCGGATCGGCATCGGGAGCGCGATCCGCCGGATCAAGACCGGCAAAACCATCGAGGAAATCCTCGAAGGGGGTGCCGCCGGGTGTGGATTCCTCGATGATGTCACCCAAGAACCGGGCGGCGACATTGAAGTCGTCGTCGCGTTGTTGGACGATAGCGATGAGGTCAACGGTTCCCGCCGGGATTTCCGCGCCGGTGATATCGGAATTGCCGAAGTTGTTCCGGAAGCGACCGACGAAACCAGAGACGCTGGGATCAGTAATGTTGGTGCCTTGGCCACCCCCACCGAAGAATTCCCCCGCATCCTCGAATTCAACATCGTTGATCCGCACAAGCAGGGCTTGGTCGTCGCTGGATAAAGTGGCCAGAGTTCGAACCGCCGGCGTTATGGGGTTGTCGTTGGAAATCGGGGCTCCGGGATCGAAGGCCGGCACCCACTGCAATTGATTCCGAAAGGCACCAAGAGTTCCGACGAAGCCTTCGACGTTATCGCCGACGGCGTAGGTGGTCGCGATGACGCCACCGTCGTCGTCGATCTGGATACCGAAGCCGGAACCGTCCTGGAAGTACTTCGTGTTACGGAAGCCGTCTCCGCCCGTGAAGGTTATTTCCCCTGTTACCCGGTAGAGCCCACCCAAATCCGAGGTGCGCAGGGCGGCGATATCGTCAACATCTATTGGGAATGTGTAAGTACTTGCGACCACCGGGCTGGTCTCCGAAGTTGCCGTGTTCACCGCAACAGCGCGAAGCTCGAGCGGTCCGTTTCCATCTTGGATGAAAATACCGGTGCTGTTGTCATAGACGTTCCCGACACCCTCCGCAGGATCGGAGCCGTCCGTCGTGTATCGAACTTCAACATCTGCATCAAAGTCGGCGTAGTTGCTGACAAAAACAGTTTGATCCGCGAAGTAAGTCCCGAACGGGAGGTCAAAAACCGGAGCGATGACATCAATGGATACTGCCTGGAGAGTGACATCTGCAATTCCGATTTGGCGGGAAGAACCGCCACCCGCCCCGCGATCAGAGGACCAAGAGAGGAGGAAACTTTCCCCCACTGCAATGTTCAATCCCGTAATTGTTGCCGAAACCGTCTGATCACTCCCCTCAGCCGTACTGTATCTCAAAGCAGGTAATTCCACCCCGTCGATCAAAACCCTCCATTCCGGGGATCGACCCTGATCCGCTCGCTCGACACGACCGAGGTAGGAAACATCGAGAGCGTTGATTACCTCGCCAGTGTCGTTGTCAAGCCGAAGCGAGAGGGTGACTGTACCGGTGCCACCGGTGTGCTGATATCCCAAGACTCCAACCACAGGGTCCGCTTCGGTGTCCGGTCCGCGGAACCCGCCGCTACTACCTTCCCCAAATACCCCACCGAATCCATCAACACCCTCGCTGGATGCGGCGGTCCAGCCATCGGGGAGGCTGGCAACCCCGGTGAAGCCGGTAAAGTCTTCGCTGTAACCGTCAACGGGGAGGATAGCGTTCTCCGGCAGAGTCGTCACCTGGACCGGAGCAGAATAGCCGGTCCCGGCAGCCGAGGTGGCGTAGGCCCGCACCGAGTAGGTGGTTCCGGCGGTGAGATCAGTGAAGTCCTCGAAGAAGAAACCTTCTGCGTCGAGTGTGCCAGTGACATCGAAGACCGTGGTATCGGGATCGCCGATGACCGGAGTCGGTTGGACGTCGGTGATGGAGAGGACAAAACCTACTGCCGTTACCGGGTCCGTGCCTTCATCCAATAAATTTCCATCCACGCTAAACTCGGTCTGCGTGACTGGGAAATCAATCGGATCCGGGAAGGCAACCGGCCCCACCGTGGGAATAAGTTCTTCCGGAGCTTCGGTGGAGACGACCACGTTGGAGATCCCGATTTGCTTGGACGATCCCGAGCCAGAACCACGTTCGGAAGTCCAGGTGATGGTGAAGGTGGCACCGTCGGCAATGGACAATCCGGTTACGACGGCTGTCTTCGTTACCTCATCCCCTTCGGTGGTCGAATAGGCGAGGAGGGGCACCTCAATGCCGTCAACCGCCACGGTGTAGGAGGGTGAGCGGCCTTCCGTCGCACGTTCGACGCGACCGTCATAGGATACTGTTAACTCCGTGATTTCCGCACCCGTGTCGTTCAGGAGGGTGAGGGTTTTCACCGCGATGC
Source organism: uncultured Puniceicoccaceae bacterium (assembly GCA_964507815.1). GTDB lineage: Bacteria > Verrucomicrobiota > Verrucomicrobiia > Opitutales > Puniceicoccaceae > Puniceicoccus. The sequence goes on from CAZDRT010000105.1 coordinate 6,809, forward strand.
CGGAGGAACCGCTATGCTGGAACCCAAGCACGCTGGCATTGCCGCGCCAGCCATTGGTAATGCCCGTTCCCCACTCACCCTGATAATTGTTATTACCGTCGGCCGTGATACTCCATCCCGCCGGCAAAGAAGCATCACTGTTAAAGCCACTAAAGT
>CAZDRT010000105.1:6974-11972 GCA_964507815.1 uncultured Puniceicoccaceae bacterium
TGACTCCATCGAGGGCGGGCGGAAGGGAAGCGGTGGTGAAGTTGGAGACGGAGGCGGATTCGGCCACCGTCAGGCCGTTGTCGAAAACGATATAGGCACGGACGGCATACTCGGTCTCGGCATCGAGACCGGTGAGAGTCGCGGAAAAAGGATTCACAGGCGGTTCGAGGAGGTAGTCGAAATCAACCTTGGTGGTACCGGGGGCATCAAGGGTGGGATCTGGCTCGACGTCTGTGCGCGAGACTACAAAGCCATATTCTGTAAAATCGACGCCGTCATTGGGAAAAAAAGAGGCGGTGACCGTAGCTTCGGTGGCTACAACATCCGAAACAGACACATTGCCGACAACAGGGTCGGCTGGACCGCCGGAGCTGTCGCTGGTCGCGGTGATGGATAGGGTGGTTCGCTTTTCATCCGTTTCAGTACCGCCGTTTCCTTCAAAGCTATTGCTTTCAAGCCCAGCATAGGTGGCGGCGGTGTCACCGCTCGGAGCACCGAGAATGATTGAGAAGGCTTCGCCGTTGTTGATTGCGTTCGCCAGACTCGTTTCCAACGCACCGGAGATAGTAAGCGTGTAGGTATCGACATTCCCGTTGGTCGTTTCCGTGAAGGTACCGGTGCCGAGGCTCTGGACTGATGGGCTGTCCGAGAACTGGCTATCGTCAATACCAGCCCCTGATCCGTTGTGCGAAAGGTCGTCGTAGGTGCCTCCGCCCACAGCCGTGTCGAACGAGACGAATAGCTCCACCGGTCCGTCGGTGGTGAAGAAGGCGTTGGCCTGCATGAAAGAGATCTCCATACTGGTAATTCCCTCGACCGAGGTAAAACCGAAGTCCGCTGCGGTAAAGGTGTAGCTGGAAATCGCGTAGCTTTCAAAATCCCCCGGAACCTGGGCGTTGTGAAACCAAGGGCTTCCCGAATCGCCGGAACTTTCAATCGTCGCGTTGCTCTCGGCAACTTTACTCACAGGCTCCTGAGCCGAAGCACTGGTGGCAAACCCGAGCGCAGAGGTCAGGACAAAAAGGCTGATTTTGTTTATTAATTTCATGGATTTCAGTTTCACGGGTTCGACAAAACGGCTACTTTTGCAGGGTTGCAAGGTAAGAGATGTTACAAAATCGTTTCATTTCAAAAATTTTGTGCGTTAGTGTTTAACAAATCACTCCTACGCGCCCTCGGTAATCCGGAACGCCACGATATTCAACGAATCATTCCGGGTCGGAGGCATCAACACGATGAGGGTCCGCCGGTTCGGAGCGAAACGAACATTGCTCTGCAAGACGACCTCGAGCGAATCACGGTACTTCACCGAAAGACCCAGCATCACATGATTTCCGTCGTCGAATCCCGAAGAGGAGATGGGGTCGTTGATCCCGGGTTTCAGACTGATGCGTTTCGAACCAAGCACTCCCATGAGAGAGGCCCCCGTACCGTTGAAAAAGGCTACATGCCCACCGGGAATGGCTTCGTAAATCGAAGGCATCGCCGCCACATTGAATTTGCGGCCGGAGGAATCATTCCGTCTGGGCGTGATGAAGACCAGAATCTCTCCACCCGGCTCCTCCAAGGGCAACGAAGCGACCGGATCGTAGGCGAATTCGGTATCGCCTTCCTCGGTCACCACCTCCCTCCGCCGGTAGAAAACGAGATTCGGCTCGCCCTCGTAGTCGTGCAGAACCGACTGTTGCCCGATCCGCACCTCGACAGGGGCTGGTTCACCCTCTTTCTCAAAGTAGAAGAGGCCAGAGAAATCCACGCCCCCTTGCGAGTAAGTTCGGAAAGAAACCCGGAAGGGCTCCTCTTCGTCCACGCCTTCCGACTGCTCCCCGGCGAAACCGGGGAGCAATGCAAAGACCAGACAGAGAGAAACAAAGGAGAATTTTAATTTTTCAACCATTGGAGATTGGTTACGGCGAAACGGCGCCCGAAACTGTTATCATGGTTCCCCATCGGATCACCGCCCTTGATGGCGGAGTCGGGAAGGCGTTGAACAGTCCCCACCAGACGGGCGAGCGTCTTCCCGTCTGTGAAGGTATCAGTGGTTTCGGCGGCGACCCGGATTGTAAAAGTATCGGACCGCACGGATTGCACCGGAGCCAGCAAGGAGATGATATCGGACTGACGGAGAAACGTCGGCTCATATCCTTCACGATTTTCATTGATCGGCTCAACCGACGCCAAGTCGGCTTCGGGGACCGCCGGACCCACGGCTTCTATGGCCTCGTCGAGGAGACCACTGTTCATGAATGAGGAAAGAGATCGAAAGGGGTGGCCTCGCTCCCGAAGCAATCGAGTGATATGGTGGGAAAGGTGGTGGATTTGCTCGTCCGAAAGGGTCCGGTAAGTGTGGCGGAGTTGCTCGCGTTTGCGATCAAGAGTGCCCAGCCCACGAATCTCGTCCTCAATCAGCCCGGGGGTCAAGTGAAGGGCTCCCGACGGCGAACGTGAGAAAAAGTTGTCCAGCTCCATCGTTCCAACCCGATTCAAGTCGTGCGAGCGAAAAACCAACTCGTCATCGGCCGTCCTCTGCGACAGCATTGCACGCCAAGCTCCCACCGAGGTCGAGTTCAGATTAAAGGCACCGTCGAGACGGAAGCGACCCGCCGCGTCTTCCGCACGCAACTCATCCACCGAACTGGACGAATCAATGGGCGAAAGCCACGGGTTCGGAAGCATGACACCGTCGTCCGGAACCCATCCTGAGTCCGGCACGGTGGAGAGAAAATAACGGTCGAATGCTTCGTTGATCGTTCCACCACTCGGGCTGGTGAGGCTGAGGGGAGCTTCACCAACGAAGAAGGCATGGCGGAAACCGGCGAGGGAGTTCGGACGGGTGAGAGGCGGAGCGTCGAGCAACCGGACATCGGCATAGCGGCTGATTGAACTGGCGGGCTCCGGATCCTGTTCCCGCACCTCGCCATCTTTGAAAATCTCGTTGGGTCCCAACGGGAAAACATTGTCGATCTGGCTTTCGACCAAACGGGGGTTCATTGGATTCCCATTCACGGGGTCGGCTCCGGCCGTGCGGATGAAACTGGACATGGGAAGACTCCCTTCCGGTGTCTCGAGTTGCTCCGAAAAATCGATTCTCGGGTATCGAAAATCGAAATTTTCGAAAAAGGTGGAAAGATCTCCTGCGTCCTCAGACTCGATGCCAAAGTGGAGGGCGAAGATATAAGACTCCCTCACTTCGATGTCGTTACCCGTTCCAGAACCGAAAATGTACTTCTTTGTTCCGAATCGAAGAGGGCGGGAGGATATTTGCCCGTCCGCACGTGTCGGACCCCATCGAAAGAGAGCCGGGTCGCCCTCGTAGGGAATATTAAGCACTTCGAATAGAGGTGGATCGCCGGGGAGACGCCGATTCCCACCGGAACCCTGCGAGTTGCCGCGAACAAGACGGAGGGACATCCGGCCGACATCCCCTCCTCCCGGAGCACGGCCCTCCACAAGGATCTTATCCGTGTTAGCAACGTTCTCAGGATCAATGTTTCCCATGTTCTTCCAGAGACCTTGTGCCTGGTGCCGCGGATCGGGATCCTCCAGACGGTAGGTTTCCCCGGGCATTAGAAAAGCTGGTTGCGTTTGCGGCCACGGTCTGCGACCACGGGTGTCGATCTGTAACCAGGAGCCCGTCTCCCGCACTCCGGACGAAAGGGGAACATTGTCTATGGCCACCCAACCGGAGTCACTGACATACTCATCGGCTCCATTGAATTGCGTGATTCGGATCTCGGGCAAACCCTCGACGAGCACAGTCAACGCCCGGGTGTCACCGGTTGAAATAAGGAGTGGAAAAGGATAGGGGTTCCACAATTCAACGTCCATGTAGAAACGGATCGCCGGTTTTCCGAGCCGCTGAAACACGGTGAAGTAGATCGCGGCTTCCGTGACGACGGGAGACAAATGATGATAGGCGCGAAAACCGTCGGCGGGAGCTGTCGGAATCTGATTTTGCCCGGGTCGATCCCATCCCACCGACGAGTTGTCCCTGAAATCGAGCCCGGTCATGGTGCCCATGATCCCGGAAGGATCCGAGAAGGTGGCATAGTTGGAATCCACGTCAATATACGGAATAAGGTCGCCGTTCAGAAAAGGATCGCTTCCACCAGTCTGCGGACTCTCCAGAACCGGATCGAGATTGCGACGGAGCCCGCCCTCCAGCGTATTGGAAAGCACCCCCGCGGAAACGGTCGTCAGCGAGTGAAACTGCCCCGGCTTGAATTCAGAGTTCGCGGGGAGAATCTTCAGAAGATCCTCCGCACCCATCATCCGCCGGACAGCATCTCCTTGCGTGAGCTGATCGAAGCCTGCCTCATCGTCGGAGGGGAGCATCTCCCGCGCCAGGACTTCAAATCCGCTTCGGAAGGCTCCTCCCATCATGTTGATGGAACGCACGAACCTATTGCTGAAATCCGCGCCCAGGGGTGATCGGGATTCATTGCCGATTCGCTTCACCGACGCTTTGACCCCCTCGTCGCCAACCCACCAGGCGATCCGCTGTTCGGGCGTGACGGGAACAAACGGTGCGTGCACCCGATCAGAAGCAGGAAGACCGCGCACATCCCCCTCATCGAGAACAAAGACATCGTCGGCTCCAACCGGAGCGTTCGGCTCCACACCGCCCGAAACGAGCCAGCTGACAGGAGCCGCCAATTCGTTGCGACTGTCCCAGACTCCGGTATTGTACTTCCGGGATTCCACCAACTCCGAATCCGCGTAAGCGATCTCAGCGCGCGCGGTGACCCGCTGATCCGGTCCCGCGGTCTGCTGGAGTTCCCCCAAAGCCACCGCAAAGGCCAGCCTCGCCGACTCCCGCGCCCGGATCCGGTCCGTCTCCGAACTACTCCCCGCAATCCCCATCCGCACCTGCCCGGCGAGGAGGATCACGGCCAACAGAACCACCGCCATGAGGCTGAGGCTGACGATCAGGGCGAAGCCACCCGCCTTGCCGGACGCCGGGGTGAGCGGCGGTCGCGGGGACCGGAAAACTTTGAT
>CAZDRT010000106.1:0-11879 GCA_964507815.1 uncultured Puniceicoccaceae bacterium
CCACGGCCATTCCGGGCAAGGCTGAAGCCATGCCCCACGGCGAATCCCGTGGCGCTCTTCCATCCACCGAAGCTAAAAAGGCCGCCCGGCCCGGTGGACGGGTGTCCTCAATCCCCGGCATCACCGGGCGCGAAGATCGCTTCGCAGTACCCGCGGGCCGAAAACGGCTGGAGATCGTCCGGCGCCTCGCCCAGGCCGACATAGTGGATGGGCAGCCCCGTCTCCCGGTGGATCCCGACCAGTGCCCCGCCCCGGCTGGATCCGTCCAGTTTGGTGATGACGAGCCCGGTCAGGTCGAACGCCTCGTGGAAGACACGGGCCTGCTGGATGGAGTTGGTGCCGTGGCTGCCGTCAACGACGAGCCAGCGCTCCTCCGGGGCACCCTCCCTCAATTTGCCGAGAACCCGCCGCACCTTTTTCAGCTCCTCCATGAGGTTTTCCTTGTTGTGGAGGCGTCCGGCCGTGTCGAGGACGAGGAGATCGGTGCCGCGCTTGCGGGCGGCGGAAAAGCTGTCGTAGGCCACCGCCGCCGGATCCGCTCCCTGGTGGCTGCCGACCACTTCGAGGCCGAGCCGGTCGCTCCAGACGCGCAGCTGCTCGTTGGCGGCCGCCCGGAAGGTGTCGCAGGCGCCGACGAGGACGGAGGAGCCGTCCTGCTTGAACCGCCAGGCGAGCTTCGCGGCGGTCGTGGTCTTGCCCGAACCGTTCACGCCGACGAGGGCGACGACCGTCGGCGGTGCGCCCGAGGGGGCGAAGCGGCCTTCCGCCCCCGAAAGAATGCCCTCCAGAACGCGGGCGCCGATTTCGGCCGCCTCCCGGCCGCGGAGATCGCGGTTGCGCCGGTATTCCGCCCGGATCGCCTCCATCATCTCGTCGGTGGTCTCGACGCCGAAGTCGGCGGCGAAGAGGGCCTCCTCGATGGCGGCGAGCGCGTCTTCGTCGAGTTTGCCGGCTCCGAAAACCCCGCCGACGGCCTGCCCGATTCCGCGGGTGGTCTTGCGCAGGCCGTCGCGGATCCGGCGGAAAAATCCTCTTTTTTCGTCTGACATGGTTACTCCTGCGCTGTTCGGAGAGACCGGCCGAGCCCGCCGGAGAGGTGGTCGAGCACCCCGTTCAGAAAGCGCCGGCTCTCCTCGTTGGAAAATTCTTTGCCGAGGTCGATCGCTTCGTTGATCGTCACCACCGGAGGGATGTCCGGGCGGTGGAGCAGCTCGAAGCAGGCCATCCGGAGAATGGCCAGATCGACCCGGGCGATCCGCTCGAACTTCCAGTTGGCGGCCAGTTCCCGGATCTTTGCGTCGATTTCATCGAGGTGTTGCAGGGTGCCGTGGATCAGCTCTTCGGCGAAGGCGTAGTACTCGCGCTCCTTTTCCTGTTGCTCGAGAAAGCCGAGGAGGAGATCGGCGAGAAGCTCCCCTTTGTTCGACTCGTAGAGGTAGAGAAACTGCATGGCCGCGATCCGGTTCAGCCGACGGCGGGACGGGCGGCGGACCGGGGGGCCGGATTCCTGGGAAGGTTCGGAGGACATCGTCGGTCAGGGTTGGAAGTTGGCGAGGGCGATGGCGGCGCGGGCGAATTCCGCCCCCCGGTCCACCCGGTCTCCGAGGCGGGCATCGGCCTGTTCGTCGGAATCGACGACGAGGATACCGTTGACAACCGGCACTCCGGTCTCGGTCGAAACGCGCTGGAGGGAGGCCGCCGTCGAGTAGCCGATGACCTCGTGGTGGCTGGTGTCTCCGGCGATGACCACCCCCAGCCCGATCAGGGCGTCGAACCGACCGGTCCCGGCCAGCCGGGCGACGGCGAAGGGGATCTCCATCGAACCGGGTACCCGGCGGACGGCGATCCGGTCGGCGGACACGCCGAGGCGGAGAAGCTCCTCGCCCACGAGTCCGACGAGCCGGTCCACCCGCTCCCGGTTGTAGCAGGCGGCCACGATGCCGATGCGGCGATCCGTCCCGTCGAGCGGGAGATCGGTCTGTCCGGGGTCGAAGCTCACGATCCGGGTTCCTCCCCCGCCTCGGCGACGGCGACTTGTTCGACGATCTCGAGATCGTAGCCCTCGAGGGCGATGACCTTGCGCGGGCGGGCCGTCAGCAGGCGGATTTTCCGCAGGCCCAGTTCGGAGAGAATCTGCGCGCCCATGCCGTAGTCGCGGATGTCCATGGGCGCACCGCCCAGCCCGCCGTTTTCGGAGAGTTGCCCGGTCTTTGGGTCGAGCCGAATCCCCCCGTGCGACTGCTCGATGTAAACGACGACCCCTTTCCCCGCGGCGGCGATGCGCCGCATGGCGGGGCGGACGAGATTCTCGCGGAGGCTCGCCCCGAAGACATCGGAGAGAAGGTTTTCCCCCTGGACGCGGACGAGGGTCGGCGAATGGTCGAGCGCCCCCCGGGTCAGGGCGAGGTGAATGCGTCCGTCCAGCAGGCTGCGGAAGACGTGGAGATCGAACTCGCCGAAATCCGTCCCGATCTTCCGCAGACCGACCCGTTCGACGAGCTTTTCGCGCTTGTGCCGGTACTCGATCAACTGGGCGATGGAGATCATCTTCAGGCCGTGCTTTGCCTTGAACGCCGAGAGTTCCGGCAGCCGGGCCATGGTGCCGTCCTTGTTGAGGATTTCGCAGATCACTCCGCTGGGATGGAGGCCGGCGAGGGTGGCGAGATCGACCGCCGCCTCGGTGTGTCCGGCCCGTTGGAGGACCCCGCCGGGTCTCGCCCGCAGGGGGAAGACATGCCCGGGCTGGACCAGCCGGTCCGGGGTGGCCTCCGGATCGGCCAGGATCCGGATCGTCCGGGCGCGGTCGTAGGCGCTGATCCCCGTCGAGATGCCCTCGGCCGCATCGACGGAGACCGAGAAATCCGTCCGCTGGCTTTCACGGTTATCGACCACCATCTGGTTGATGCCCAGGCGCGTGAGCTGGTGGCTGAGCGTTGGCACGCAGATCAGCCCGCCGGCCTCCTGGATCATCCGGTTGATGGCCTCGGGCGAGGCTTTCGAAGCGGCCATGACGAGGTCGCCCTCGTTCTCGCGCTCCTCGTCGTCGGTCACGATGACCATGCGGCCGGCGGCGATTTCCCCGACCGCTTCCCCGATGGAATCGAAGAAGGGTTCTGTCGCGGGCTCGGAGGGCACGGCGTTCAATCCGCGCAAACCTCTCCGGCGTCGAAAAAGCGGTCGATTTCCACCGCGGCGTTTTCGACGCTGTCGGAGGCGTGGGCGATATTCTTCATTTTGTCGGTGCCGAGGTCGCCGCGGATCGTTCCGGCGGGGGCTTCCGCCGAGTCCGTGGGGCCGAGAAGATCCCGCGCGCGGATCACAGCGTTTTCCCCGCGAAGGACGAGGAAGATGACCGGCCGCGAACTCATGAAGGCCTCGATCTCCGGAAAGAACGGCTTGTCGGCCACATGGGCGTAGTGCTCCCGGAGAATGTCCGCCCCGAGGCGCGCCATCTTCGCCGCGACGATCGCGAAATCGGCGTTTTCAAAACGGGCGATGACCTCGCCGGCTTTTCCAGCCTCCATGCAATCGGGCTTCAGGATGATGAGAGTTTGTTCCATAATGCCGTTTGTAAGGGTGCTGGCGTTCTCTGGCGAGTGGAAAAAAAGAGGGTTACACCCCCGGCATCGCTGATGCAAGATCGGTAAAGAAAGAATCGTGGGAGCGGCCCATGGTATGGCACTCTTCCCTACACCAACGCTGAATTACTTTTCCGTGGTCGCGGGGCTTGCCCCTCGATCCGAAGGTGGTGGTGGCCGCGGATACCACCGAACCTCTCCGGACCGACACCGGGCATCCGTGGAAATCACGGTCGTTTCGTTCGGAAAAACCCATGACGGACGGTATTCGAGGCCTATGCCGGGATGAAAGTGCATACGAATGGGGAGGGTGAGGGCGAAGCCGCCCTCGTCGTCCGCGTCGGTTTCGAAGGCGAAATTTCCGTAGCCCAGGCCCGGGGAAAATTCGAGAATATCACCGAGGGTGAGTCGAAGATGCGCGTAGGCCTGGAGAACATTGAGGCGGGTATCGGGTTCGGTTTCGCGGTAGCGGGTCCAGCGCACCGAGGCCCCGGCCGGGCCGTAGCCTCCGGCGAGACGGAAATCGAGAGCGTCGGTGTTCCCGTCGATCCACTGATACTGAAACTCGCCCGCGACGTAGGGGAGAATCGCATCGCCGGGCTTGCGGGGCGGAACCGCGAACGGCGCGTCCGGGGAGGGTTCCGGAGCCACCAGCGCCATGCTGTTGGAAGTTCCCGAAACGAAGAGACCCCCCATAAGAGCGGAAATCGTTTTTGTCACAGCTTCTTCTCCGGCGGTTGTCTTCCGAGTTGTCGCCGGGTCGGAGGATGTGTCTTCCTCCGAAGATGTCCGCAGCCCCTCATGGAAATCGCCCAGTCGCCCGTCGTCCGCGGCGAGCGGCGGAGAAAGAAAAAAGAACAGCGGAAAAAGAAGCAGGCGAAATCGCACGGACGGTAGGTTGTTTCCGCTTTCGTCGGTCGGCGTGGCCAGGTCAGGCGGTCAGAACGGCACCGCGAGGGCGAGCAGGAAGGATTCCTCCCGCTTGACTCCGCCCTCTCCGACCGTCGAATCGTAGGAATTCCGGTAGATCAGCTTCGGCTCGGCGAAGGGGGTGAGGCGGACCGAGGCGGATACTTCGAACAACAGGCTGTAATTGCCGGTGTCGGTCGGATCCACCGAATAAATGATTTCCTCGTCGAAGCGAACGCTTTCGTTGAACTGGTAGAAGGCGTCCTGCGAGAAAGTTGCGAGGGGATCCCATTGCCCGTCCGCCGAGGATGTGTCCAGATAGCGCACGCCGGGACCGACGGCGAGGTCGAGGGAGTAGTCCTCCTCGTCGAACGCCCGCCATCCCAGAAGCAGGTTGAGGTCGTTTTGGAGATCGATTCTTTTGACCCGGTCCACGAGTGCCCGATCCGATCCGCGCAAGAAAAAAGGATCCCGGATGTCATACTCGTAGGAGGCCTCGGCCCCGTATTTGTCGGTCGGCTTGGTCACCTCGCCGCTGGCGGATTTTTTTCGCCTGTATTCGTAGAAGGCTTTGGCGTCTATCGTGTGGCGACCGACTTCGTAAGTGCCGGAAAGCCCCAGAACCACGCCGCTTTCGGTGTCCGACGACCGCGTGTGGTCGTAGCCGACGGTTATTTCACCATGGAAGCCTTCCGGAAAGATGCTGCTGGTCAGCTTTTCCCAGTACTGCTCCGACAGGCTTTTCCGCGGGGGCGGAGGCGGTACGGCACCGGTGGCATCTCCGAGGTCCGTCTCGGCGGAGGCCACCTCCGATCCCGGTATCTCCAAAACGCCGAAAACGGGGGACTCGATGACGACCTTTGCCGCCGATTCTTCAATGATCGTGCCCGAAACACGGTCGCCGTTATTCAGGGTGACCACGTCGGCCCGGAGCAGCGGGGCCGTGAAAGAGGCGGCCGCCGCCGCCCCGAGGATGAAAACGAGAGGCTTTTTCATCCGGGGAAGTTTTGGCGCGTCCGAGGCGGAAGGCAATCAATTTCTTAATCGAGCCATAACGGATCGTGATCGGGTGTAACCACAAGTGGGTTTCCCTTTCTTTTACAACCGCTTCGCTAGAGAGCCCTTCGGGCGAGGTTGGGGAGTAGCTTTTGCTCCAGCATTCTTTTCCCTCCCAAAACTCCCCCCTCTAGCGAAGCGGTTGTAAAATTTCATTCCTTTTTGGGAGAAATTCGGGCGTCAAACTTGCGAACGAATCTCCCGCTGAGACCCTGATTTGGTGAGTTCGGTCGTTCCCCTGAGCGCTGAAAGCGCGGCCTCGTCCCTCTACGAAAGAAGGTTCACGAGGGCCTCGATGACGCCCGTGAGACTTTCGCCGACGACCAGTCCGGCTGCAACCCTTAACATCACTGTCAACAAAATGCATGCTTCATTACATGTATTTTACTTGCCATCGGCGGAGAGATCGTGCAAACGCATGCCATTGTGTTGGAATCATTTCTATTCGCTATCTGGCTGATCTGCCGGGTGATCATGGTCGTCCTGATCGTGATCTTTCTGGTCAGCGGGATCGACGACCTGATTGTCGATTGCGTCTATTACTTCCGTGCGCTCTTCCGATTTCTCTTCAAACGGGACAAAATCAAGCCCGTCACCTGGAAGCAACTGGAGGCGGTTCCGGAGAAGCCGGTTGCGGTCATGGTGCCCGCCTGGCGGGAGGCGGACGTCATCGCCGACATGATTCTGAACTTCCGCAAGTCGGTGAAGTACGACAACTGGGTTCTCTTCGTCGGCACCTATCCCAACGACCCGGACACCTTCCGCGAGGCGGAGCGCGCCCGCTGCTACATTCCGAACACGGAGGTTGTGGTGACGCCCGCGCCGGGTCCGACCTCGAAGTCGGATTGCCTCAACTGGATTTACCAGGGGGTGCTGCTCTACGAGGAGCGGACGGAGATGGAGTTCGACATTTTTCTCATGCACGACGCCGAGGATCTCGTCCACCCCGCCTCGGTGAAGTTTTACAATTATCTGATGCCGCGCATGGATTTCATTCAGACGCCGGTGGTGCCTCTGGCACGGAAGTGGAACCAGCTGATCGGGGGCGTTTACATGGACGAGTTCGCCGAAAGCCACCTGAAGGACATGCGTATGAGGGAGTTCATGACCGGAGTGCTTCCGTCGGCGGGAGTCGGCACCGCCCTCTCCCGCAAGGCGATTCAGTATCTGGCGCAACGGCGCCGGAACCAGATTTTCGACGTCACGTCCCTGACCGAAGACTACATCATGGGTCTCTCTCTCCGGGGCATGAAGGGGCGGAAGATTTTCCTCCAGCAATACATCGAGATGGAAAGGGAGGTGCGCTCCCCCATCCTGGGCCGGAAGAAGACGAAAAAGGTCCGGGAACTCGTTGCGACAAAAGAGTACTTCCCCGCCACTTTCAGCGCCTCCGCCCGGCAGAAGTCGCGGTGGACCCTGGGGATCGGCCTGCAGGGGTGGCGGATCGGCTGGACCATCCACCCCCTCATCAACTACTGGCTCTGGCGCGACCGGAAGGGGATTCTCAACAGCTTCGCGGTGATGACCGGCTACGCGGTGGCTGTTTTTCTCGGCATCTTTTACCTGCTGGGCCTCTTCTTCCCCGCCCTGCAGTTGCCCCTGATCCTGCGGGAGGGGGACTGGGTGGTCGGCGTTCTCTACGTGGTTCTCGCGCTTTTCGCCTGGCGGCTCCTGAACCGGTTCATCTGCACGACCCGCTTCTACAATCTTTTCCAGGGAGTCCTCGCCCTTCCCCGGATGCTGGTCGGCAACTTCGTGAATTTCTGGGCCGCCTGGATCGCGGTCCGCCAGTTCGTGCGGGCCAAGATCCGCCGGGAGAATCCCGCCTGGATCAAAACCGATCACGCCTTTCCGACCCGGGGTCAGCTGACCTCCTACCACCGCCGCCTCGGGGAGATCCTCGTCGAGCGCGGAATCGTCACCCAGGCCCAGCTTGATGAAGCGCTGGCCGAGCAGGAGAAAAGCGGCCGCAAGCTCGGGGAAATACTGGTCGAGCGCGAGCTTCTTTGGGAGGAGGATCTGGTCGAGGCCCTGGCCATCCAGAAGGGCAACGCCTTTGTCGAGCTGGATCCGGACGGGGTCGATCCCGATCTCCTGGAGAAGATACCGGAGGAAACCGCGCGCGCCATGCGGGTTTTCCCGGTGTCTTTTCAGAACAACGTTTTCGTCCTGGCGACCGACGTCATCGATCTGGAGGAAAAAGATTCCGCGGACGGAAGGGATCGCCGGGAACGGGAACTGGGCGAACGGTTCGGGGCCGCGATCCGCATGGCGTGGGCCTCCACCCGCGACGTTGATTTCGCGATCGACCGGGCGTACGCGGCTCCGCCCAGGCAGCCCAAGCCGATTCCCGAACGCCTCGGCGAGCGGTTGGTCCGCATGGGGCGGCTGACCCGGGATGAGCTGGTCGAGGCCCTGCGGATCCAAAAACGTTCCCGGGAGAAGCTCGGTCGCATCCTCGTCGGCATGGGGAAAGCAACGGAGGCGGAAATCGAGGAGGTCCTCCGGAATCAGGCGCAGCATGTGTGAGCGAATGACAGCCTTCGGTTTACGGAACTTCCCGGGCGTTTGGATCCTCCTGGTGCTGACGACGGCCGGGTTGCGGGGCATCGATCTGCCCCCGACGGATCACGAGTACTCCTGGCTCGAGCGTCAGCAGATCAACTTCCTCAACCAGCAGCTGGTCGTCGATGTGGAGCCGGCCATCGGGGCCCAAAATTGGGAGGAGGCCGAGAAACTCCTGCGCGAGGCACTCGAAAACGATCCGAACAGCAACCTTCTGAAAGGTCGTCTTCTCACCGTTCTGGCCGAAGCCGGAAAGAACAAGGAGGCTCTCGCCATGGCCTATCCGCTGCTCGAGAAATACCCCCGGCACGGTCCGCTCATCTCTTTCATCGGCAACGTCGAAGCCGCCGCCGGAAACGAGGAGGCGGCCGAAAAGGCCTGGACCTACCTGTTCGCCCTGCCCGACATGCCGGACGCCGACCGCCTTTTCGCGGCGAAAAGCCTCTACTTCAAGGCGGCCGGGCGCGGCGACCGCAAACTGGCTCTCGATCTTTCCCGGACCTGGGCGAGGCTCGAGCCGAGCTACCGGAGCAATCTCCAGTACGCCTCCGCCCTCTGGAAAGTCGGTCAGCGGGAGGAATCCCTGCGCGCCCTTGAAAGAGCGGTCCGCCTGGCGAAGCCGGCGGAAAAAGACGAGGCCCGCTTTTACCTCGCCTACACTTATCTCAAAGCGGGGAAGCCGGGCGAGGCGGAAACGCTCTTTCAGCAGATCGCCACCGGATCGAACGACCGCGGAAACCGCCGCCGGGCCTCGATGCAGCTCGCCTACCTGAGCCTGTCGGAAGGGGAAAACGAAGTCGGCCGCCAGTGGCTCGACAGTGCGGCGGTCGATGGTCCGAAGGACGAGGAGTGGAAGAAGCTGTATTCGCAGTCCATTATGGGAGAGGATCGTCTCGAATCGACCCTGGCGGCGGTCGGAGAAGTTTTCGACGCCGACGAAGCCTCCTTTCTCATGCTGCTGTCCTTCCAGTTTCTCCGCAACGGGTACGAAGGTCTGGCCTACCACTTCATCGTGAAGGCCGCCGCGAAACCCGGACTCCCCGAGCAAAGCGAGGCCGACTATTGGGCGAACCGGGCCTACATGGCCGAAAAGCAGGACGACTTTGCCGACGCCCTCGAGTCGATCAACCGGGCGCTCGCCCGCAGACCCGACCGGGTGGATTGGAAGATCGTCCGCGTGCGGTCCCTTTTCATGCTGGGCGAATCGCGCCGCGCCATCGAGGCCGCCGACGCCCTCCAGGAGGAGGTGCGCGCGCTCCCGCCCTCCGCCGAAAACAACCGGATCCGCGACGAGGCCATCGACCTGATCGCCAACAGCTACCTGGCCACCGACGAATACCGGCAGGTCCTGCGGACGGCCGAGGAGTTCGCCGACGTTTACGCCGGAAAGGGTCTCTACCGGTCCGTGGCTCTGGCCCACTACCACCTCGGCGAGTACGGGGAGTCCGAAGAAGCCTTCCAGGAGTACTTCCGCCTCGAGCCTGATCCGGTTCGGGAGGTTTGGATGGAATACGGCTTTCTCCAGGAAAAGCGGAAGGAATGGGACCTGGCGGTCGAATCCTTCTCGCGGGCCGTCCAGCACAACCCCTACGACCTTCGGTCCTGGAAGACGCTGACCTATGTTTTCGTGAAGGCGGTGGAGAACGACCAAGCCGTGGAAGCGGCCAAGGCGACCATCGACCTTGAAGCGGAAACGCTCCCCTCGGCCGAGGGCAGGGAGCGACGGGAAATCCAGCAGAGCATCCTCAATCTGAAGAAGTTGGTCGGGGACATCGGGAAGACCTGGGGCTTCCAGGGCTTCGCCAACTACAACGAGTTCATCCCGAACGGAAATGACGTCTTCGTCACCCGCGACGCCGGTCTTCCCGCCGAACTCGGCGGCCAGGTCTCCTACCGCCCGCCGTGGATCGGCTTCCGGGACTACCGGACCTTCGACCTTTTCCTACGGGCCTTCGCCCAGTTCGAGGACGACACCATCAAGCCCGAGCACGACACCTGGCAGGGGGGGATCGGCGGCGAGTGGAAACCTTTCAAAACCCTCAACTACACCACCTCGTTCGAATACCTGTTCAAAATCGGATCCGCCTCGCGCGAGGGCTGGCTCTGGCGCAACCGCATCGGCCTCGCCGCCGGCGATTATCCCCGCGATGACGATCTCTGGTGGGGCACTCTCGTGCTCTACGGGGAGGCCGCCTGGCTGTGGGACCGGAACTGGGAGGAGGAGGAACTCGCCCTTTTCACCGAAAACCGCGCGGGCGTTTCCTGGCGGCTCCTCGATAACCTCAGCCTCACCTTTCCCCAGATCCAGGGGACGATCCGCTACCTTCCCCGGGGCTTCACCGACCGCAGCTCCTATCTCTACGGCGGGCTCGGAGCCAATCTCCGTCTTTCCGACCGCGAGGCCGAATATACCACCAACCAATGGTACATCGACCTCTTCCTCCAATACAACTGGGGCTGGTTCCTCGACGAGGACGCCCGCGCCACCGGATCCCGGTTCGACGGCTGGGCGGCCGGTCTTCGCTTTTACCGATGAAAATCCGAAAATCCATCTCCCTTCTTGCGGCGATGGCCGCGTTGTCGGTCCCGCTTCCGGCGCAGGAGAACTCCCCGGCGGACGGGGACGGCCTGACCTCGGAACAGCACCGGATCTTCGACCGGCTGCTCGAGCGCGAGACCCGGCGCGATCCCGAAGCGACGGCACTGATCGAGGACGACCCCGCCGGAGCCGCCGCGCTGGTGGAGAGCGTGGAGGAGGGTCCCGCCCCGGCACCCGTGCCTCCCGCTCCGGTGACCGGCACCATTTTCCAGCCGTCGCGGGACTGGACCGGGAAATCGGTGGAGGACTGGGAGGAAACGCTCTCCCTCGCCCGGGCCGCCGGAATCGAAACCCTCATCGTCCAGTGGACGGACGAGGGGACCGTCGCCTATTTCCAACCCGCGCCGGAAAATTACGAGGAATCTCACCCGCTGGTGAATCGGATCCTCGAGGCGGCTGGCCAGGTAGGGCTCGAGGTGGTTCTCGGGTTGGGCAACGACCCGGAATACTGGCGGATGATCGAAACACGGGCCGACGTTCTCGACGTGTATTTCCGCGTGAGGAACACCCGCAACCTGCGCCTGCAGGAAGCGCTTCTGGAGAACTTCGGGAACAACCCGAATTGGACGGGGTATTATCTTTCCGAGGAAATCGACGATCTGAACTGGAGGGAACCCGACCGGGAGCGGGCCTTCCGGCAGTACCTCCTGCGCTCGGGACGGCTTATCCGCGAAAACGATTCCCGGCGGGACATCGCCATTTCCTCTTTTTTCCGGAAGCGGACGGCACCCGCGATCTACGCGGGAAACCTCCGCGACCTCGTCGGCGACACGGCGATCGATTCGGTCTGGGTGCAGGACGGCATCGGGGTCGAGCTGCTCTCGACGCCCCTCATCGAGCCCTACTACCGGGAACTGGCCCGGGCCTTCGCCCCGCCCGAACCGGTGGCCGGGGTGGTCGTCGAGATTTTCGAACAGACATCGGCCGAAGGGGAACCGTTCGCCGCCCAACCCGCCCTGCCGGCCCGCGTCGGGCGCCAGCTGCAGGACGCCTCCCTCGTCGGAGGGCCACTGGTGCTGTTCAGCCTTCTCGACTACGCCGATCCCCGCAAAGGCGGCGCGCAGAAGGAAATGTATGATCTCATCGTGGAATGGAACTCACAGTTCTCCGCTGCGGAGAGCGGTCCGCCGGCCGGGGACGCCGTCCCGTAGGCGCAAGACCCCGACGGCGCG
>CAZDRT010000107.1:0-11786 GCA_964507815.1 uncultured Puniceicoccaceae bacterium
GCGCGGGAATCTTTCGGAAGTGCATCGGATCCTTTCCGACGTATCGCGGCGGCTGGGGACACCCGCCCTCCCGCCGTAGTTCGGCGGCTCACGCACGATTATCGAATCAATTTCGGTATTCCCTCCACGCACTTGTGGTTACACCTCCGTCTGGCGCATGCCGCCCATTTCAGTTGCTTCTCCTCCGAGTGAGCTTTAACGATGGAACTTACCATGAAAAAACCCAACCTCCTCTGCATCATCTCCGACGACACCGATCCGCGCTATCTCGGCTGTTACGGGGGCTCCAACCTCACGCCGAATCTGGATCGGCTGGCCCGGGAGGGCACCCGCTTCAACGAGGCCCACGTCGTTTCCCCGATGTGCGTGCCGGGGCGCTATTGCTACCTGACCGGGCAATACCCCCACCGCTCGCGCCCCTTTTTGGAGAAGTGCCCGGAGGACGAACCCTACCGCCTGCCGCTCGGTTGCAACATCACGCCCGATCAAGAAACCCTCGCCACCCTGCTCAAACGCCAGGGCTACCGCACCGGCTATGTCGGCAAATACCACAATTTCGATCAGAAACTCGGCGCCATCCCCGGCACCCGCCCCCTGGAATACCTGCCGCCGGAGGACCCGCGCGATACCGAAATCCGGCGCGGGAATCAGGCCGGGCTCGCCGCTTACCTGAACCGCCACGGCTGGGACTACGCGGGCGGCATCACCTTTGGCAATCTCGACGGCCCACCGAAAGTCGAAGACTACTCCCGCACCGGGGGATGGAGCCATAACCTCGAGTGGCAGGTGGAAGCCGGACTCGACTTCCTCGACGGACAAGCGGGCGAAAGCGACCCGTTCTGCCTCTACTTCTCGACCAACGTCATCCACGGCCCCGAGCACAGCGCGAACATCGCCGACCTCGACCCCCGCATGACCTACGGCGGGCTTCTCGATGCGGCACCGGACACGCCCATGCCCTCCCGCCAATCCATCCTCGACCGCCTGCGCGCCGCCGGCCTCGAGCCCAACCACCGCAATGTCGGCATACTCTGGCAGGACGACGCCGTCGGCGTGCTGCTGGCCAAGCTCGAGGCCATGGGCGAACTCGACAACACCATCGTCGTCTATAAGGCCGACCACGGCGTGATCGGCAAGTGGACCTGCTTCGACGACGGCACCCGCGTGCCCCACATCTGGCGCTTGCCCGACGGCGCCAACGCGGGCGGCCTCTGCCGCCAGCGCGTCCAGAACATCGACTTCCTGCCGACCATCGCCGAAGTCTGCGGATTCGACCTGCCCCCCGACCTGCCAATCGACGGCAGCAGCTACGCCGCCCAACTGCGCGGCAGCCAGGCGCCCGTTCATGAGGCCACCTTCACCGAAATGGGCTACCAGCGCTCGCTCCGTACGGACCGGTACAAACTCATCCTCAACTACCAGCACCCCGAGGTGATCCGCCGGATGCGCGACGGCGAGGTCGATCAGGCCGCCAACACCCAGGGCCGTTTTAAGATCGACCGCGGCGATCAGGAACACGCCGCCGCCTACGACCCCGAGCAGCTCTACGACCTGCGGACCGACCCCGAGGAACAGCTCAACCTCGCCGACCGTCCCGAATACGCGGAAGTGTTCGCCGACATGAAGGGACGCCTGCGCACCCTCCTCGACACCCTCGAACGCCCCTACCCGGGCGAGCCCGACCCCTACCTCCTCAGCGAGGATTACCGCCGCCTCGTCCGCCACACCCGCGAAACCAAGCACTGCTACGACATCGGTCCCTGGTATCCGGAAGGCTGGTTCTGAGAAGAACACATCGCTGATGAATAATGGAACCCAAGCTTCTGGTTTTTCAATGCATTATGCGGAAATCGAGAAGCCTCCCGGAAAAGTATTTCAGCGTTGATGCAGCGAAGAGTGCCATGCCATGGGCCGCTCCCACGACTCTTTTTTCGCCGATCTTGCATCAGCGATGCCGGGGCGGCGGGTGTAACCACAAGTGCGTGGAGGGAATATCAAAATCCTTCGATTCCGGGGGACGAAATTGGTTGGCTAACCGGTGATTTTTCCCTACACGGGTTTTATCGCCATGACCGACTCGCCACTCCAGCAATACGCCGCGCTTCGCGAGGCACCGCCGAAACGGAAACTCGTCGGCACCCTTTTTCTGGCGGTGGTCATCCAGGTGCTTTTGGTCTCGCTGACCGTTTTCGTGGTCGTTTTCGTTCCCTCGCAGAAGGAGGACCCCGAATTCGTCGCCAAAAAGTCGATCTACCTGCCGCAGCGGGAGCTGGAGCACAAGATGGCCGTGGCGGAGTTCCAACAGGCCGCCCAGTCGCCGATGCAGATGGAGAAGATCCAAGTGGACCGGATGACCCCGACCGCCATGCCCCAATTGCCCGAAATGCCCTCGATGGAGTTCACCCCGGTCGCCCCCGACACCCCGAGCCCCGTCGGGGCCGCCCTCTTCGGAAGCTCCGGCGTGGGAGGGATGATGCAGGGGCTGATCGGCGACGCCTCGTCCATTTCGTTTCTCGGAATCGAAGAGAATGCCGCCCGCCTGATCATCGTCGTCGATGTTTCCACCTCCGTTTTTAACGCGGCTGAATCGGCCGGAACGAGCATGGATGAGGTGAAGCGGGAGACCCGGGAACTCATTGAGGAACTCAATTCCAATACCTTGTTCAACGTTATCCTCCACCGCCGCACCTTCCTCCCCATGCGGGACTCCCTTCTTCCGGCAACGATGGCGAACAAGGAATTCGCGATCGACTGGGTCACCCGGAAATTTCCGGCGTCGGGAGAGCAGTCGATCAGTGGGGCGCGGTCCGCCAGCGGGGGCTTCCAAGGCATCGTGCCCGTGCTCGACCTGGCCTTCGACATGCAGCCGGACGTGATTTTTCTTGTTTCCGACGCCGGCTACTTCGACGAAACCAACAACCCGGTGCCATTTTCCAAGGTCCTCGACCTGATCCGCGACCGCCAAAAGGATCTGCCGGAAGACGCCCGTATCCACTCGATCCACTTCCCCGATCCACGGGGCTTTGACGACGGACGGATCGGTCCGAAAATGCGCAGCATCGCGACCCGGAACGGCGGAAAATACCGGACTTTCGACTAATCCCCGTCACCGGGTCACTCCCCGGAATAGGACATTGAGGATCACCCGGTGCTCGTCGATGGTTTTGCTTTCTCCGCTGATTTGTGGCCGGATCCCCGGCGGATCCGGAAACGGTGGCGGCCGGCTATACCATCAAAATTTGGAACCCGCTCCTCATTGCGACAAAAACGAAGCACAGGCCTCCGCCGCAAAGCGTCCGCTCAGGAGCACGAGGGGAATCCCCCCGCCCGGGTGGGCGGATCCACCCGCGAAGAAAAGACCCGGCGCGGCGCGCGTGCGGTTCGGCACGCGCAGAAAAGCCTGCCGCATGGGATTCGAACTCGGACCATACAGCGAGCCATGCCAGGCACCGTAGCGCTGCTCATAATACGCGGGGCCGTGGGCGTGCGTCCATTCGATCCGGTCCGGCCGCAGCCCGCCGACCGAGCCGAGGCGCCCGAGGATCCGCGCGGCGTAGCCGTCCACCTCCCAGTCGCGGTAGCCCCGGAGACCGGGGGCGTTGACCAGCACGAACCAACCCTCTTTCCCCGGCGGGGCGAGGGCCGGCTCGGCCCCGGCGGGCCGCGAGACATAGATGGTCGGGTTTTCCAACGGTCGCGGCCGGCCGAAAAGTCCATCGAACTCGGTCGGATAATCGTCGGAGAAAAACACGTTGTGGCACGACAACTCCGGATGGCGGTCCCGCAGGGCCGCGAGCAAGACGAATCCGCTGCTCGAGGCCTCCGTCTTTTCGGCGCGCCGCCGCCACCGGCCCGCCCGCGGATGCTCCGCGAGGAGATCTCCGGCCCGCGCGGACAGGGCGTCCCGGTTGCAGACGACCGCGCGGGCACCGTGGAAGCCCCCGTCGGCGGTCTCCGCGCCGATGGGCCGTCCCTCCCGGTCGAAGCGGACCCTCGCCACCTCCGCATCGTAAACCCGCTCGACTCCGGTCTCGCCGGCCAGGCGGTCCAGCGCCCGGGGCAAAGCGAACATCCCGCTCCGGCAACGCCAGGACCCGAAGGCCAGCTCGGCGTGGGCGACCACATTGAAGGTCGCGGGAGTACGGTAGGGATCGGAACCGTTGTAGGTGGCGAAACGGGCGAAGAGCTGGATCAACCGGGGGTCGTGGAAAAACTTCCGCAACCGCGCGTGCATCCGCCCCGGCCGCAGATCGGGCAGCGCGCGGACGGCTTTGGCAAGGGGAATGGAGCGCAGGGCCGCCAGACCCGGAGGGTGGAAAAGAAAAGCCGGTCCGCTCACTTCCCATATCCGCGCGATGTGGGCGCGGAATCGCCGGAACCCGTCGATCTCGGCGGGAAACGCCTCCGCCACGGCCGCCTCGAAGGCGTCCATGGTCCCCGGGGCGTCGAAACGGAAACCGTCGGGAAAGAAGTAGCTGCACCCCGGCTCGACCGGCTCTATCTCCAAGTAGTCCGCCCGCCGTCGCCCCGCCGCCTCGAAAAGCTCGTCGAGCAGAAAGGGCAGGGTCAGCACCGACGGTCCGAGGTCGAAGTGGAACCCGTCCCGGACGAGCCGGTCGCACTTGCCTCCGGGATGCCCGTTTTTCTCGAGAAGACGCACCGACTTCCCGGCGGCGGCCAGCCGGATGGCGGCGGCGAGGCCGCCGATTCCCGCGCCGATCACGAGTGCATCCACTGGTTGGCTTTTCCCTCTCACACCCCTTTGTTGAATCGCCCCGTCATCCAATAGCAAGCCGCCACGGCGGTTGCGTCGGACTCGTCGAGCGAGAGCTTCTCCGTCGCCCCCCCGACGACCTGGCAAAGCGTCCGCCGGACCTGTTCCTTGCTCGCCCGCCCGTAGCCGACGAGGGCCTGTTTAATCCGCAGGGGCGGATATTCGTGGATGGGCACGCCCCGCAGCACGATCGCCGCGATGGAAGCCCCCCGGGCGGCACCGAGGATCAGGGCCGTGCGGTAGTTCTGCACGTAGATGGCCTCCTCCACGGCGGCGGCGGTGACCGGATAATCCTGGAGCAGTTGATCCACCCGGCGCGAAATCCCGCCGAGACACTCCTCCGTTCTCCATGTGGCCGGAAAGCGCAACACCTCGGAATGGAGGAGCATGGCGTTCGCCCCCCTCGCCTCGAGCAGGGCCAACCCCGTCCCCCGCAGACTCGGATCGACGCCCAGGATCAGCCCTTCGACCGGCCGACGGTCAACCCGCCCCGGTGGATTCGACCGTTCCGGACCGTTCTTCCCTTTCCGGACGAACTCAGCCCACAGCTTGCGACTCGACTGCTTTGCCACGGAGCCATCCAAAGTGGCCGCTGAAGGAAGTGCAACGTCTTTGGTTGGCGGCAATGAACTCAGATCCGATCCTGCGGATCGCCCTGACCACCCTCCTCCCCGCCCCGGAGTCGCGCCAGCACCTCCCCGATGAGGTAAACCGATCCGGTGAGGAGCACCGGATCCCGACCCGCCGGGAGATCGAGCCGGTTCCCCCCGGGGAAGATCCGCTCCACATCCGAATCGATGATCTCTCCCCGGAAGTCGGCGGGCGCGCAATCCCGCATTTCCTGAAAGGAACTGGCCCGCGGCTGGGACGGTCGAACCAGATGGATCCGGCGGGCGAAGGGCGCGACCACCGCCAGCACCGCGCGGGCCCGCTCCAGTCCCAGGCTTCCCACGATCACATCGACATCCCCGCGCGGTTCCCCGTACCGGTTGCGGAGATTCGCATCCAGCTCCCGCGCACCCTCGGCGTTGTGGGTGCAGTCGAAAAGCAGACTTCGCCCGCCGACGATGCGCTCCTCCCACCGCCCGGCCCATTCGACGTGCCGGAAGGCGTGATCGATGGTCGATGGTTCCAATGGAAACTTTGCGGCGATTGTTGCGAGAGCCGTCCGGGCGGTCGCCGCATTCCAACGCTGGAATCCGCCGCACAGGTTGGTCTCCGGCAGGGAATCCGCCGCAAACCGGTCTGTCACGGAGGTCAGCGGGGCTCCCCTCTTCTCCGCCGCACTCCGGATGACCTTCTCGGCTTCGGGCGGGACCCGGCCCATCACGACGGGTACGCCCGGCTTGATGATGCCCGCCTTCTCGGCTGCGATTTTCTCCAGCGTGTCGCCGAGGATGTCCATGTGATCCAGTCCGATCGAGGTGATGACCGAAACCTCCGGGACCACCACGTTGGTCGCGTCGAGACGACCGCCGAGGCCGACTTCCAGCACCGAGCAATCGACTGGAACGGCGGCGAAACATTGGAAGGCCATCATCGTCATAAACTCGAAAAAGCTGGGATAGTCCGGATCCGACTCGTCGCCCAGGTGCCGCGCCGTCTCCCGCAACGCGGCGGTCATCCCCGTGATTTGCTCCGCCGGCAGGGCCACCCGGTCCACTTGGATCCGCTCGCCCAGGTCAACGAGGTGCGGCGAAGTATAAAGGCCCGTGCGAAACCCTCCCGCCCGCAAAGCCGCTTCGATGAGGGCGCAAACGGAACCTTTGCCGTTGGTACCGGCCACATGTACGCACGGAACGCGTCTCTCCGGATGCCCGCGGGCCGCGGAGAACCGGATCATCCGGTCAAGGCCGTACCGCGACCCCCGGTTCCGGAGGGCATAGAGAAAACGGGTGATCTCCCGGAAGTCCTCCGGTTGGGTTCTGGTGTTGGTTCGCATTCGCCGGGAGACAATCGGCGGCGGACACCCCCTCGTCAAGACTACCAGACTCCGTCCGGGATCAGCCTGCCCCCGGATGCCTGGATCTTATCCGTGTCCATCTCGTAGGTCCAAACGGGGCCGAGCGACCCTCCGCCCGGATCGAAGGCTTCGACACGGCGACGGGTGTATTCATTCCGCTGTTCGTCCCGCCCGGGCTCAAAGCCCTCGAGCCTGTCGATCCCGCGCAAAACCCCGGGGTCCGCCAGATCCAGAACCACTCCCCGGACCCATTCCGAACCCCCGAGCCGGAGCGCCGGATAGCCGGGATCGAGCCCGTAGAGCCGCCCGCGCACTCGGGCCTCCCGGACCGCGCGAACACGCCCCTCGCAAAACCCGGGCCAGTAGAGCCCGCCCGGCTTCAACGTGCCGTAAACGAACACCCGCGGGTCGCGGAACCACTCGAGGTTTCCACATCCGCCGTGATCCCCGGAACCGGGATGCGGGCTCGGGGAACGGGTCAACGGTTCTTTCGTCTCTGCCGACGGCGGAAGAAATCAAGAACAACGAAGGCAAGGCCAACCTTGAGCAGGCCTTCCATCGAATTCAGTTGGATGAGCGTTCCGGCGGCGGGCTCTTCGCCCAGGGCGACCGCCGGGAGCGCGAGGATTGCCAGTAGTATGCCGATTGTGGTTTTCATAATTTGTCTTGGTGGAGAATCGGAGTATTGGAGCCGTGGGGCACCTACCGACCGCTTACTTGCAGGCGGAGGAAGAGGTTGTCCGCGGGTTGGGCGAGGCGGACGGTGATTCGATCGGTGTTGGGATCGTCGGTGGGGGTTACGGTCACGTCGGCGGCGGCCGGACGCAAAGGTGTCCAGCTACCGGGGGTGAGGTCGGGTGAGGTCTCGACGGTAAAGGTGAGATCTTCGGCGGAACGGTTGCGCCGGAAAGAGAAACTGACTTCCCCGGTGGCGGGGTCCACCTCAACCGGAGTGCTGTAGGTGTGGGCACCGGCGACGGGGTCGGCGAAGCCGAAGCCGTATTCGAGGAGATTGGACAGGTTGTTATTGTTGGGATCGCCGCCGGAAGTGCCGTCCCCCCCACCCCATGCGTGGCCGCCTCTCCAGAAATCGTAATCAAAGAGACCGGTGAGGGTGCCGTCGGGCACTCCGGAGGTCACGGCAATGTTGTCGAATGAAGCGGTTCGGTCCGGGGCCTGGGTAATGCGGAAAAAGGATGGCGCTTCGACCGTGCTGGCGAAAGCCGCCGGAGGATCGGTGACGAGGTCGCCGTCGATCCGGAGTTGCCAGGTTTGCGCGACATAGTCCTGCCGGACCGTGAAGCGGTGCAGGGCGGCCGTATCGAGCGAAAGGCCGAGAGACTCCCAGTTCTCCCCGTTTCGGATACGGACATCCCCGCTTTCGGTCAGGTGGAAAGCGACGGCGGAATCGAGATCGATGGTCGGCGAATCGGCATCGTCGGCGTAGGGGGCGAGGACGGCTTCGAACTGTTTCCAGGAGACGGCCTGCCAGTGGTTGGGCAGGTGGAGAGTGAGGCCGGCGGTCTCGTCGGCTTCGGTGACGAGTTCGAGGCCGCGGGTGCCCGAGGCTCCGGCTCCTGTCTTGATTTCACCGGTCGGTCCGTCGGGGTCGAAGTACCACATCCCGGGAAAGCTGCTCAGATCCCCGGGACCGCGCTCAAAGTCGTCGAGAAAATCGAGGGTCACGCGGTCGAAATCGAAAACTTCGTGAGCCACCGACACCGAATCGATGATGCTGTCGGCCGCACCGTCCTGCTCAAACCGCAACCCGGACGTAGAGCTATTTTCATTGGCGAATGCCAGTGGATCGGGGGTCACCAAATTGCCGTCAACCCACAGTTCCCAGGTTCTGGAAACGAAATCCTGCTTGATCGAATACTCATGCAGGCTCCCGTCATTCAACCCCGGCTCGGGACCGAAATCGATCTCGGACCAGGCCCCGCCGTCCCGGACGCGCAGATTCCCCATTGATGTCACGAAAAAAGCGCTGTTTGCATCCGCATCCAGAGCCGGATCGGAAGCGCGGGGCGCGAGCGACGCCTGGAAATGGTGCCATACGATGGACTCCAGCTCTTCAGTCAAGGCGAGACGGAGCGAGCCAGATTCGCCTGCGACCGTCTGCAAACGCAGTCCGCTCCCTTCCTCGTCTCCGATCCCGGCTTCAATGTCCGCCTCGATCGCATCGACCACCTCCCAGGAACCAATACCTCCGACCGGCTGATGTTCCACCAGCGGACCGGGCCCCCGGTCGAAATTGTCCGAAAAAACAACAACCGGCGACTCGGCGCGCAGAGACCACTCCGATGCGGAAAGCACGATTGCAACTGAGAGGACAACCGGATGGCAGAAGAACTTGATCATGACAAAAAGCCAGTTAGGGAAACAAATGGGGGTGATTAGTTAGAGGAACGATTTTGAATAAAATACTCTCGCCGCCCTTTTGTCAATGAATCTTTTTCTTTCGTGGTCACCCATGGTGTAACCACAAGTGCGTGGAGGGAATATCAAAAATTTAACCGGATGGAGTCTCCGGGGATGGACTGAAAAGCGGGAGGGGCCTCCGGCACGCCGCCAAGGCGAAGCCGGTAGCGACTGTCGTAAGCAGTTTCCTCGGAGCGGAGGACAAGCTCAAAGCACTCGCCCCTCCAATCGGGGGGGATGGTGCCCTCGATCTCGGCCGTCCGCGAATTACACAGTGCGTCCGCACGGAGGGAAAGGCCATCGAGCAGGCGGAGAGACTCGCCGCCGGAGACGATATCGACCGTCACACCGATGGCGGCACGGGCTTCGGGCCCGTCGTTCAAAAGGCTGATACGGCAACGGAAATTTTCACCCTGCCTCCATGCGAAGCGTCCGACCGCAGCGGCCAGAAGCGTCGGGCGGCAGGCGGCGCGGACGGCGTGATAGGCGGGCTTCGGAACGTCGGGCCAGGCGAGAAGACTGTTGTTGGCGGCACAGGGCCAGACTTCGTTGAAACACCAGTTGATCGCCATCGAGGCCCGCGGCCACTGGCGGCGCACTCCCTCGAAGATCATCCGGTAGCCGAACGCCTGGAGCCACTGGCTGCGATCGACCAGTTCCGCCAGATCACGGGCCGGGCCGCCGAACTGGTGCTCGAGGATATTCTCGCTCAGCCACGATTCCGGATAAAAGGCGTTCAGCCCGTGGTGCTGCTCCCAGGCGGTGCCGGGACGCGGGGGGAACCGCTCCTCCGGGGGGATGATGCGTTCGAGGCAGTCGAGCGGTGCCGCCCCGGGTTGGCCGAACTCGGTGTAGGCGGTATTGACCGCCGCCTCGACGAGCGCGCCGACCTCGAGGCCCCGCTCCCGCTCGATGTAGGTGTACGGTCCGTGGCCCATCCCCTCGACCGGCATGGTGGGGACAAAAGGCCGCTCCGGGTCCAGCGCGAGGCAACGGGCGTTGAGCAGGCGGAGGGCCCGCGACTGATCGGTCATCCCCGACCAACTGTTGAAAAGTTCGTTGCCCCCCGACCAAAGCACCAGCGAGCAAAAGCGGCGCAAGCGGCGAATGATCGAACCGGCCTCCCGGCCCAGCACTTCGAGGTAAGCGGGCTTGTCGGGGTAATCGTTGCAGGCGAGCGGAAACTCCTGGATGACCATGATTCCCCGCTCGTCGCAAAGATCGTAAAAATGCTCCGGGGGAACGATGCCGCCACCCCACACGCGGAGGATGTTGAAGTTCGCCTCCGCCGCCAGGGTGACGAGACGCGTGTAATCGGCGTCGGTGATTTCACCGGGGAAAAGGCGGGGTGGGATCCAGTTCCCGCCCTTCGCGAAAATCCGGCGGTTGTTGATCTCCACAGTGGCTGGCGCGGCGGATCGGGACTTCGGGAAAACCGCGGGCGACTCCCATGATCCCTCGTTCATAACGAGTCGGAGGCGGCGGAGACCGAAGCGAATCTCCCGCTCATCCCGCACCTCCCCATCCGCGCCCCGCAGGCGCACCCGCAGAGTGTAGCGAGGCTGCGGACCATGCCCGACCGGCCACCAAAGCCGGGGATGGGGCAGATGGATCGGCGCGGCGGCATCCGCTGCATCCGTCTCCCGACGCGCGACAACCGCGCCGTCCGGATCGATCACATGAATCTCGAGCCGGTAAGCTCCCCCACCCGACCACTCTATTCCGGGGTATATCGTCGCCGAGGCGAGGTCCTCCTCCACGATGAAGCGCGGGCTCACCTCTTCAATCCGGTCGAACGGTTCCGGGCGGAGGGAACAGGCCCGCCAAATCCCGACCGGCACCAGACGAGGATGCCAGTCCCATCCGTAGGCGCAGGCGGGTTTGCAGGATTGGCTCGCCTGGGCACGCCCGATCCCGCCCTGAACTTTGGGAACCGGGGCGACCCGAATCTCCAGAATTTCGTCGCGTCCGATTTTCGGTCCCAGCGAAATCCGCACCGGAGTGAACATCCCCTCCCCTCCGAAAAGGAAACGACCGCCGCGACGCACCTCGAAAGCATAATCGATCCCGCCCGCGCAAAAGACGATCTCTTTCCCGTCGCCCGCCACGGCTTCGGGAAGTTCGGCGCGGTGGATCCACCAGACATCCTCCATCCAGCCATAGGTCTCCGGGTGCCGGGCGACATGTGGATCCGGCAAACCGAAATGCCGCTGCCAGTCGCGCTGAACGGCACCGGGTACGACGGCGTCCACCCATTCGTGGTCCGCCCCATCGGGACTGTCCCGCCAAGTCACCTTCCACGTGAGTTCCCACCCCCCGGAACACATCCGCGCGGACGCCTCCGCGTCCGGATCGAGTCCGCTTCGACGTGAAGAACAATCGTGGGGGCGTGTCATAAAGTGGAGTTCCGGGGCAACCTAACGGAATTGATCACTCCGTCTTGAATGTCCGCGGAGATCGAATCGAAGAAGCAATCACCCACACCAAGTTCCTGCATTTGTCGAGCATTTCTTTTGTGTTCATAGAGTACGAAGGTGTAACCGCAAGCGCGTCGACCAAAATCGTAAAGCCCCTCGATTTTGGAATGGGATCCTATTTCTCGGCTGAGGGAGGGCGGCTGCCGTGCCA